>JBAVDD010000120.1:0-18908 GCA_049587035.1 Acidobacteriaceae bacterium | reverse complement strand
AACTCCCACCGACTCGATGCCATGTGTGACCTCTACAGGGAAAGACGGGCGAGTTCGGATTTCGCTCGGGAATATTTTACGGGGTCGGTACGTGGGTGCGGCGGGCTGCTAGGCTGGTAGTGCTTTTGGCTGCGACTTTGATTTGAGGTGAAGACGATGCGGTTACGGATGATGTCGATAGGTTTGGCGATGGGCGCTGTTTGCTTGATGAGCGCGAGCACGGTGACGGCAACCGCGCAGATGAAGATGAATGCGCCGATGAAGATGGAGTCGGGGGCGTCGTCTCCGGCGAAGGCGCTGGATCAGCTTCTGAGCGCGTATGAGCACGAGGCGATGGGCGTGGTGAATACGATGCCCGCGGACAAGTACAGCTTTGCTCCTACGCAGACGATCTTTGCGCCGGGGCAGGGGGTTAGGTTTGCGACGGTGCGGACCTTTGTGCAGGAGGTTACACACGTGGCCGAGGCAAACTACTACTTCTACTCGGAGGTGGGCGGGATGAAGCCGGATGTGGATAGGGCGGAGCTGGAGAACATTCACACTAAGGACGAGGCTGTGGCGGCGCTGGCGAAGTCGTTCCGGTTTGCGCATAAGGCGATTGCTACGATTACGCCGGCGAATGCTTATCTCCCGATCAAGCCGATCGATGGCATGACCACACGCGTGTCGCTGGCGGCGTTTGGCGTGGCGCATGGGTATGACCACTATGGCCAGATGGTCGAGTACCTGCGCATGAATGGACTGGTGCCCCCGGGAAGCAAGTAGGGCAGGGGGGTAGAGTGTAGAGAAAGACTGGAGGGCTGCCCTGTGTGGGTGGCCCTTCGCTGTTGCGACGGGAGGTTTGAGATGGTTGATGCTAAGCGGGTGCTGGCGAATCTGGATGAGCTTCGGGCGTTGACGGCAGATGAAGATGGAGCGCAACGGGTGGCTTGGTCGCCGATGTGGCTGAAGGCTCGGGGTTGGTTTGAGGAGAAGCTGCGGGGGCTGCCGGTGGAGCGGCACTACGATGCTGCGGGGAATTACTGGGTGACGCTGATGGGAGAGAGTGAGCGCGCGCTGGTGGTGGGGAGTCATTTGGATTCGGTACCGAATGGCGGTTGGTTGGATGGATGCCTGGGTGTGATGGTGGCGTTGGAGGCGTTGACGCATGCGGCGGAAGCGCATGGAGGGAAGCCTCCGGTGACGGTGAAGCTGGTGGACTGGGCCGATGAGGAGGGTGCGCGGTTTGGGCGCAGCTTGTTTGGGTCGGCGGCGTTTGCGGGCAAGGCTACGATTGAGGCGGATCGTGCGCGGACGGATCGCGAGGGTGTGACGTTGGAGGCGGCGCTTGCGGCTTGTGGCGTCGATGTGGAGCGCGTGGGGGAGGCCGTTGTTGAGCAGAAAAATCTGTCCGCGTATTTAGAACTGCATATTGAGCAGGGGCCGATTTTGGAGCGCGTTGGCAAGCCGCTGGCGGTGGTCGAGGGGACTAAGGGCGTGGAGCGGTGGGCGATTACGTTTCGGGGGCAGGAGGCTCATTCGGGGTCGACGCCTATGGAGGTGCGGCGCGATGCGCTGGCGGCCGCGGCCAAGCTGGCGTTGGAGATTCGGCCGATTGCGCGGAAGCATCCGCAGGCTGTGGCGACGATGGGAAGTGTGAAGACGTTTCCGGGGATTGTGACGGCGGTGGTGGGGCGTTGTGAAACTACTTTGGACATGCGCGACCTGGATGCGGAGGTGTTGGCGCAGATGTTGCGCGAGGCTCGCGCGGCCAGCGAGAGGTTTGCGAAGGAAGAGGGATGCTCGGTGGAGTGGGCGAAGATCTGGTCGATTGAGCCGATACCGTTTGCGCCAGAATTGATTGCGTTGTGCGAGGAGGCGATTGTGGAGACCGTGGGGACGTGCGAGCGGCTGCCGAGCGGGCCGCTGCATGATGCGGCGGAGGTGGCGCGGCTGGGGGTTCCTACGGTAATGATGTTTGTTCAGTCGCTCAATGGTCTTAGCCACAACGCCGCTGAGGATACGAAGCGGGAGCATCTGGAGCAGGCGGTGGAGGCGTTTGTGCGGCTGAGTGAGAAGACGATGGAGTGGATCGCGCGGCGGTAGGGGATAGAGGCGAACACCTGGTCTCCCACTTTTGACGCCGATGGTGCATAATCTAACCTTCATCCGACGAGCCCAGACAAGGCGCGTGCGGATTCAGAGAAGGAGATGCGATCGTTCCTATGAGTGAGGCGACCAGCTTTTTTTCGAAGGCAGAAAGATCGGCGGAGGTTGCGGCGCGGTTTGCGGATCTGCATCCAGCGCTGGAGATGACGGCCGCGGTGACCGAGGCGTTGCGTTGTCTGTACTGCTTCGATGCGCCTTGCATGGGGGCTTGTCCGACGCATATCGATGTGCCGAAGTTCATTAAGAAGATTGCTAGCGGGAATTTGGAGGGGTCGGCGCGGACGATTCTGGAGGCGAATATTCTGGGGGCTAGCTGCTCGCGGGCTTGCCCGGTGCAGGTGCTGTGCGAGGGTGCTTGCGTGATGCATCGGTATAACAAGCAGCCGATTGAGATTGGACGCTTGCAGCGGTTTGCGATGGATGCACTGCATGCGAGCGGGGCTGCGCTGCCGTTTACGCCGGGTGAGGATACGGGCAAGCGTGTGGCGCTGGTTGGGGGTGGGCCAGCGTCGCTGGCTTGTGCGGCGGAATTGCGGCGTCGTGGTGTGAAGGCGGTGATCTTTGATGCGCGGTCACTGCCGGGTGGTTTGAACACGTATGGTATTGCGGAGTACAAGCTGCCGCTGGCGGAGAGTTTGCGCGAGATCGATATGCTGGCGCAGCTGGGTGTGGAGTTTCAGTTTGAGACGATCGTGGATGCGGCGAAGCTCGCGGAGCTGGAGGCGAGCTACGATGCGGTGTTCCTGGGGATGGGTCTGGGGGCGATTCATAAGCTGGGTGTGGCGGGTGAAGGGCTCGATGGTGTGACCAACGCGCTCGATTTTATTGCGGGGTACAAGAGCGGGAAGGTGCATGAGGTTCCGGCGCGCGTGGCTGTGATTGGCGCGGGGAATACGGCGATCGATGCAGCAAATGCTGCGGTGCGGCTGGGCGCGAGCGACGTGACGATGGTGTATCGGCGTGGGGCGGCGCAGATGTCGGCGTTTGGGTTTGAGTATGAGCATGCGCGGCAGGAGGGTGTGAAGTTCCTGTGGCATGTGACGCCGGTGCGCGTGGCTGGTGAGAAGAGTGTCGAGGCGCTGGAGTTGGCGGAGTTGGAGACGCGTGAGGACGGGTCGTTGGTGCCGAAGGCTGGCGATCATTTCTTGCTGGAGGTGGAGCTGGTGGTGTTGGCGATTGGGCAGGCTACGCATGCGGAGTTTGTTAGTGCGGGATCGGGTAAGGTGAGGCTGGAGCGCGGAAGAATTGTGATCGATCGGGAGACTGGGCAGACGTCGAACCCGAAGTACTTTGCGGGTGGTGATTGCACGAACGGAGGGCGCGAGGTGGTGGATGCAGTTGCGGATGGAAAGCGCGCGGGGATTGGGATTTCTGTTTGGCTAGGGGGACAAGATGCCAACGCTTGAGACTACGTTTGCGGGGATCCGTTGTTTGAATCCGTTCTGGCTGGCGAGTGCTCCGCCGACGAATTGCGGTGAGCAGATTATGCGCGCGTTCGATGCGGGGTGGGGCGGCGCGGTGTGGAAGACGATTGGAGCGCAGGTGACGAATGTGAGCTCGCGCTACTCGTCGATTGATTGGCAGGGGCAGAAGATGATGGGGTTCAACAATATTGAGTTGATCAGCGACCGGCCGCCGGAGGTGAACCTGCGCGAGATGGCGGAGGTGAAGCGGCGGTATCCGAAGCATGTGGTGATTGCGAGCTTGATGGTGGAGTCGACGCGCGAGGCGTGGCATGAGATGGTGCAGCGCGCGGAGGATGCAGGTGCTGATGGGCTTGAGTTAAATTTTGGCTGTCCGCATGGGATGAGTGAGCGCGGCATGGGATCGGCGGTGGGGCAGGTGCCGGAGTACTGCGAGCAGATTACGGGGTGGGTGAAGGAGAAGGCGCGGACGCCGGTGATCGCTAAGCTGACACCGAATGTTACCGACATACGCATGCCGGCGCGTGCGGCGCGGCGCGCGGGCGCGAATGCGTTGAGTGCGATCAATACGATCAACTCCATTACGAGCATTGACCTGGAGACGCTGGAGCCGCGACCGAAGGTGGGTGGGAAGAGTTCGCATGGTGGGTACTGCGGACCTGCGGTGAAGCCGATCGCTTTGAATATGGTCCAGCAGGTGATGAGCGATCCTCTGGCGGCGCTGCCGATGAGCGGCATCGGTGGCATTGGCAGCTGGCAGGATGCGGCGGAGTTTATGCTGCTCGGCGCGGGGACCGTGCAGGTTTGCACAGCGGCGATGCACTATGGGTATCGGATTGTTGAGGACATGGGCGATGGTTTGCTTGCGTGGATGCGGCGAAAGGGGTACGAGACGATTGAGGACTTTCGCGGGCGGTCGCTGGCGAAGGTGTGCGACTGGAAGCATCTGGATTTGAACTACCGCGTGGTCGCGGTCATTGATCCAGTCAAGTGCATTGGGTGTCAGCTCTGCTACACGGCTTGCTGGGATGGAGCGCATCAGTGCATTCATCTGGATCGTGTGGACGGTGGCATGGAGCAGGTGGTGAAGGGAACTGATCCGCGCTTCGTGCAGCATGAGCCGAACCCGCATGGGAAGCCGACGCCGGCGATGGTGTTTGCGGAGTCGGTGAAGACGATTGCGACGACGCCGATTGCGAAGCTGGATTTAGGTGGTGAGGGTGTGAGTAGTGCGGTTACACCGCTGGAGCGGATTCCGCGTGTGGATGTGGATGAGTGCGTGGGGTGCAATCTGTGTTCGCTGGTGTGTCCGGTGCCGGAGTGCATTGTGATGGAACGCGTGGAGACAGGGCTCTGCCCGGAGACGTGGGCGGAGCGTGTGGCGAAGGCCGAGAGTGTGAAGGCGTAGGGAGATGGTGCTATGGGAATTCTGATCAAGAACGGAACGGTTGTTAGTGCGACTGAGTCGAAGCAGATGGATGTGCTGCTGTCGGGTGAGATGATTGCGCGCGTGGGTGCTGGGATCAGCGAGGAGGGGCACGAGGTTGTCGATGCAACCGGGCTGCTGGTGATGCCGGGCGGGATCGATGTGCATACGCATCTGGATATGCCGTTTGGCGGGACGACTTCGGCGGATGATTACACGACTGGCACGCAGGCGGCGGCGGTGGGTGGAACGACGATGCTGATTGACTTTGCGTTGCAGACGCAGGGTAAGACGATGCGCGAGGCGTTCGATGTGTGGAGGGCGAAGTCGAAGGGGAAGGCTTGCGTGGATTTCTCGTTACATATGGCGGTGACGGATTTGGGGCCTGGGGATGGGGCGCAGGGGTTGCGCGAGATGGAGGAGATGGTTGCGGAGGGGATCTCGAGCTTCAAGCTGTTCATGGCATATCCGGGCGTGCTGATGATCGACGATGGGCTGATGTTCAAGGTGATGCAGAAGGCGGCGGCGTTGAATGCGCTGTGTTGCATTCATGCGGAGAATGGCAGTGCGATTGATGTGGTGGTGGGGCAGATGATTGCGGAGGGGAAGACGGAGCCGCACTATCATGCGCTGTCGCGATCGCCGAAGGCAGAGGCGGAGGCTACGCATCGCGCGATTGCTTTGGCGGATTTGGCGGGGGCTGCGGTGTACATCGTGCATCTGTCGAATGAGGATTCGCTGGCGGCGCTGAAGTTTATGCAGGCGCGTGGGGCGAAGGCGCTGGCGGAGACTTGCATTCAGTACCTGGTGCTGTCGATTGAGGAGCAGATGCCGGGCAAGAGCTGGGAGGAGGCGAAGTATGTGTTCACGCCTCCGCTAAGGGAGAAGTGGAACCACGCGCCGCTGTGGGAGGCGCTGCGCGATGGGACGCTGGCCGTGGTGTCGACGGACCATTGCCCGTTTCGGTTTGCGGATCAGAAAGAGCTGGGGCGCGAAGATTTTCGCAAGATTCCCAATGGCGGCCCTGGTGTTGAGAACAGGTTGCAGATTTTGTGGCACTTCGGCGTGAATGCGGGGAAGATTTCGCCGGAGAGATTTGTGGCGTTGATGGCTACGAATCCGGCGCGGATCTTTGGCATGGAGAAGCAGAAGGGACGCATTGCCGAAGGGCTGGATGCGGACATTCTGCTGTGGGACCCGAAGGCGGAGTATACGATTTCGGCGGCTACGCAGCGCATGGCTACGGACTACTCGATGTTTGAAGGTTGGAAGGTCATGGGGAATGCGGCGAAGGTATATTCGCGAGGGGAACTGGTGGTGGACAACGTGACGTCGCCGGGAGAATTTCTGGGGACGACGGGACGCGGGCGGTTTGTGAAGCGCGAGGCTAATGGTGGAGGGATGGGTTGAGGCCACCGTCGAACGTTGCGATCGACAGCGACCAGTTTGGAGAGGAGTACGCTCCGGACGCGCGGCTTTACAACGCTGACCTGGCGCCGACGATGCCTGCGCAACACACGTGGGGAACGTACAACTACATTGCGCTGTGGTTTTCGATGTCGATGGAGGTGACCACGTACATGCTCGCGGCGAGTTTGATTGCCGGGGGCATGAACTGGAAGCAGGCGGTGGGGACGATCCTGCTGGGCAATTTGATTGTGCTGGTTCCGATGCTGCTGAATGCGCATGCGGGCGCAAAGTATGGGATTCCGTTTCCGGTGTTGGTGCGGGCTAGCTTTGGGCCGGTGGGGGCGAATGTTCCGGCGATGCTGCGTGCGATTGTGGCGTGTGGGTGGTTTGGGATTCAGACGTGGATTGGCGGACAGGCGATTGCAGCGATGGTTGCGGTGCTGTGGCCGGCGACGGCGCATATGCCGGGCGTGACGTGGGTGTGCTTCCTGGGGTTCTGGGCACTGAATATGTGGGTGGTGTGGCGGGGCGTGGAGTCGATACGGTTCTTGCAGAGCTTTTCTGCGCCGCTGATGCTGGTGCTGGGGTTGGCGTTACTGTGGTTCATGCTGCATCGCGCGGGCGGATTTGGTCCGATGCTTTCTACGCCTAGTAAATTCACTACTACGCATGGTTTTTTGAAGTTCTTCTTTCCTTCGCTGACTGCGATGGTGGGGTACTGGGCTACGTTGAGTTTGAATATTCCTGACTTCACGCGGTATGCGAAGAAACAGGAGTCGCAGATTGTGGGGCAGGCGCTTGGGTTGCCGGTGGCAATGGTGCTGTATTCGTTTATCGGGATCGCCGTAACGTCGGCTTCGACGGTGGTGTTCGGTGAAGCCATATGGAATCCGGTGACGCTGTTGGGGAGGTTCCACGAGCCTTGGATTGCGTTTCTTGGGTTGATTGGATTGTTGATTGCGACGCTGAATGTGAATATCGCGGCGAATGTGGTTTCGCCTTCGAATGATTTTTCGAATCTCGCGCCGAAACTGATCAGCTTTCGCATGGGCGGGATGATCACGGGGTTACTGGGGCTGGCGATGATGCCCTGGAAGCTGATGGCAACGTTTGGGAGTTATGTGTTTGGGTGGTTAGTGGGATACTCGGGATTGCTGGGGCCGGTGGCGGGGATTATGGTGACGGATTATTTTCTGTTGCGGGGGACGCGGTTGGATACGTACTCGATGTATCGGCGGGGTGGGATGTATGAGTATCGGAATGGGTTGAATCCAGCGGCGATTGTGGCGCTTGTGGTGGGCGTGTTTGCGGCGCTGGTGGGGAAGTTTGTGCCTCGGGTTGGGTTTTTGTATGACTATGCGTGGTTTGTCGGATTCTTCCTTTCGGGAGCAATCTATTACGTGATGATGTTTGGCCATCGCGCTGCGTTGGCGGAAGCGGAAGGGGTAAGACATGAGTGTTAGTGATGTGTTGGGCAAGAGTGGTGCGATGACCTCGGACGAGGTGGTGCAGATTACGCGGGAGACGAACTATGGCACGTGGAGGTTCCAGAAAGGCTGGACGCCGATGCATATTGTCGACGCGGAGGGTTGTTATATTACCGATGCGAAGGGGAAGAAGTATCTGGATTTCTCGGCGCAGCTGATGTGCATGAACCTGGGTCATAAGAACCAGGCGGTGATTGATTCGATCAAACAGCAGGCGCAGGACCTGGCGTATGCGATGCCGGGATATGCGACGACTGCGCGTGCGGAGCTGAGCAAGTTGTTGCTCGAGGTGCTACCGAAAGGACTGAATAAGTTTTTCTTTACTACGTCGGGAACGGATGCAAATGAGGCGGCGTTCAAGATTGCGCGGATGTATACGGGCAAGACGAAGGTGATTGCGCGGTATCGGAGTTATCACGGGTCGACGGCGGGAGCGATTGCGGCTACGGGTGATCCGCGTCGCTGGGCGATGGAGCCGCGCGGCAAAGGGCCGGGAATTATCTTTGGGCCGGAGGTGCACTGCTACAAGTGTCCGATCAAACATACGTATCCGGAGTGCGGGATTGCGTGCGTGGATTACCTGGAGCACATGATTCGCAATGAGAGCGATGTGGCGGCGGTTTTGGTGGAGCCGATTGTTGGCACCAACGGCGTGCTGGTGCCTCCGGATGAGTACATGCCGAAGCTGCGCAAGGTTTGCGATGAGACCGGCGTGCTGCTGATTGCCGATGAGGTTATGAGTGGCTGGGGCCGCGCTGGCGCGTGGTTTGCGATGAATCTGTGGAATGTGACGCCGGACATTCTGACTACCGCGAAGGGGATTACGTCAGCGTATGTGCCGCTGGGTTTGTGCGCTACTAGCGAGAAGATTGGCGACTACTTCCAGGATCATTATTTTGCGCACGGGCACACGTATGAGGCGCATCCGATGACGCTGGGGCCTGCGGTGGCGACGATCAATGAGATGAAGCGGTTGAAGCTGGTGGAGCGGGCGAAGGAGCTGGAGCCGTTTGTTGGATCTTTGCTGAAAGCTTTGAAGGCCAAGCATAAGAGTGTTGGCGATGTTCGCGGTAAAGGGCTGTTCTGGGCCGTTGATCTGGTGACGAATCAGACGACCAAGGAGCCGTTCAATACGTATACGGATAAGATTTCCGGCAAGCCGCTGCTGGTGGATCAGATTGCCGCGAAGACGCTGGCCGATGGGGTGATCATCCAGGCGTGGGTTAGTCACTTTGTGATTGCGCCGCCGCTGATCGTGGAGAAGGAAGAGATTGAGCGGGGGATTGCGACGCTGGATAAGTGGCTGCATCTGGCCGATGAGTTGGCGGATTAAGCTGTGCGCCGGAAGACGCACGCTGGTGCGTCCTCTGGCTATTTCTTTTTGAGCTCTTTGCGGATGGCGAGTAGTTCGGCGCGGTGCTTGGCTGTGGTTTTGGGGTAGGAGAGCTTGAGGCCCTTGAGTGTGTCGAGGACGATGGCGGAGATGATGAGCCGCGCGTTGTCCTTGTCGTCGGCGGGGACGACGTACCAGGGGGAGTGATGGGTGCTGGTGGCGTTGAGGCAGTCTTCAAAGGCCTGCATGTAGTGGTCCCAGAACTTGCGTTCGTGGATGTCGGCGAGGCTGAACTTCCAGTTCTTGCCGGGCTCGTCGATGCGTGCGAGGAAGCGTTTGCACTGCTCTTCCTTGGAGAGATGAAGGAAGAATTTGATGGTGCGTGTGCTGTTGTTGTGGAGATGGTGCTCCATGTTGACGATGGAGCGATAGCGCTCGTCCCAGAAGTTTTTGTCGTTGGCTTGCTTTGCGGAGATGCCTTCGTTTTCGAGGATCTCGGGGTGGACGCGCACTACGAGGACTTCTTCGTAGTAGGAGCGGTTGAAGATGCCGATGCGGCCGCGTTCGGGCAGGCGCGCGTTGGTGCGCCAGAGGAAGTCGTGTTCGAGCTCGGTGGCACTGGGTTGTTTGAAGCTGGCCACGTCGCAGCCCTGGGGGTTAACGCCGGACATGACGTGGCGGATGGCGCCGTCCTTGCCGGCGGCGTCCATGCCCTGAAAGATGAGGAGCAGGGCGCAGCTGTCGGAGCCGTAGAGAAGCTGCTGCTGATCGCTGAGGTCGGCGACGTGATGCTTGAGCAGGGAGTGGTACTTCTTTTTGGACTTGTAGACAGGGTCGATTTTGGTGGGCAGATCGCTGAGTTTGATTGATGAGTCTGGTTGCACGCGAAATGTTGTGGTGTCGATCTTCATGTCTTTCGGCTATCCCTTCGGTGGTGCTGGTGGTGAAGGTTGCTGTCGTTTGGATGCGTTGCGACGCGCTGGCGGATTATTGCGCAGGCTTCGGGGCTTTGGTCGATGAGGATGGCGTCGCGGCCGTTGCGCAGCGCGGCGACGCCGGTGGTGCCGGAGCCGGCGAAGAAGTCGAGGACCGTGTCGCCGGGGTTGGAGTGGACGCGGACGATGCGTTCGAGAATGCCGAGGGGTTTTTGGGTTGGGTAGCCGGTTTTCTCCTTGCCGGTGGGCGAGACGATGGTGTGCCACCAGACGTCGGTGGGAGTCTTGCCGCGCGCGGCTTTTTCAGCGCCGACGAGGCCGGGGGCCATGTAGGGAATGCGGTCGGTGGCGTCGAGGTTGAAGGTGTAGCGCTTCGGGTTGCGCGTGTACCAGAGGATGTTGTCGTGCTTGGCCGGCCAGCGCTTGGTGGCGCGCGCACCGTAGTCGTAGGCCCAGATGATCTCGTTCTGGAAGCAGTCGCGGCCGGCGCCGTTGTTGAGGGCGAAGACTTCGTCGAGCATGACCTTGCAGTAGTGGACCTCGCGCGGGTCGATATGCAAAAAGAGGGAACCGGTGGGCGTTAGAACGCGGTGGGCTTCGATCATGCGGGGGCGAAGGAAGCCGATGTAGTCGTCGAAGATGTCGGCGTAGATGGGCGTGGATGCGAGGGTTTCGGTGCGGTAGCGATTGCCGCCGAAGCCGGTGCGGTCGCCGTCGGCGTCGCGGACGGTGCGGATGCGGGTGCGCTTTTGGGTGACGCCGGTGTTGAAGGGCGGGTCGATGTAGATGAGCTCGACGCTGGCGTCGGGGAGGGCGCGCAGGGCGGTGAGGTTTTCGCTTTCGAGGATGCGGATGGTTGGTCCGGGCAAGTTGTCGCTCCAGATTCAGTGTAGGGGGTAAGTCTATTATCGTTTGCGTTTGAAGATCGAACAGGATTGGATGCGAGCTGGGCTGACGGTCGTATAGTGGAGGGTGCCCGCGGTTTGGCGATTAAGTTCTGCGGTTGAGGAAGAGGTATGAGCGTGACCGAGCATCGGCTGGGAGTGGTGGGCGCTGGGACCATGGGCAATGGCATTGCGCACGTATTCGCGCGTGCGGGATTTGGCGTGACCTTATATGAGGTGAGCGAGAGCGCGATGGAACGCGGGTTGGCGGCGATTCGCACCAACCTGGACCGCGAGGCGGCAAAGGGGAAGATTGATCCGGCGCAGGCGCCTGAGATCTTTGCGCGGATTCGGCCGGTGCATCGGCCGCAGGAGCTGAGGGCTTGCACGCTGGTGGTGGAGGCGGCGACGGAGCGGCTGGCGGTGAAGCAGGAGATCTTTCGTGAGCTGGATGGGTTGATGGGGCCTGAGGCGATTCTGGCGACGAATACTTCGTCGATCTCGATTACCAAGCTGGCGGCGGGGACGGGAAGGCCGGAGCGCGTGATTGGGATGCACTTTTTTAACCCCGTGCCAGTGATGGCGCTGGTCGAGGTGATTCGTGGGCTGCAGACCTCGGACGCCACTTTTGCTACGGTGCGCGAGCTGGCGCTGGCCGCGGGCAAGACGCCGGTGGAGGTGAACGATGCTGCTGGGTTCGTGAGCAATCGCGTGCTGATGCCGCTGCTGAATGAGGCGATGTTTGCGGTGATGGAGGGCGTGGCGACGGCCGAGGCTGTGGACGAGATCTTTCGTCTGGGGATGGCGCATCCCATGGGGCCGCTGACGCTGGCGGACTTCATTGGGCTGGATGTTTGCCTGGATATTATGCGGGTGCTGGAGGATGGGATTGGCGATCCAAAGTATCGGCCCTGTCCGCTGCTGGTGCGGATGGTCGATGCTGGTTGGCTGGGGCGGAAGTCGGGACGCGGGTTTTATGAGTACGGCAAGTAGCAAGCGGTAAGGAGTTGGAAAAGGCGGAGGGTGATTTGGCGGACGAGTTGTACTTTGAGGATTTGCAGCCGGGGACGAAGATTCGGTCGGTGCGCAGCTATGAGGTTACGGCGGCGGAGATCAAGGAGTTTGCGGCGAAGTATGATCCGCAGCCGTTTCATTTGGATGAGGCGGCGGCGGCGAAGAGCTTCTTCAAGGGGCTGGCGGCTTCGGGGTGGATGACGGCGGCGATCGCGATGCGGTTGCGTGTGGAGTCGATGCTGGTTGCGGGTGGGATGGTGGGCGCCGGCGTGGATGAGATCAAGTTCACGCAGCCAGTGCGGCCGGGGGACTGGCTGCGCTCGGAGACGGAGATTCTGTCGGCGCGACGGTCTGTTTCCCGGCCCGAAAACGGGGTGATCAAATCCAGAACGCTGGTCTATAACCAGCGCGATGAGCTGGTGATGCGGTCGGTGGTGAACTTTATTGCGCCGTTGCGGGGGACGTGAGCGGGGAATCAGGGTGGAGTCCGGCGTCGGCGTGGGGTGTCGGAGGCGGTTTAGTCACAGGGTTGGGGCGTATTTTTAAGTAGTGCGGATGACGGTTTTGGCATCGGGATCGAAGGGCAATGCGACGGTGATCGCAGCGGGTTCGACGCGGATTCTGGTGGATGCGGGGATGTCTTGCCGCGAATTGATGAAGCGGATGGCGATGGTGGGCGAGGACCCGGAGACGCTGGACGCGATCCTGATTACGCATGAGCACGTAGACCACGTGGCAGGGCTGAGCGTGCTGGCGCGGCGGCTGAAGATTCCAGTGTTCTTTACTGAGTCGACGCATAGGGCGTGGGTGCGGATGGTGACGCCGCGCACGACGATGAGTTATGCCAAGTGGCTGGAGACGGTGCAGCGCGAAAAGGAAGCACGCGCGGCCGCGACTGCGGTGATGGTGGACGAGCCAGTGATGGTCGACGACCCGTTGGAGACGGAGCCGCTGGCGAGCGAGGAGGCGACGATACCGAAGGCGAAGGCCGATCCCGCTGCGTTGCCGGCAGTGGAGTACTTCCGTGCCGGGCATGGGTTTTCTGTTGGGGAGATTGATGTGAGTCCGTTTACGATTCCGCATGATGCTGCCGATCCCTGCGGGTTTGTGTTTCATGCGCGCGCGGAGTCGATCCGCATGGCCATTGCTACGGACCTGGGGTATGTGCCGCCGAATGTGAAGATGGCGCTGCGGGGCGTGGATGTGCTGCTGCTGGAGTCCAACCACGACCTGGAGATGCTGAAGGATGGGCCGTACCCCTGGAGCGTGAAGCAGCGGGTGCTGAGCCGGGTGGGGCACCTGTCGAATGCAGCGGCGGCAGAGTTTTTGCAGCGCGACTACGATGGCGGCGCGCACACCATTGTGCTGGGACATATTTCGGAGCAGAACAATCTGCCCGAGCTGGCGCGGCTGGCGGCTGAGCAGGCGATTCGAGAGCGGATGAGCTTGCTGGGAAACCGTCTCCTGCTGGCGGCGCAGGATGTGCCGCTGGAGCCTATCAGCTTGTAGGTCACCGGTTTACGGCGTCCGAAAGGGCAGCGTGCGATGGTCGCAAAGAGTCTTTCAACGAAGGTTAGAATCGACTAGGATAGCCAGAGCATCAATAGGTCTAGAGCGGCAGTAGATTCAGAGAGCAGCATTCGATTCATGGCGACACAAGAATCCCACCCTCGCGGAACTGGTCAGGAAACCTGCAACGACCCAGTTGTGGGAGCGATTCTGTCTGGATGGCGGTACGACATTTCGGGCATCTCGCCGGATCTGCGCGTGGACTACGAGGCGCATCTTTACAACTGCGCGCACTGCCGCAAGCGGCAACGGGTGCATCGCACGTGGGATGTGATGCTGCTGGCGATCACGACGCTGTCGTTTGCCGCATTTCTGCTGGCGGCCGTGGTGATGCACCGGGTGGAGGCGATGAGTCACATCAGTAATGTGCAGCACTTGCACCTGCATGATCATGCGGCGGCCTCCCTGCTGCGCATTCCCACCAGCATCTCCATAAGCCTGGAGGCGCTGGCTATCGTGGGTGTCTTCATTTCGATGCTGTTGTGGACGCTGGTGACGATCACGACCCCGATTCCGAGCATGGTCTCGGCGCTCTTTCGCGAACGAATTTCCCCGGAGCTGCGTGAACGGCTGCGCAAGCAGGCTGTCTGAGATAGATCATCGCCCAACGACGTGACCAAACCTTCCCAGACTGAAGTACGGACTCCATCGCAGATCGAAGAGCTGGAGGCGCTGGCTCTCGGCGATTTGCCGGTAGAGGCAGCGCCCAGGCGCGCGGAGGGGCCGGTTCCGTTGTGGGCTTACCCGGCAACGTATCTGCTGATGGGCATCAACATCGTCGTGTTCTGCGTGATGAGCTTCTATGGGCCTCTGCCGGGGTTGATACATCAGCATGCGTGGGCGAGCATTTTTACGGCGTCGTTCGACGCGCAGACGCTGGTGCGGTTCGGCGGGACCGCCTCCGACCAGATTCAAAAGGGCCAGTGGTGGCGGCTGGTTACCGGAACGTTCGTGCATGTGACGGTGCTGCACATCACGCTGAATATGTGGTGTCTCTGGAACCTGGGGCTGTTTGGAGAGCCGCTGCTGGGCAAGCGTGGCTTGGTGGCCGTGTACCTGCTGACGGGGACCACAGGGATGATGTTTTCTTATGCGTGGGGCATCTTTCACCAAGGGGTTTTGGTGGTGGGAGCTTCAGGCGCGGTGTTTGGCATTGCCGGCATCTTGATTGTGCTGCTTTCGAACCGCAAGTTGAATGTGCCGTGGAGCGATCTGCGCAGCCTGCGCAGACAGGTGATTTTCTTTGCTGTGGCCAACCTCGTCCTGGGAATGACGCCGCAGGTGCTGGGGATGGCGTCACCGGGGCAGTTGAGGCTGTTCCATGTGAACCTGGGGTTGCTGCCGCGGATCGACAACACGGCCCATATGGGTGGTTTCCTGAGCGGGTTGGCGCTGGGGCTGCCGCTGTTCTCGCGCATGACCAGCGGCAGGGAGAGCTACCGTGCGCGGCAGAGGGTTACGTTTGGGGCCGCGACGCTGCTGCTGTGCCTGTTCGGGTATGCGCTGTCGACGTTTGTGCAGGGCAAGCCTTAGGGCGGCAACGAAGCGTGCGAGCTACGTGCGCCAAAGAGAAAAGCCAGCCTGGTTCAGCTGGCTCCTGTGGGCTTGATTGTGTGTTAGCTGATGGAGGTTGTCGCCGTTGCGGCGAACTTGCGCACCATGGCCAGCAGCAGCTTGCGGTCGCTCTCGTTCAGGTTGGACGAGTAGCGCTGAATCTGGGTGAGGAAACGAATCTCTTCTTCGCCCAGGGTTACGCCGTAGGTCTCCTTGACGGGGTCTTCGGAGAAGAACTGACTGAGCGGCATCTCCAGCGAGCCGGCGATTTTTTGCAGCGTCTCGAGCGATGGGACCGTGTGGCCGTTCTCTACACGGGAGAGGTAACAACGCAGCAGACCCGTGCGCTTCTCAATGTCACCTTGCGACATGCCGCGCTGCAGGCGGAAGTCGCGGATCGTGGCTCCGATGTTTATTGGAGTCGGCTCCGATCCAGCGAACTGCTCTTCCAACGTTACTGTTTGCATATTTGCCATTGACGGTAAAGTAACTATACCAAGTGAGTGTGGCAAGGGGTAAGTGCACAATATCCTTGCACTTGTACCTACTAAGATTCGTGTATGGTGCGGCACTAGCTCGACTTACGACTCATCTGACTCGCCGGTGAACTACACGAAAGTCTTCAGCCCATGTACATTCCGCCGTTGACGTCGAGCGTGTGGCCGGTTATGTAGGCAGCGGAGTCGCTGGCGAGGAAGGCCACGGCTGCGGCGATGTCGTGGTCGCTGCCGTAGCGCGCGAGGGGAATCTGAGCGAGGATTGCCGCCTTATGCGCCTCGGGTAACTCATCGGTCATAGCGGTCTGGATGAAGCCGGGAGCGATGGCGTTGACGGTGATGCTGCGGCTGGCGAACTCGCGGGCGAGGGACTTGGTGAGGCCGATCATGCCGGCCTTCGATGCCGCGTAGTTGGCCTGGCCAGCGGCGCCTGTCTCGCCCACCACGGAGCTGATGTTGATGACGCGGCCCCAGCGGCCCTTCATCATGGACGAGATGACGGCCTGGGTGAGCAGGAAGGTGCCGGTGAGGTTGGTGCGGAGGACGTCGTCGAAGTCGGCGAGCTTCATGCGCAGGGTGAGGCCGTCCTTGGTGATGCCCGCGTTGTTGACCAGAATCTCGACCTTGCCAAGGTCGGCGAGGATGGTCCTGGCACAGGCCTTGATGGAGTCTTCGCTGGAGACGTCGAGGGAGTAGGTGCGGGCCTGGCCGCCGGCGGTGGTGATCTCGGCGGCTACGGACGCGAGCTTGTCGGCCGAGCGCGCGGCCAGGGCGACAGTTGCGCCAGATTTAGCGAGTTCGAGGGCGCAGGCGCGGCCAATGCCCTGGCTGGCGCCGGTTACCAGCGCGATCCTTCCGGACAGTCCGGAGTTGTTGCTTGACGGCGCAACGTTGCCATTGGAATCCTGCTCGCTCACATGAGCCTCCCTGTGTAATTCCCATTAAAACTTAAACATCCCAAGCGCGATATTCTTGTGCGAGTCATGACCGATAGCCACAAGCACCCCGCCGAGTCGAAGCCCACTGAGAACACCACCGAAGTCTACGCTATCCATAGCGCGGAGCCTGAAGTGCTCGCCTATGCGATGGCCAAGTACTCGCGATCGGCGCTGACCATGCGGGAGTCGCTGATTGAGATCAGCTCGCAGCGTGCAGAGCAGTTTTTGAATACGTTTTACTTTCAGTATGGACACCGGTCGATCGCCGACCTGGCGCACATACCGTTTGCGGTGGAGCGGCTGAGTCTGCTGGCTGCCATCTCGCTGGTAGACGAGACGCGCTGGGATGGGCAGGAGCGCTCGACGCGCTACCAGGACTTTCGCCGGTCTGGCTGGTACACGCCGCAGCTCGATGGCCACCACCGCACAGCGTATACGCGGGCGATCGAGCACCTGTTTGCAGCCTACGACTCGCTGAGTGCGGGGATGTTCGAGGCGCTGCAGGGTGTGGTTGCGCGGCCGGAGGAGATGAAGGCGGAGGCCTACGCTCGCACGCTGAAGGCTCGGGCGTTTGACGCGGCGCGGTACCTGCTGCCGCTGGCGACGAATACGTCGCTGGGCCAGATTGTGAATGCGCGCACGCTCGAGACGCAGGTGTCGAGGCTACTCTCGAGCCCGTTCGCGGAGGTTCGCGAGCTGGGTGAGAAGCTGCGCGCGGCGGCCATCGAACCCGCGTGGAACGTGCTGCGCGACAAGCTCGAGCAGCTGGCCGGGGAGGGCGTGGTGAACGCCGAGGCGACCGCGCAGATTCTGAATGACCTAATGCCGCCGGTGCGCACCGCGCCCACGCTGCTGAAGCACGCCGAGCCGAATGCGTACCAGATGCAGAGCCGCACTGAGCTGGCGCAGGCCGCACAGGAGCTGATGAAAGGCGCGGAGATCTACCCGGCACCGATCGTGGACCTGCTGGACGACGAGGAGCACCTGGAGGTGGAGTTGGTGACCTCGCTGCTGTATCCGAACTGCCACTACTCGTACCGCCAGCTGCGCGGAGCCGTGGGTGCGCTGGGTGAGGTGCGACGTAATGAGCTGCTGAAGCTGGGAACGGCGCATCGCGGCCGTCACGACGAGCTGCTGCGTGCGTTCCACTCCGGCCATGGCTTCCGGTTCGACATCCTGATGGACATCGGCGGCTTCCGCGACATGCATCGGCATCGGCGCTGCGTGCAGTTGATCCAGGAGTTCAGCGACGTACACGGCTGCGATGAACCGGTATGCCCGGGCCAGCCGACGCTGTCCGAGGCCGGGCTCGAGGGCGCGTACCAAGCTGCTGTTGAAGCCGCCTACGCCGCCTACCGCTCGCTGCGCGACAGCGGCCAGCCCGAGGCCGCGCAGAGCGCTCAGTATCTGTTGCCGCTGGGCACGCGCTGCCGCGCGATGTTCAAGATGGACTTTGCGGAGGCGCTGTATATCTCGGAGCTGCGCTCAACCGTGGCCGGGCACTTCAGCTACCGGCGCGTGGCCTGGGAGATGTATCGCGCCATCGCTGTGCGGCATCCGGCGCTGGCAGGGCTGTTCCGCATCGAGGATGTGAATGTGCCAGCGGATCTGTTGAAGAGGTAAGTCTACGGAACAAAAGCTTTGCAGGGCGCGTATCTTATAAAGGACTTCTACTTCCATAGACTTTCCGATGATTGAGGTATGGTGTGACCCGTTCGCTGATTGTGGTGACGTCTATGTTGTTTCTAGCGGTTGGTGGAGCGAAGAAGGTTGTTCCATCTGACGCGCCCGCTGCTTTGAGTTACACCACGGATGGGCAGTTGAAGTTTCCTGCGCACTACCGCGAGTGGGTGTATCTGACGTCAGGGTTGGGAATGAGTTATCAACCACCGGCAAAGGGTATGACCATGGATCCGATGTTCGACAACGTGTTCGTGAACCCAGCAGCGTACAAGGCGTTTCTGGCCACAGGTACCTGGCCGGACAAGACAGTTCTGGTCCTGGAGGTGCGTGGTTCGGAGACCAAGGTTTCGATCGATCAGCGGGGACGGTCGCAGGGCGAAGTGCACGCGATCGAAGTGCATGTGCGAGATGAGTCTCTGCCGGGAAAGTGGGGCTTCTTTGAGTTCGATCCGGGGCAGCAGACGGCGAAGGTCGTGCCCCGTCCTGCGAGTTGCTACACCTGCCATGAGGCGCACGGTGCCGTAGATACAACGTTCGTGCAGTTCTATCCGACGCTTATCGATCTGGCCAAGGCGAAGAAGACCCTAAGCCCGGCGTATATGAAAG
>JBAVDD010000119.1:0-8783 GCA_049587035.1 Acidobacteriaceae bacterium | reverse complement strand
GCTCTTGCCCGAGCGACCTTCCAGCACCATGCTTACGCCGCCTGACGTGCCGAGGCCGGGAATGGCCGGCGGTGTGAAGGAGAACGCGATGCCTTGCTTGATGCCACCAAGAGTTTTGGCAAGGTTTGCCTGTATGACACTGAACTGTTCATCAGGGGCCCTGCGCGTGCTCCAGTCTTTCAGCGTGACGAAGAAGAATGCGTTATAGGTGCTCTGCGTCTGAGACAGAAGACTGAAGCCCACAACGGAGACCACGCTCTTGACACCAGGCACCTGATGTAGGGCGCGATTCACATCCAGTGCGGCTTCCGTGGTGCGTTCCAAGCTGGCTGCCTGCGGCAGTTGCAGGTTCACAAAGGCGTAGCCTTGATCTTCAGTGGGGAGAAAACCGCTCGGAATCGTTGCGCCAAGCAACAGCACGAACACGCTCAGAATTGCGATGATCAGTACGCCCACGATGGACTTCCGGACTAACCAGCCGGATGTGCTGACGTAACGATCTGTGGTGCGACCGAAGACCCGGTTGAACCATGCGAAGAATCGCGCAAGCGGACCCTTTGACTCCGTCTTGGGCTTGAGCAGAAGCGCGCACAGGGCAGGGCTCAGAGTGAGCGCATTGAACGCCGAGAAGATGACTGAAATCGCGATCGTCACAGCGAACTGCTGATATAGACGGCCCGTGATACCCGGAATGAAGGCCGTTGGGACGAATACGGCTGTGAGAATGAGAGCGATCGCAATGACCGGGCTCGCAACCTGCTCCATGGCCGCATACGATGCGTCGAGAGGTGTCATGCCCTCTTCAATATGATGCTCCACCGCCTCTACCACCACGATCGCGTCGTCCACCACCAGCCCGATGGCCAGCACGAGGCCGAATAGAGACAGCGTGTTGATGGAGAACCCGAGCAGAGGGAAGACCATGAATGTACCGATCAACGACACAGGCACGGCCAACAGCGGAATTAAGGTTGCGCGCCATCCCTGCAGGAAGATGTACACCACCAGGATCACCAACACCAGCGCGATGATCAGAGTGATCAGGATCTCGTGAATGCCTGCGCTGACCGCTTTGGTCGTGTCGAGTGGAACGGCGGACGCCATATCCGGAGGAAAATTCGTGGATAGCTTCGCCAGCTCCGCCCGTACGTTCTTTGCCGTTTGTACAGCATTAGTCCCAGGTAGTTGATACACAGCCAGCACAGCTGCCGGCTTACCGTCGAAAAACCCATTCAGGTTGTATGTCTGTGCACCGAGCTCGATGCGCGCTACATCGCTCAAGTGCAATACCGATCCGTCCGGATTGCTTCGCAGTATGATGTCGCCGAACTGTTTGGCGGTTACCAAACGTCCCTGCGTTCGAACCGTATAGGTGAACTGCTGTCCGCTCGGAATTGGCTCTCCACCAATCTGACCAGCCGGGTTGACGTTGTTCTGCGTCAAAAGAGCCTGCGCAATCTGGGGAACTGTCACACCCAGTCTCGCCATCTGATCCGGCTTTACCCAAACCCGCAGAGCGTATTGGCCTGCGCCGAACACCTGAATGCGAGAGACTCCCTTCACGCGCGTGAGGTCGTCCACCATATTGATGTACGCATAGTTGGCCAGAAATGTGCCATTATACGTGGAGTGTGGCGAATCAACTGCCAGCAGCATCAGAGGCGATGTCAGCGACTTCGTCACCGTGAGTCCGGCAGTTGTCACCTCGGCAGGCAGCTGGCTCTGGGCCTGCGATACGCGTAGTTGCGAAAGAATCTGGTCGGTGTCGGGATTCGTGTCGACCCCGAAGCTAACCGTAAGTTGCGTCACCCCATTGCTGCCGTTGGTCGACTGCATGTAGTCCATGTTGTCGACGCCGTTCATCTGTTGCTCGATCGGCGTTGCCACGGCTGCTTCCAGCGTCTTCGCATCCGCACCCGGATACGTCGCCTGCACAAGGATCTGGGGCGGCACGATATTCGGGAACTGCGCGGTCGGCAGGCTCACCAGCGAGACGATGCCGCCAATCACCATAAGAATGGCGATCACCATGGCCACGATGGGCCGGCGTATGAAGAACTTCGAGATCATAGATTAGTTTCCCTGCGGGTTCTGCGGCGCTGCTGGAGCGGGCGTTGTATCGGGCTGCGGCGCGACCTTCATGCCGTCCTTCACCTTGTCGTTCCCCTCGGTGGCAACTTGATCGCCGGCGTTCAGACCTTTGGTGATCACGATATTCGGACCGATCTGCGGACCCAGCTGCACGGTACGAATGTGCGCTACGTTATCGGGCCCAACCACAATGACTTGATTCATGCCTTGCAATTCAGAGACGGCACGCTGCGGCACGACCACTGCGTTATGCAATAGTGTGGTCTCAGCGGAGATCCGCCCAAACTGACCAGGTCGCAGCAGGTTGCCGGGATTTGGGAACTCGGCTGCGAGACGAAGACTGCCTGTTTGGGCGCTCACCGCGCGGTCAACAAAGATAATGTGGCCTGGATGTGGAAAGACCTGACCGTTGGACAGTGTCAGCTTCAACGGGATCGTGTTGCCGCTTTGGAGCAGGTCTGTCTTGCCACGCTCCTTGGCCTGCTCTGAAAGAGCCAGGTACTCTTGTTCACTGATGTAGAAGTACACCTTGATTGGATTCAGCTGCGACACCGAAGTCAGTACCGAGCTGGTGTTCACCAGATTGCCTACTTGCACCGCAGCCTGCCCGGCAACGCCGTCGATCAGCGAGCGGACCTTCGTAAAGCCGACGTTGAGTTGAGCAGCCTCGACGACGGCCTGTGCGTTTGCTACAGCAGCCTTGTCGGCAGCCTGAGTCTGGATGTCGTTGTCTAGTTGACTTTGGGCGATCGCATGTTCCTCCGCGAGCGGCGTGTCGCGATGAACGTTGATTCCCGCCAGTTCCAGCTGCGCCTGGGCCTGCGCCACGCTTGCCTTCGCCTGGTCGAGGACTGCCTGTAGCGGTCGGGGATCAATCTCAAAGAGTACCTGTCCCTTGCTCACCTCGCTGCCTTCTTTGTAGTCCTGGCGGATAAGGTATCCCGAAACCTGGGGCTGAATCTGCGCGTTCACAAAACCGTCCGTGGTAGCGACCCACTGGCCAGTCTCGGGAACATCCTGCTTGGTCGCTTGGCTTACAAGAACTGGCACTGGACCATAACCCCCACGCATTCCCTGCGGAGACCCCCCACTCTTGCACCCGCTCAGCAGCCCTAGCGATGATATGGAGAAAAAAACTACGAACGCCTTCGCGCTCGGCCCGGTGGGACGGTACATCATAGGTTCAAACCTCTTAGGGGGACTAGGTTTAGGTAAGACAAAACGGAAGAAAAACATACACGCATGTATATTATGCTTAGGCGTCGAGGAACGATTCAAAAATGTCGCGGCAAAAACAGACGGCGGCTATTGAAAACAAGGAAGCGGACGATTCGATCAAATCATCCGTCTCGCAACAGGCGCTTAAATCTGAACGCACGCGTGCGGAGTTGCTCCGAGCAGCCGAAGTCATCTTCGCTCGCGACGGCTTTGAGGCCTCCCGGATCGAGGACATTGCCGCCGAGACAGGGCGCAGTCGAGGGGCATTCTATGCCAACTTCGCCAGCAAGACAGAGGTCTTCCTTGCGCTACGCAGCCTTGCAACTCGCCGGCACGCAAGGGAGCTGCGCGCACGAATTCAGAAGATCAAGGATGAAGAGGGCCGTTACCAGGCCATCATTCGTTACATCGTCGAACAGATCTGCGACACACAGAGGCAGCTTCTGCAGATCGAGTTCAAGCTATTCGCGTTGCGCCATCCGGAGATGCTCACCGAGCTTGCAGAGAAGCATTTGGAAGCGAGCACATCGGTCAACCGGCAGGAGTTGTCGGATCTATTTCCCGAAAAGAACGAAAAGGTTGAGGAGACACGCTGCAACACGCTCGCGGTGGAAGCTCTCCTGGAGGGCTTTGCTCTGAATGCGCAGTTCAGCCCCAGGGTCCTCGATGCAGCGCGTCTTGAGGCGCTCGTACCGCAGTTGGTAGCCCAGCTCTTCCACCGCAAGTAGGATGGTTAGAGTCGGCAAATCATCAGCTGACGCTCGTAGATCATCTCTGCCGGCAGGTGGTCGTGGAGCGCCAAAAAAAGTTCTTCATGATCCATAACTTCCCGTAGCCAGGCTTTGCGATCGACTTTCTGAAGCTGATCGAATCGCTCCTCAGGCATGTCGAGACCGTCCCAATTCATGTCCTCATAGTGTGGCGTCCATCCAATCGGTGTCTCTTTGCCCTGGGCTCGTCCACGTACTCGGTCCACAATCCACTTCAGCACGCGCATGTTCTCGCCGAAGCCGGGCCACAGAAACTTTCCATTCTCATCTTTCAGGAACCAGTTAACCTGAAACAAGCGTGGCGTAACGGAGAGACTGCGCTGCATGATCAGCCAGTGACGCAGGTAGTCTCCCATGTGGTATCCGCAGAAGGGAAGCATCGCCATGGGGTCGCGGCGCACCTTGCCCACTGCGCCCTCCGCGGCCGCCGTCGTCTCGGATCCCATGGTGGCGCCAAGATAAACTCCTGACGACCAGTTGAATGCCTGCGTAACCAGCGGGACTGCGGAAGCACGGCGTCCTCCGAACAGGAACGCAGAGATAGGCACGCCATTCGGCGACTCCGAAGCCGCGATATCGAAAGACGGACACTGTGTTGCGGGAGAAGTGAACCGGCCATTGGGATGCGCCGCCGGTCTGCCAGTCTCACGCCCGATCTCTGGCGTCCATCGTTCACCGCGCCAGTCCAGGCACTCAGCAGGGGGTTCGTCCGTCATACCCTCCCACCAAACTCCGCCTTCGGGCGTCAACGCCACGTTGGTGAAGATTGTATTGCGGCTCAGCGTCGCCATGGCATTGGGATTGGTCTTGGCACTCGTTCCCGGCGCGACACCAAAAAAGCCCGCTTCCGGATTAATGGCGCGCATCTGACCATTTTCGTCTGGCTTGATCCATGCGATGTCGTCCCCTACCGTCCGTATCTTCCATCCATCGAATCCCTTCGGCGGAATCATCATCGCGAAGTTCGTCTTCCCGCACGCAGAAGGAAACGCAGCCGCGACATAGGTCTTCTCGCCCACCGGAGACTCCAGCCCGACAATCAGCATGTGTTCGGCCATCCATCCTTCGTCGCGCGCGATGTTGGAGGCGATCCGCAACGCGAAGCACTTCTTGCCCAGCAGCGCATTGCCGCCATAGCCCGAGCCATAGCTCCAGATCTCGCGCGTTTCCGGGAAGTGCACAATGTACTTCGTGTCATTCTGCGGCCAGGGAACATCCTGCTGCCCTGGCGAAAGTGGCGCGCCCACTGAGTGCAGGCAAGGCACCACCCGGTGAATATCCTTGTCGATCTCAGCAAACACCGGCAGGCCCACGCGAGCCATGATCCGCATATTCACCACCGCATACGCCGAGTCCGTCAGCTGCACACCAATCTGAGACATCGGCGACCCGATCGGACCCATCGAAAAAGGCAGCACATACATTGTCCGTCCCCGCATCGATCCGCGGAACAGGCCCTTCAATTTCTTGCGCATTACATACGGCGCTTCCCAGTTATTCGTTGGTCCCGCATCATCCTTCGAGAGCGAGCAGATGAACGTGCGGTCCTCAACCCGGGCCACATCCTTGGGCGACGATCTGGCACAGTAGCATCCAGGCCAAAGCTTCTCGTTCAGCTTCGTAAAGGTGCCTGCGGCCACAAGCTGATGGCAGAGATACTCATTCTCTTCGGCCGATCCATCGATCCAGTGAATAGCAGCCGGCTGAGTGAGATTTGCCATCTTCTCCACCCAGCGAACGAGATGGATATTCGTAGAAAGAACACGCGTCGAGGCTGTGTGCGCTGCCGCTGTACCGCTAACTGTTGCCATCATGGGCCTCCGGAGATTGCGCGGATCGCTATCGTATAGCTATCGATAGCCTTGTAGATTTCGCTTCAAAGTCTTCAATCATTCAATGACTCGTTGGCTTTTGCACCCCAATCATAGTGGTTTCGCAAACTGTGATGTGCGGTGCACTGTCTCATCTTTGCGATTACCGGCTAGCTTGCTCGAAGACTCTCCGTGCGTGCCAAACTTTCTGATCGCCATGACCAACAGGCAGCAGCCCGAAAGCGTTGCGCAGGGCGAGCGTTTGCCGGTACACTCGATGTGGACGAGTCGCCGTCCCCTCGGGCGGGAAAAGCGATTCGATCCAGATCATTTGACGTCCGGCATGACACGATTCAAGGTGCGTAGCCAAGACGCAAGTGATTCAGCCTCAATGGCTTACAGCGGAGAGTTGGCAGAGCCCGGTTGAATGCACCTGACTCGAAATCAGACATAGTCGCAAGGCTATCGGGGGTTCGAATCCCTCACTCTCCGCCACATCTCCTCCTGAATCCTTCTTTTGCAGTAACATACACCCAGCCTATGGACCAAAGCGATGCGGATGGTCGCTGATTCCGCGCGGATTGGGAATCAGCTAACTGACTTCCGAGGGCCCCGCGCCATGTGAGGAGTGCGCATGTTCGGACAGATGCAGCAGCACCAGCTGTTGATTTCGGGCTTGATCGAACATGCAGCGCGACACCATGGCGATGTCGAGGTCGTGTCGCGCCGCGTTGAGGGCGACATCCACCGTGAGACCTACCAACAGATGGCGGCGCGCGCTCGTCAAATGGCAAACGCGCTGGCCGCGCTCGGCATAGAACAGGGCGATCGCGTCGCCACGATGGCATGGACCGGCTATCGCCACATGGAGCTCTACTACGCGGTTTCGGGCTCCGGTGCGGTGTTGCATACCATCAATCCCAGGCTACACGCCGACCAGTTAGCCTACATTGTGAGGCATGCGGAAGACCGAGTCCTCTTCTTCGACAGCACGTTTCTACCGATGCTCGAATCCATCGCGTCGCGTCTGGAAACCATCGAGTGGTTTGTCCAGATGACGGATCGCATGCACATGCCCATTAGCAGCAGCCTGCCAAACCTGCTCTGCTTCGAGGATCTGATCGCCGCGCAGCCAGCTATCTATCGATGGCCGTCCTTCAGCGAAGACGCCGCTTCCACCCTCTGCTACACCTCCGGCACCACAGGCAATCCCAAGGGCGTGCTCTACAGCCACCGCTCACTCGTGCTTCACAGCTTTGCCATTGCCATGCAGCTCGGCTTCACTGTCTCCGATACCATCTTGCCCATCGTGCCCATGTTCCACGTCAACGCCTGGGGCACCCCGTACACTGCCTGCATGGTCGGTGCAAAATTGGTCCTTCCCGGCCCCGCGCTCGACGGCAAGTCCTTGTACACCCTCTTTGAAGACGAGAGCGTAACCTGCACCGCCGGGGTTCCGACCATCTGGCAGGGCCTGCTCAACTACCTGGAACCAACCGGCCTCCGATGCTCCACCTTGAAGCGCGTCGCCATTGGCGGTTCCTCCTGCCCCCCAAAGATGCTGCGCGACCTGCAAGAGACACATGGCCTGCAGGTCATCCATGCCTGGGGCATGACCGAAACCAGCCCCCTCGGCACGGTGTCCCTGCTCAAACCAAAGCATGCCGCTCTGCCGCGGCACGAGCGCGACAAGCTGCAGATCAAACAAGGTTTTGTACCCTACGGCGTCGACATAAAAATCATCGACGCCCAGGGCGCCGAGCTACCCTGGGACGGTATCGCCGCTGGCGAGCTCTGCGTACGCGGCCCATGGATAGTTTCCCGTTACTTCCGCGAGGAACACGATGCTCTCATCGACGGCTGGTTTCCCACCGGGGACGTGGCGACAATCGACAGCGACGGCTACATGCAAATCACGGACCGATCCAAGGACCTGATTAAGTCCGGTGGCGAATGGATTGGCTCGATCGAGCTCGAAGGCATCGCGGCAGGTCACCCGGCCGTCGCAATGGCAGCATGCATTGGAGTGCCGCACGCCAAGTGGCAGGAGCGGCCATTGCTCGTCGTAGTGAAGAAGATCGGTGCCGAGGTTACACGCGATGACCTAATCGGGTTTTACGATGGCAAGGTTGCGAAGTGGTGGATCCCGGATGATGTGGTGTTCGTTGATGCCATTCCCGTAGGAGCAACGGGCAAAGTGCAGAAGAACAAACTGAGAGAGACGTTCTCGATGGCTTATTGCGATGAGACAACCAAAGGATAGTCACTCGGTCGGGACCTGCGATCCGCGCGTGAAAATCTTCGAGTACAGGCCGTCGAGCCGATAGATTATTTCAGGAATTTCTGGGTCTACGTGCTCGCGGGACTGACCGGCTGCGTGTTGCGACACCGACGCGCTGCGCAAAGTACGTCTCGGACGTAACGAAGGCCTGCAGTATGTAATTCGGATATTGAAGAAAGTTGGCGAAGCTATAGGCAGCGGGAATCTCGTGTACGCGATTGAGGCGGATCAACCCGAAGGTATTGGCGCGTGAGCGCCAGCTCATAAGTATGGTCCAGGAGAGTAGCACAGCAATCGCAAGTGAGGAGGCGAGCTGGAGAATTATGGACGCAGTCTAGTATCCTTTGCGCATTTCTCAGAGAGTTCGGCGCTCAGTGCCAGCAACTCAGCGTCGCTTCCCATTGGTCCCACAAGTTGCAGTCCACCCTGGGGGCTGCCGGATCGAACCGTCGGCAGCGTCACTACCGGAAGGCCCGCCAGGCTCATGGGCGTCGTGTATCTCAGGATGCGGCCGCGTGTCTGCGTATGATCGGCTGACGCGGCGATTGAAGCCATTGGCGCGCAAGGGAGCAACAGATAATCGAATCGTTCGAAGAGCGCATAGGTGAATGC
>JBAVDD010000118.1:0-11330 GCA_049587035.1 Acidobacteriaceae bacterium | reverse complement strand
CTCGTGCATTCTCCCAAAGCCAGACCCAGACCCAGCGCTCGACTGAGCGGTTGGTTTGGTCGGACGAGTTTAATGGAGCCGGTGCAGTGCCTGATCCGGGGAACTGGGTGTTTGAGGCGGGCGGGGGTGGTTGGGGAAATCATGAGCTGGAGACTTATTGCGCGCCGGGGTCTTCGGTGACGCCTTGCGTGGCGGGCTCGCCGAATGCGGTGGTGTCGGGTGGGTATCTGCATATTTTGGCGAGGCGGGATGCGGCGGGGGAGTGGACTTCGGCGCGGATGACTACGCAGGGGCTGCGAAGTTTTCAGTATGGGCGGATTGAGGCTCGGATTGAGATTCCGGCGGGGGCGGGGGTTTGGCCGGCGTTCTGGATGCTTGGGGATGATGTGGGCACGCGGCCGTGGCCGGCTTGTGGGGAGTTGGACATTATGGAGAATATTGGCAAGGAGCCGGGGAAGGTTCATGGGTCGGTGCATGGGACAGGGTTTACGGGGACGCCGCTGTCGACGGTGGGGCGGCTGGCTTCGGGGGAGGATTTTGCGGCGGCGTTTCATACGTATGGGGTGATCTGGTCGCCGGGGAAGGTGCAGTATTACGTGGATGATCCGGCGCGTCCTTATGCGACGTATACGCGGGCGGATCTGCCGGCGGGTGCGGTGTGGCCGTTCGATGATGGGAAGTACTTTATCCTGCTGAACCTGGCGATGGGTGGGGATTGGCCAGGGCCGCCTACGGCTTCGACTCCGGATACTGAGGAGATGCTGGTGGATTATGTGCGGGTGTATCAGGATGCGGGGCGGTAGGGGATTATGCTTTCGGTATGAGTGAGCGAGTGGCGTTAGTTACGGGGGCTTCGCGTGGGTTGGGCGCGGCTATGGCGGTGGCGCTGGCTGAGGCTGGGTGTCGCGTGGCCGTGAATTACTTTGAGCGTGCGGGGCGGGCTGAGGAGTTGTGTGCGGGGCTGCGGGCGCGGGGGTTGGTGGCGCAGGCATTCCAGGCGGATGTGCGGGTGGAGGCGGATGTGGCGCGGTTGGTTGCGGAGGTTGAAGCCGCGCTGGGTGCTGTTGAGGTGTTGGTGGTGAATGCTACGGGGCATCAGCCGCAGCTCTCGATTGAGGAGCAGACGTGGCAGGCTTATCTGGATCAGATGGAGTTCTTTGTGAAGTCACCGCTGCTGCTTTTGCAGGCGGTCTTGCCGGGGATGAAGGCGCGCGGGTTTGGACGGGTGATTCAGATTGGGAGTGAGGTTGTGGAGTTGGGGAATGCTCGGTTTGCTAACTATGTTGCGGCTAAGGGAGCGCAGTTGGGGCAGACGCGATCGTGGGCTCGAGAGCTAGGGGCTTCGGGAATTACAGTGAATCTGGTGGCGCCGGGATGGATTCCTACGGAGCGGGCTTTTGATGCTACTCAGGCGGACAAGGACGCTTATGCGGCGGCCGTGCCTTTGCGGCGGATGGGTGTGGCTGAGGAGGTGGGGCGGGTGGTGGCGTTTCTGGCTGGGGATGGTGCGTCGTTTGTTACGGGGCAGAGGATTTCGGTGAATGGTGGGAATACGCTGGCGTAGGGGCTACGGCGTGGGCATGCCATTGGTGGGTGGGGGTTCGTTGGCGCTGGCGTCGAGGGCTACTTTCCACTCACCGTGGACTTTTTTCCAGAAGGTAATGTAGCGGCCGGTGGTGGTGGTGGATTTGCCGTCCTTGGCTATGGAGGTGGCGTCGTAGTGGCCCCAGGTGAAGCCGGTTTGGTTGGAGGGACCCATCTGCGCGCCTTCGGCGTACCAGCTTAGCTTGTAGGTGGCGGGGTCCCAGTTGGCGATGGAGGTAATGGCGGAGCGGCCGAGGACGGCGGGCTGGCCGTTGTTGAGGGTGACGCCGTCGTCGGCGAACCAGGAGCTGAAGGCTTTGCCGCCGCCGGCGGTGACGGCTGCGGAGAACTGGCCTTCGAGCTTGAGGAGTTCGAGGACGCCGGGGGAGAGCGGCGGGATGTGGAGTGGCGAAAAGGTGAAGGGGGACTTGGTGTGGTTGGTGGGCGCGGCTATTGCGGGCGCGGTGGCGGGGTTGACCGCGGTGGGCGGCGGCATGCTGGGAGCAGAGGTTTGAGCGCGCAGGGCGACGGGAGCGGTGAGGAGGGTGGCACCGAGTAGAAGGACGGCGGCGAGTCGACTCATGAGGAGAATTGTACGTCTGGAGGGAGGGGACTGATATCCTTCGTGCCATGGGGCAGGGTGTAGGGAAGAGCGAGATGCTGATGGTGGGCGCGGGCACGGTGGTGCTGGGCGCGGGCGTTGCGATGGGGGCGATGCATGCTCGGCATATAGCTCCGGGCATGGCTCCGGATGTAATGGCGATGGCGGTGCGGTGGGTTGGCGTGTTGCTGCTGATGGTGTTTGCGTGGCGGCGGAAGAGTTTGACGGCCTGGATCTTTGTGGCGATGGTGATGGGCGCGGAACTGGGGTTCGATGCGCCGCATGTGGCGGTGCAGCTGCGGGTGCTGTCGGATATTTTTCTGCGGCTGATTCGGACGATTGTGGCGCCGCTGATTTTGGCGACGCTGATTGTGGGCATTGCGGGGCATGGCGATCTGAAGAGCGTGGGACGGATGGGGCTGAAGGCGCTGGTGTACTTCGAGGTGGTGAGTACGTTGGCGCTGGTGGTGGGACTGGTGGCGATCAACTTGAGCAAGGCCGGGGTGGGGCTGGCTATGTCGGGTATGCGGGCGGTGGTGCCTGTGACTGCGATGCCTGTGGCTACGCGGTGGGATGAGGTGTTGCTGCATGTGTTTCCGGAGAACCTGGCGAAGAGTGTTGCTGATGGACAGGTGTTGCAGGTGGTGGTGTTTGCGGTGCTGTTCGGGATTGCGCTGGCTACCGTTAGCGAGGCGAAGCGCGCGCCGTTGCTGAAGTTTTGCGAGAGCCTTAGCGAGGTGATGTTTCGGTTTACGAATGTGGTGATGTACTTTGCGCCGGTGGCGGTGGGCGCGGCGATGGCTTATACGGTGGGGAATATGGGGCTGGGCGTGCTGGTGAATCTGACCAAGCTGCTGGCGACGCTGTATGGGGCGCTGGTGGTGTTTGGGGTGTGCGTGCTGCTGCCGGTGGCGCTGCTGTTCCGTGTGCCGGTGTGGAGGTTTCTGCGCGCGGTGGCGGAGCCGGCTACGATTGCGTTTGCTACGTCGACGAGCGAGGCGGCGCTGCCGAGCGCGATGGAGCAGATGGAGGCGCTGGGGGTTCCGCGACGGATTGTGGCGTTTGTGATTCCGGCGGGGTACAGCTTTAATCTCGATGGCTCGACGCTTTACCTGGCCGTGGCTAGCATCTTTGTGGCGCAGGCGGCGGGGATGCATCTGACGTTGGGACAGCAGTTGGTGATGATGCTGACGTTGATGCTGACGAGCAAGGGCGTGGCGGGGGTTCCGCGGGCGATGCTGGTGGTGTTGCTGGCTACTGCTTCGTCGTTCAAGCTGCCGGTGGAGCCTATCTTTGTGATTTTGGGGATTGATGCGTTGATGGATATGGCTCGGACTACGGTGAATGTGGTGGGAAATTGTTTGGCTAGTGTGGTGGTGGCGAAGTGGGAGGGTGAGTTTGGGACGGAGCCGGCTAGTGAAGTGGTGCTGGAGGGTGCCGAGGCGTAGTTGCTGCGAAAGATACAGCTACGCCTCGGGAGCTACTGCTGTGGCGACCAACAGTTGGGGTTCGGCGAGGGGTTCTGGGTTGGGGTGGTGGGTGAGGTGGTGGTGGAGTTGGTGGGGCTGCCGGGGGTGGGAGGCTGTGGCAGCGGGCAAGGGGATGGGGTACCGCTGGGAGAGTAAGAGCCGCGGTGTTCTTTGGGTGGAAGGACGTTTATGGTGCGGAGCCAGTCGGCGGCCAGGTGGGGCCAGTGCTCCTCGGGGGCGTTGGGTGGGTGCATGCCAAAGCCGTGGCCGCCGGTGGCGTAGTAGTGAAGCTCGGCGGGGATGTGCGCGTCCATGAGGGCGCGGTAGTAGACGAGGGCGTTGCGGCCGTAGCCGCGATCGTTTTCGGCCTGGATGAGGAAGGTGGCTGGGGTGAACTCGTTGGGGGTGTAGGCGGGGAAGAGCTGGGTTTCGTCGGGCGGGACGACAAGATAGGCGGGGTAGGCGATGATGGCGAAGTCGGCGCGGGCGCTGATGTGGGTGTTGGCTTCGGAGGCTGCGGGAGTGGATTCGACGTGGTCGTCGTTGGGGTGGGTGCAGAGGAGGACGGCGAGGTTGGCGCCGGCGGAGAAGCCCATGACGCCGATATGGGTGGGGTCGATGTGCCACTCGGCGGAGTGGGCCCGGGTGATGCGCATGGCTTGCTGGGCGTCTTCGAGGTCAGAGGGATCGGCGGGATAGTGGCCGGCTTCACCGGAGGGTTGAGGGACGCGGTACTTGACGAGGATGCAGGTAATGCCGATGGAGTTGAGCCAGTGGCAGGGGTCGAGTCCCTCGCCGTCCCAGGCAAGGATGCGGTAGCCGCCGCCGGGGAAGACGAGTACGGCGGCGCCGGTGTTAGTTCCGTGCGGGGGGTAGACGGTGAGGGTGGGAATGGTGATGTTGGTGAGGCGGGCGGTGCGGTGGCCGTCGATGAAGTGGTCGGTGGGCTTGGTCGTGTCGGTCTCGGGCTCTGTGGTCTGGGGGGGCTCAGGTGTGACTTGCGGCCAGAGGGGCAGGGTGAGCGGCTGAGACTGTGCGTGGGCGGCCGGAGTGAGCGCGGGCGTGAAGAGCGCGGCGCTGAGGAGAGCGACGGTGGCAAGAGCGAGAGTGGGGGTGAGATTCCTCATGCTGACCATACTAAGCACAGGGATGTTCAAATGCACAGGGGCGTTGTCTTGTGCGGAGAAATTTGCAGGATGAACGCGGCGAGATGCCGGGGTGGTGTTGAGCAGGGATTTGCAGGTTGGTTGGTACACTGGGAGGATGCGGATTGCGTCCTATAAAGGTGAAGTTTATCCAGAGATGAAGTCGATCCGCGGGTTCTGATATGAGTGAGTATTTGAGCAGGATCAAATCGCCGGCGGATGTGAAGAAGCTGGGTCTGGTGGAGCTGGAGCGGCTGGCCGAGGAGATCCGCGAGCGGCTGATCCAGGGCGTGGCGAAGACGGGCGGACACATTGGGCCGAACCTTGGCGTGGTGGAGCTGACGATCGCCATGCATTATGTGTTTGATACGCCGCGAGACAGTTTTGTTTTCGACGTGAGCCACCAGAGCTATGTGCATAAGCTGCTGACGGGGCGCGAGAGCGAGTTCGATACGATTCGGCAGCCGGGTGGGTTGAATGGCTTTATGCTGCGGACGGAGAGCGAGCATGACAGTTTTGGAGCCGGGCATGCCGGGACGGCGCTGAGCGCGGCGCTGGGCATGGCTGTTGCTCGGGATATGAGCGGCGGCGATGAGCATGTGGTGGCGCTGGCGGGGGATGCGGCGTTTACGAATGGGATCAGCTTTGAGGCGCTGAATAATATGGCGTCGACCAAGCGACTGATTATTGTGCTGAATGACAACGAGTGGTCGATTGATAAAAATGTTGGGGCGATTGCGGAGTACTTCCACAAGATTGCTACGAACCCTACGTATGTGAATCTGCATGATCGCGCGGCGATGCTGGTGGAGAAGTTTGGCGGCAAGGCGGCTCGGCATATTGCGCGCAAGGCGGAAGAGGCGGCCAAGGGGATTGTGGGACGGGGCATGATCTTTGAGGAGTTTGGGCTGAACTACTATGGCCCGGTGGATGGGCATAACCTGCCGATGCTGATTGAGACGTTTAAATTTTTGAAGAAGCAGCAGCGGCCGGTGGTGCTGCATGCGCTGACGCAAAAGGGACGCGGCTTCCAACCGGCGATGGAGCAGCAGAAGAAGTTTCATGGGCTGGGAGCGTTTGATCCGGAGACGGGTGCTACGAAGTCTTCGGGGCAGAAGACGTACTCGGAGATTTTTGCGGAGAGCCTGACGAAGCTGGCGGATGCGAACGACAAGGTTGTTGCGATTACGGCGGCGATGCCGAATGGGACCGCGCTGGATCTATTTCGGCCACATCATCCGAAGCGGTACTTTGATGTGGGGATCGCCGAGGAACATGCGGTGTTGTTTGCCGCGGGGATGGCTACGAAGGGGTATCGGCCGTTCTGTGCGATCTACTCTACGTTTTTGCAGCGGGCGTTTGACCAGGTGGTGCATGATGTTGCGCTGCAGAATCTGCCGGTGGTGTTCTGCATGGACCGTGGTGGATTGAGTGGCGATGATGGGCCTACGCATCATGGGTTGTTCGACATTAGCTATCTGCGTGGGGTTCCGAATTTGATCCATATGGATCCTAAGGATGAGGACGAGTTGCAGGACATGATGTTTACTGCACTGGAGCATGCGGGACCTAGCGCGATTCGGTATCCGCGTGGGACTGGGCCGGGTGCGGTGGTGAAGGCGCAGCCGGTGGCGCTGGAGATTGGTAAGGCCGAGGTGTTGAAGGACGGCCGCGATGTGGCGGTGTTTGCGCTGGGGAATATGGTTGCCGAGGCTGAGCGACTAGCGGCGATGCTGGAGGCTGAGGGGCACAGCGTGGCGGTGATCAATGCGCGGTTTGCGAAGCCTGTGGATGCGGAGTGTGTTGTCGGCTATGGTTCGCGGTGCGAGTTGCTGGTGACCATGGAGGACCATGTGCTCGCGGGCGGGTTTGGGTCAGCGGTGCTGGAGTGCTTGAATGCGCGCGGGATGGATGTGCCGGTGGTGAGGGTGGGATGGCCGGATGAGTTTATCGAGCATGGGAAGGTGGAGGCTCTGCGAGCGAAGTATGGACTGACGGCTGAGGCTGCGTTGGAGAGGGTGCGGCCGCTGTTGAAGCGGGCTGTTGGGGTCTAGTGCGAGGGTTGGTTGGGTTCGATTGATTGCAACAGGTTCTAGCTGGACTGCAGGCTGGCTTCGACGGCCAGGAGTTCTAGCGTGCGGCGGTGACGGTGGTTGAAGGTGGCTGCCAGTTGGCGCTGGATGAAGAGCTTGTCGGCGAGTGTGCCGAGGGAGCCCAGGGGTAGCTCGTACTCTACGTCGTCGTGGAGGAGGGTGCCGCTGCGGTAGGTTTCGACGGTGTGGCAGTGACGCCAATAGCGGAAGGGGCCGCGGAGCTGGACATCGCAGAAGCCTTGTAGCCAGTGGAAGTCCTGGATGAGTGCCTGCCAGCGCAGGCGGATGGGCGAGAAGGGGATGGGGCGGATGGTGAGCGTGAGACGCGTGCCGGAGCCGGCTATGATTTTCTCGCAGTGGGGAAATGGTCGCGGCGGCTGCGGTGGAGAGACAGGGAAGATCTGTTCGATGCGTGCGTCCTGCCAGGCGGGAAGGAGGCGCGGGAGATTGGCGGGGTCGGCGAAGAAGACGAAGACCATCTCGATGGGGTAGGGAAGGCGCTGCTCGGTTTGGAAGTGGAGACGCATGCGATTGATTTTCGATTTGTGGCTAAGGTACTTGAGTGGACGGTATGTTGCGAGTGGGGCTGAAAAATCTGGCGTATTACAGGAGCAGATTGCGATGCAGAACAATGGCGTCCCGAGGGACGCCATTGTTTACCAAGGAGAAAGCGATACAGACATTAGCTGGGCATCAGGACAGCATTGATGACCTGGATCATGCCGTTGCTCTGGTAGACGTTGGCGGTGGTGATCCAGGCGGAGCCACCCTTCTCGTCGGTGATCTTGATCTTGCCCATGTGCTCGGTGAAGGTGAGCGTGCCACCCTCGACGGTCTTGGCGGTATAGCTGCCGTTGCCCTTCTTGATCCACTCCTTGAGGTCCTTGGTGGTGATCTTGCCGGGGACGACATGGTAGGTGAGGATCTTGACGAGGGTGTCGTGGTTCTCGGGCTTCACGAGGTTGGCTACCGTGCCGGCGGGGAGCTTATTGAAGGCTGCGTCGGTGGGAGCGAAGACGGTGAAGGGGCCGGGGCCTTCGAGCGTGTCTACGAGGCCAGCTGCCTTGACGGCGGCAACGAGGGTCTTGTGGACGGGCGAGTTGACCGCGTTCTCGACGATGTTCTTGGACGGGAACATGGCGGCGCCGCCAACGGTGGGGTCCTGCATCTGGGCTGTGGCTGCGATGGATGCGACAGCAAGCGCAGCGCCAGCCATCAGGGTGATCAGAGACTTCTTCATTAGGTTTCTTCCTTTCAAGGTTGTTACGGAAAGCTGAGATGTGGAGCAAAACTGTTGCATTGTCTCGGGTACCGCGGAGACGCACACCTTATCTACGTGGGTGAGTTGCAAGTGGATTGCTCGTGCGCGAAGGGCGAGCGTTTTAAATGGGGCGACGATGTGTCGATGGATGCGAGTGGAGGGTGCTGTTTAGGTTCTCCCGCATTGACAAAGGAGGAGGGCAACCGTCAACTGGAGCAAGATGCAGACGCGAAAGATATGGCGAGGGCGAATCAAGAGGCGCGGCACCCAATCAGAGACAAAGGGAGTGCTGTCGAGGATCGGTCATCAGCGGGGGCTGCTGCTGGTGGGGTTGTTCAAACTGAGTAAGGCGATCTTCTTTACGGCGGTGGGGGCTGGCGCGCTGCACCTGGTGAACAAGGATATTGGCAGCGTGCTGATGAAGGTGATTGATGCTCTACGGATCGATCCGGAGAGACATTTTGTGTCAATCCTCATGAGCCATGTGGGCCTGATTGATCCTAAAGAGCTACGGCGGGCGGGCCTTCTGTCATTTCTGTATGCGGTAGTTTGCGTGGTTGAGGGGACGGGGCTGGTGCTGGAGAAACGCTGGGCGGAGTACTTCACGGTGATCCTTACGACGATCGGGCTGCCGTGGGAGGGCTATGAGCTGGTGGAGCATTATTCGTCGTATAAGGTAGCTCTGTTGGTGGTCAACCTGGTTGTGTTGCTGTACGTGCTGTGGATTTTGAGAAAGAAGAATGAAGAGGCAGCGGGGGGCGGCGAAGGTTAGGGTGGAAGGGGCAACTTTCGCTTTTATTTCGCTTACAACAGGCCAAAGGCCGTGGCAAGTGACTAGGTGGGGGCGAATCAGTGGAGGCAACACAAGATGTTGGGGTGGCGTAACCATTAAGCGCTAGATAGTGGATTTTCCACATTTCCTGCGGAAAACCGGGGACATAACCCTGAGATTTCGCTTGCTATCCAGCGCCACTCACTACATTCTTAGTGGAGCGAAGTGGAACAAAGTGGTCAAAATAGGTAATATGAGACCAACTCTGTGTCGATAGTACGGTAAAGGGCCCCCAGAAACGAGTCTTCGGGCAGATACCCTACGGGCTTCGGATTGGGCATTGAATTGAGGGTTTGGAATGTTTCGCGGCAATCACCCAACACGCGTTGATGAAAAGGGCAGATTAAAAGTCCCTGCTGACTTCAAGCGCCGCGTGGATGAGCTGTATGGGCCGCAGTTTTTTATTACGAGCAAGGACGGGAAGCGGGCTGAGCTTTACCCGATGAAGGAGTGGGAGCGGATTGAGGATGCGCTGGCGAAGGCTCCCTCGAGTGCTGCCAAGAAAAAGTTTCTGGATGTGACGAACTATTACGGCCAGGTTGTGGAGATGGACGCGCAGGGAAGGTTGTTGATTCCGCAGTTGCTGCGCGAGGCGGCGACGCTGGCTGGCGATGTTGCGGTGCTGGGATTGCAGACGTTCCTGGCGGTTGTGAATGACAAGAAGCAGCGGGCTGCGTTGGAAGAGAATCCGTTGACCGATGCGGATATGGATGCGTTGGGAGCTGCAGGAATTTAGGTGTTTTGAGTTACCAAGTCCCTTAGTGGGACGCATGAGGCGGATGAAATGGCTGAACCGCAACATGTACCGGTTCTTTTGGAAGAGAGTTTGAACTTTCTGAATGTGCGCGCGGGCGGCGTGGTGGTTGATGCGACGCTCGGGTTTGCAGGCCACTCGGCTGCGATTGCGAGAAGGCTTGGAGCGAAGGGCAGGTTGATTGCCTTTGATCGCGATGAGCAGGCGATGGAGTTTGCCAAGGCCCGGCTGGAGAAGTTAGCCGAGGATCTGGGAGCGGAGATGCCCACGGTTGAGTTTGTTGCGCGGCCGTTCTCGGAGATCGCCGAAGTAGTGAAGCCGGGAACGCTCGATGGTTTGCTTGCGGACTTTGGCGTGAGCAGCATGCAGCTGGATGAGGCGCACAGAGGTTTTAGTTTCCGGTCAGACGGCCCTTTAGACATGCGGATGGATACGCGTCGGGGTTTGACGGCCGAACAAGTGGTAAATCAGGCGGACGAAGAAGATCTCGCGAACTTGATTTACGAATTCGGAGAGGAAAGGAGGTCGCGGAGAATCGCCAGAGCTATTGTGCGGGCGCGGCCGATTACGACAACAGCAGAACTTGCTCGCGTGGTATCGGCCGTCGCCCCGCCAATAAAAGGCGAAAAGATACATCCGGCGACCAGGACTTTCCAGGCACTTCGAATTCGAGTGAATGATGAGCTGGGAGAGATTCAATCGCTGCTCCGGACGGTATCCGGAAGCGCGGGGTCTCTGCTTACGCCGGGAGGGCGAGTGGTGCTGATCAGCTTCCACTCGCTGGAAGACCGGCTGGTGAAGGACAGCTTTCGCGAGGGCGCGAGGCTGGGTGAGTTAGAGATATTGACGAAGAAGCCGGTGACGGCGAAAGAGCAAGAGGCGCTGAGGAATCCAAGGTCGCGAAGTGCAAAGTTGCGAGCGGCAGAAAAGATTTAGAGATCGGGCCGGGGTTGTCCTGCCGTGCTTTCAGGCGAAAGACAACCAATGTACGAAAAAGTCCCTTCCCCCATCAGCAACCCCGGCCCGGGTTGCACTCGCGAGAGACGAGGCGGGTGGAAGGAATGAGAGATAGGCGAGTTGAAGCGGAGGGTACGCGATGGCGACGATGGCGATAGCAGGACGGGAGATGACGGAGATGCAGGCGAGGCCGAGCGCTCGGCGAGGGTTGAGCGTGGCGGAGCGGAACCGTGAACTGTTCGAGCAGCAGCGCGCGCGGCGGCGCGGGCCGACACCGGAAATGTTCTTCGCCAAGCATATCGACAACAGCAGGATTGTGAAGGCGGATGACCCTGAGCGGCGGCGGGAGATGCGCAGCTTCACGATCGCGATGACGCTGTTCTTTCTGCTGACGATGGTTTACGTGTGGCAGCATTTCTCGGCGATTGAGGTGGGCTACCGGGTGGAGGCGCAGAAGACCCAGGTGGAACTGCTGCAGGAGAAGAATCGGCAACTGGAGTTGAGCGAGGCTCAGTTGAGTGATCCAGGTCGGATTGACAAGATTGCGAAGCAGCTGGGGCTGGAGACTCCACAGCCTGGGCAGGTAGTGTGGGCCGACAGCACAGGCGGAGCCGCTGCGGTGATGGCGCAGGCA
>JBAVDD010000117.1:0-5445 GCA_049587035.1 Acidobacteriaceae bacterium | reverse complement strand
CGTTGAAGTAGGCGGTGTCGGCCGTGTTGGGGAAGAGGGTGACGTGGCCGGTGAGCGCATGCTCGATGGCGGAGACGCCGTCCTGGCAGACGCCCAGCGCGTAGTAGCCGCCGAAGGGAAGCGTGGGATGCGCCTCGTGCAAGTGCATGTACGCGACGGTCATAAGGCCAGCGAGGCGCGTGACTTCGAGGGCCTGCGCGCCGGTGTACTCATGTGCGTTGCGCTTCAGAACCCACGCCTGGTCAAGCGTATCCATCGTGCGCCACTCGGCTTTGCCGTCGACGCCGAAGTAGTAGCTGATGTCGGCGTTGATGGTGGGACCGTGAGCGCCCGCGGCGGAATGAATGTGCCACTCGTACTCGGCGTGTGAGGCTGGGATAAGCAGATGGCGGCCGCCGCTGTGCGGGATGATGATCCGCGTGTCGATCCAGAAGGGCGCCATCACGTCTTCACCGTTGTAGTGGAGGTGGGCGAAGTTGGCGAAGTATCGCGCGTCGTCGACTGTGACGGTTGCGCCCGCACGGATCAGTTGCTGGATGAGGGCTTGCGGCGTCGTTGCCGCCTTGTCAGCGATGCTGGCCGTGAACGTCTTTGCGCCCTCAAACTTATTTACGGCCAATCGGTTAAGAATGTCCGCAAGTTGCTGGGATTCGGAGTGCTCGCGTGCGAGGGCATTCGGGCCGTCGCCGCGGGTTACGCCGTCGCCGAGTTCGGTGACGATGCCGTCAGTTGTGAATGCTGGAAATTCTGAATGCATTTCGGAACCGAATATGCCGAGTTGCGCATTCTCGGCTTTGTCGAGAGCGTAAGGGCCAAGGTCGAGATACCGCCCAAGCAGTGCATTGCTTGCCGGAGCGCCCGGGTGAACCGCGGAGGTGTCTTCAAGCCTCTGATCTTTACCCGCGACGTGGCCGACGATGCGAACAGTAGGGTTGATCTCGCGCATGGTCCAGCCGGGGAAACGATCAAGTCCCTGCCAGTCGCTGCCGAGGATGCGCTTGCGGAGTTCGGTGAAGAGCTTGGGGGTTAGGAGGGCGGGGCCCTGTTTGCTGTCCTTGCCACCGATCTCGGCGAGCAGCTTGTCGGTGAAGCCGGGCTGCGTGGAGAGCTGGCGCAGCATCTGCGAGAGCAGGATGGTGTTGGGCGGCATCGGCGTCTCTGGCGCCACATACTTGCGATGACAACCAGAGACAGCGAAGACTGTGCACAGAAGCACGAGCGTGCGGGTTAAGCGCATAGGCCCATTAGACGCCGTATCAGTGGCTGATGCGTGCGCGGTGCTGTGGGCCAGCTACGGTTTCGCGGCGGGAAGGTTCGCGTCCCAGTCGGAGATGCGGAAGTGGCCGCTGGCGTGGAGCATGCTCATCAGGTAGAGCATGCCGTCGAAGTAGCGTTGCTCGCCGTTGGGGATGGGCGTGTTCCAGAGTTCGTCGACGAAGGCCTTCTCATTTGCGCCGGGTGTAGCTGCGAGGCCCGCAACGGTAGTTGTCGCAAGCATGCCGGTGGAGTGGCGCACCGAGAGTGGCTTGCCATCGAGCGTGTAGCGGTCGACGAACGTGCTGATGCCCTGCCCAATAAGGAAGGCCTGGATGTGATTGGAGAGCACAGTCTCGCGCGGATCCTTGTGCCACCAGCTGTAGTCCACCGACCAGTTACTGGCCGTGCGCCAGGAGTCGTAGCTGAACGGAACAGGCTTGCCGCGGTCCGGACCGTAAGTCTCAATCATGGGACTGAAGTCGAAGTGGCTGCGATCGGGTGCGAGGCCGGTTGTAGGGTTAGTGACGCGCGCGAAAAGTTCGCGGCTGACGTCGGCGGCCTTCAGCCAGAACGCGCGATCTTCCGTCGGACCCCAGCGCGCGAAGAGCTCGTAGAAGGCGGGCAGGTGATAGCTCGCATCGGTGAAGTTGCCGTACGGGCCTGGGACAAATTGGACCTCGGCGGTTGCGGCGTTCATCATGGGGCCGCTGGTTTCGGGGCGATTCGCGTGCATCGGCCAGTGGGGTGCGGGTGGTGGAGTTTTGCCCTCCGCTTTGAGTGCAATGTCGGTGTCGATGCTTGCTTGCTTCTGCTCGGTGAGGTTGGGGCTGGTTAGTTTTGCAGGGTCGAAGACGAATGGCTCGTCATTGGGGTGGATGCGGAAGGGGCCGGTTGCGGTGTCTTCGGCGTGATGGCGCATGAGGTGAAGGATGCGGTCGGCCTGCGCCTGGTAGTCGTAGATGCCGTGACCGTTGCCCCAGCGGCGCGCGGCGAAGAGCAGCGCCATGGCGTAGTACTCTTCGCCATCCGGGGCGGGACCGGTGGAGCGCGGGGTTCCGTCCGTGTTCATCGACCAAGAGAAGTAGCCAACATTCGGATTCTTCGGGTCGGTGATGAGCATGTACGTGTTCGACCAGTTCCAAAGCGCATCGAACTCGCGCTTGTGGCCGAGCTGCACGGCGATCATCATGCCGTAGCTCATGCCTTCGGTGCGGGCGTCGTTGTTGGCCCAGTCGGTGATGAAGGCGAGCGGGCCGTTGGTGTTGCTGCCGGCTTCAAAGTAGACGCGTTCGGTGAGCGGGTCGCCGTGGAAGAGCCGCTGGTAGGCGCGATCGATTTTGGCTTGCGTGTCGGCGGGGGAGTGGCCGGCTTCGGCGAAGAGGTCGCGATAGCGGTGGGTGGCGAAGGCCCCTGAGCCGTCGCCGGCAAAGCGCGGGATGTTGGGGGAGGGGGTCTGCGCGGCGGCGGTGGCGATGGTGCAGAGAGCGAGGATGAGGACGGGGAGCTTCACGGCGCTATTAGAGCATAGCTAGAGTACGAAAGGCCACGGTTAAAGCGAATTACTCGTGGACTTGGGCGACTTGACGCGGCGCGTCAGCTAATACTTGATCGTGATTTGAGAGTTCATGCGAGGTGGTGAACCGGTCCAATCCTCGACGCTGCCATGAGGATCAACGGTAGAGCCCTCGCCCTCAGATCCAAAGGCGAACACGTACGCATGTCTTCCGAAGCTCGCGTGAGCCGCCGCTTGAGCGTCCGAGATCGTGTACATGAAGCACTCAAAGAGATTGCGATGTTCATACTGGGCGTCGAAGTGAACTTGACCGAGCTCATCAGTGGATTTGGCATCTTCGTGATCGCTCGAGTCGCAGTTGAAGTCCCTGTAAACTTCACGCACTCGCTCGCCGCGGACCGGTTTTCCTGCGAGATCGACAACGGTAACAGTCCAATCGGGCGCAGCTAAATGCGGCACGGCCGCAAACACGATGCCGGCGACAATGACTGCGCCGAGAACCAACAAGACGAATCGTTTCATGCCTACGCGTCGAGTTTCTTGACGACGAGTTCGTTCAGCAGCGCAGGGTTGGCCTGGCCTTTACTGAGGCGCATGACCTGGCCCACAAAGAACGCCGCGACGGTGTGCTTGCCGCCCTTGAACTGTGCGACCTGCGCGGGGTTGGCGGCAATCACCTCGTCTACCATCGCTTCCAGAGCCGTCGAATCGCTGATCTGCTGCGGTTTGTCGCGGTCGTAGATATACGCGAAGTCGCGGCCTTCGGCGAAGCAGGTGTCGAGCAGTTGCTTGAGCTGCTTACTGCTGATCTCTCCTGCTTCCGCAAGATCGGCGGCAAGTACGAGGCCATCGAGCGAGATCGGGCTCTTGTCGAGCGTAATCTCGGCGGCGCGGAGGCGCATGGTGATCTCGCTGAGCAGGATGGCGGCGACGCGCTTGGGAGACTTGGCCGACTTGGCCGCGGACTCGAAGAAATCTCCCAGTGCCCTGTCAGTGGTTAACGTAGCCGCGTCCTGCACGCTCAAGCCGTACTCCGCGACAAGCCTTGCACGGCGCGCCTCCGGAAGCTCGGGCATGGCGGCGAGGATTTGCTTCTGCCACACATCGCCGACGACCAGCGGCGGAAGGTCGGGCTCGGGGAAGTAGCGGTAGTCGTGGGCTTGTTCTTTGCTCCTCATGGAGAACGTGCGGCCCTCGGCGTTGTTCCAAAGGCGCGACTCCTGCACCACGCGGCCGCCGTCTTCGATGACGCCAATCTGACGCTCGATCTCGTACTCCAGCGCCGCGCGTATGTAGCGGAAGGAGTTTACGTTTTTGACTTCTGCCTTGGTGCCGTAAGCATCGGCGCCACGCGCCTCCCAATCGGACTTGAGCATCACGCTCACGTTCGCATCGCAGCGGAGGGAACCCTCTTCCATGTTGCAATCAGAGACGCCGGTATAGAGGAGGATCTCCTTGAGCTTTGTCAGATATTCGAACGCCTCGTCAGCAGTGCGCAAATCAGGCTCGGAGACGATCTCGACCAGCGGCGTGCCGCAACGGTTGAGGTCGATGTAGGTGCGCGTGGCAGAGTCGGGGAAGCCATCGTGCAGGCTCTTGCCCGCGTCCTCTTCCATGTGCAGTCGCGTGATGCCAATGGACTTTAATATTGGCTCACCGTTGTCGCCAAGCGCAGGGACGTGGAGCACCCCGTGCTCGGCGATAGGCTTGTCGTACTGCGAAATCTGGTAGCCCTTGGGGCTGTCGGGATAGAAATAGTTCTTGCGCGAGAAGATGCTGGTTTCGCGGATCTCGCACCCAATCGCTCTAGCAGCGAGGACGGCGAACTCAACGGCTTGTTTGTTGAGCACAGGGAGGGCGCCGGGAAGGCCGAGGCAAACCGGGCAGACGTGGGTGTTGGGCTCGCCGCCGTACTCGTTGATGCAGCCGCAGAAGGCCTTGGTCCGGGTCAACAGCTGGACGTGGACTTCCAGGCCGATGACGGGCTGGTACTTGGCGAGGACTTCGGGCGAGAGACCTGCAACGGCGGGCATATAAGAAGTTTACCAAGGCTGCAGGGGATGAAGTCTACCCCTGCTCTTCGCACAAAAATAGTCTTCCTCCGCATACAGGCAATGTGTGCGTGTATGCATCTCACCTTCGAAGCATTGCAAAGGGTGAACGATGGCAGACGAAAACAACAGCACGGTTCCCGAGGAAAAGCAGGAGAGCGGATGGACGTCGCCCGAGGGACCGGTGCAGACCACAGAGCCGGAAGCGGTTCCCTCGCAGCAGAAGGACCTCTCGCGTCCGAGCGCGCATGAGATCTATCAGCAGGTGGCAAAGAACGCCAAGGAGGAGCTGAAGCGCTCCAGCGTGTCGCTGGCGATCTCGGGGTTCACCGGCGGAATTTTTATGGGCTTGTCGGCTCTGGGAGTGGGGCTGGCGCTGGCACGGCTGGGCGGTTCGCACAATGCGTTCGTGGTCTCGCGGATGTTCTATCCGCTGGGCTTCATCGTGGTCATCCTGGGGCGGTCGCAGCTGTTTACGGAGAACACGCTGTACCCGGTGGCGCTGGTGCTCACCGAACCACGGCAGATCTGGAACACGCTGCGGCTGTGGGCGACGGTGCTGCCCTCGAACGTGCTTGGGGCCTTGGCGTTTGCGGCGCTCGCCGCACTTACGCACTCCATGCC
>JBAVDD010000116.1:0-2111 GCA_049587035.1 Acidobacteriaceae bacterium | reverse complement strand
GTTGAACTCCGTGCTGGCTACGACGGAAAGCGCGCGGGGCCTGATTGTGAATATGGGCGACGTGCTCTTCGACACGGCTCGTTACACACTGAAGCCGAACGCGCAGATTGCGCTGGCGAAGGTGTCGACGATCCTCCAGCTTTATCCGGGGCTACGGGTACAGGTTGAGGGCTATACGGACTCGGTTGGCGGGGACGCTTATAACCAGAAGCTCAGCGAGAACCGGGCGAATGCGGTACACGACTTCCTGGTGCAGAATGGTGTGCCGGCGGCAAACGTGACGTCGGTTGGTTATGGCAAGGCAGACCCGGTTGCGTCGAACAATACGTCGGCTGGGAGGGCGCAGAATCGCAGGGTGAACCTGGTGGTGTCGGGCCAGTCGATTGGCGTAAAGACAACCCAGCCGACGATTACGGAGCCGCCTTCGGTGAGCCCGCAGTAGGCGTTCGGATTGTAAGGGAAGTGTAGGAAACGAAGACCGCGAGCAACTCGCGGTCTTCGTGCTTTTTGCGGGGGGTGGGACAATAGTGGTGAGAGCTATAGGAGGGGAACTTGAGTACGTCGATGAAAGGCAAGATTGTTTTTGTGACGGGGGCGAGCGCGGGGATTGGCGCGGCGACTGCTATGGAGTTTGCGCGGCATGGAGCGAAGTTGCTGTTGTGCGCGCGGCGGCTGGAGAAGCTGCAGGCGATGGAAGCGGAGCTGCGCGATGCGGGTGCGGCGGATGTGCTGAATGTGGAACTGGACGTGCGCGACCGTGAGGCGGTGCAGCGCGTTTGGAGTGAACTGCCGGAGGCTTGGCGGGCAGTGGATGTGCTGGTGAATAATGCGGGTTTGAGCCGCGGACTCGCCAAGCTCTACCAAGATGAGATGGAGAACTGGGAAGAGATGATCGACACGAATGTTAAGGGGTTGCTGTATGTGACGCGGGCGGTTGTGCCGGGAATGGTGGAGCGCAACCATGGGCATGTGATCAACCTGGGTTCGATTGCGGGGCATGCGGCCTATCCTAACGGCGGGGTGTACTGCGCGACCAAGGCGGCAGAACGATTCATCTCCGACGGCTTGAGGATTGATGTGAATGGGACCGCGGTGCGCGTGACCTCGGTGGATCCGGGGATGGTCGAGACCGACTTCAGCAGGATCCGGTTTCGTGGGGATGAGGAGCGGGCAGCGAAGACATATCAGAATGTGGACCCGCTGCAGGCTGGGGATGTGGCGGATGCGATTGTGTGGGCTGCGACGCGACCTGCACATGTGAGCATACAAACGGTGGTTCTGACGCCGACGGCACAGGCAAACCCCTTTGTGCTGACACGGAGGAGCTAGCCGACGAGCTAGAGTTTAATCGACCAGCCGATCTGCTCGAGTTCGCGCTCGATCGTGGCAAGAGCGAGTTCCAGGGCGCTGCGGCGATGGGGGCTCGATGTGCGCTCGGAGAGAACGCGCTCACGCTGCAGTTCCAGGGACTGGACGCGGCGCTTGCGATCGTCGTCCGCGCGCTTGGCCTCGGCACTCCGGTCCGAAGGGGCCGACGGCGAAGGCACCGCTGCCGCGGCTTGCTGCTCTTCAACGCTCTTGGATTCCCAGCCTTTCGACATAGTTCTATCTTATCCCTTTCAGGGCGCCGACCCGGAGGATATGGACGGCGGGTTACTGGCGGCCGAAGCGGTAGACGACCCCCATGTTGAAGCCGATGTTGCTCTGGAGCGTGCTTCCGCTGGCCCCGACGAAGTTGGTCCCGACCCAGGTTGGACTGAAGCGGATCGCCAGGTTGGGATAGAGGTTGTAGTCGAGATTGATACCTGCGGAGAAGGCGGGACGCATGCCGCTATTCCAGAGGCCAATAACGGGCGAGTTCGCGGGAAAGCCCTTGCTGCCGCCCGAGAAGATTCCCCAGCCGGTGCCACCGAGACCCTCCACACTCGCATCAAACTTTTCCTTTTCATAGAAGCGGTAACTGACGCCGCCCATGAAGGTGTACTCGTTGATTTGGGGCTTGTAGACACCGTCCGCGTTGTTGATGAGAGCATGGGCGTCGCCGAAGGAACCGCGGGCGTCACCGACGACAGCGAGTCTCCGATTCAGGTAGTAATTGAGCGCGGTAGCCC
>JBAVDD010000115.1:0-5363 GCA_049587035.1 Acidobacteriaceae bacterium | reverse complement strand
CGGAATCTTGATCTCTAGCTTGACCGTCGAACTAACTATCGGCCCAATGCCGGCTCCGTTCGGTGTAAGCGAGTTGCAACAGAGAACAGAAAGCGTCTCGGGGCTTGTTGAGGTTTGCTCCAGAAGGTCCAGCCACCGCTCTGCTGTGAGGGTCTGCCACCAAACCGGTGGCTCTCCCAACTCACTGTCAGTGAATGGCCCGTAAAAATAGGACATACTCTGAGTGATTGCGGTAGTGATTGGGCAACGAATCTGAAGCTGTGCCAGAACCGAGTCGAGCGCATCTTTCTCTTCGTTGATCTCCGTTTCGTCTTTGAACTCCTCGATCGCCGAGGTGAATCCGTCTTCTAGTCTCTCTGCGAGCTTTCGAAGAGCCTTCGACTGGGAAGTGAACGAGAGGATGTTCTCCGACAAAGGCGGATAACCAAGAGCTAGAGAGAGCGAACGTGATTGATGCTTTTGATCACTCTGAATTGACCATACTCTCGAAATCGTGTTCCAGGCAGCAAGCCGATATCCATCAGCTTCGTCAGCAGCGTCGGAACTTTCGAGCGATTCGTGGAATAACGACTTGGCGTCCTCTACCCAGTTGCTCTCACCATTCGAGATTCTCTCTATAGCTCTCGATATCAGGCGGTCGATAAACTCGTCTTGGATCCACTTATCGACAGCAATGTTTGCTGTCTGATTCTCAGACGACAGACCGCAATAGAACCACGTTGAAGTTTGCGAAAGGTTCGACTGATTCCCTGGCGAGGACAGCACTATAAAGCGCGGGCAGTTCGGAGAGTTTCGAAGCGTCAGGAGGTGGTTATGGTCACACCACCCTGATGCACCAATTGGGGGATTCGAAGAACCGGCAGGCATCTTCTCCTGTAAGAGTAGGACCGGAACGAGAACTTCTTCGTCGTCTGCCAGCACAGCGCGTAGACCGCCGCTCCGGGCCAAAACATCGTAGACCTCACGGAGAAATCGCATCGGCGGGCCGTTGAATACGGCGCGCAGTTCGGCTTGCTGCGAGTTGAGATTGCGTAACTGTGTTGAGACCGTAGACGACACTTCCTCTACGATCGCTTGGATCAAACCCGTCATGCTGACACCTCAATCTCACTCAGTTCAAATGGCGGCACAAGCAGGATGCCACTTTCGGCATCGGGGCTATCCAAAATCAGACCTAGCATTCGCAATTCTTTACCCAGTTCACTTGCGCTGATGTTGTCAACGCTCAAGGTGATTCCATACAGCGAAAGGTGTTCCGACAGGTGTCTGACTGAACGTGGTCCTCGATACTGACGGAGGCAGCAGTGAACCAACGCTAAAAGCGCGACGGGCCCCAGCGACATGATCCACGGGGAGTTGTTGGCAGCTCCTCGTTTATTTAGCACGTAGCTCTGGTCATAACTGCGCAGAGTAGATTCGGCGGTTTGCCGTCGCCCCAGCGAGTAGCGGGCAAATTCTATGAGATTCGATCCAATGCCTTTTTTGCACGCAAGCGTTCGCGCGTGATCGGCATCGTCCCGAATGCGCTGGTATTCGCCAAGGACGTTCGCTTCCGCGAGCGCGCTCCGGTGCTCCTGAAGCTGCCTGAAAAAAGTTAAGATCTCTCCAGATGAGTTCAGAGGACTAATCGTGACACCAAACTCTTCCAACTGCCATAGGAGTATGTTCAAGCCAAGTCTCGCTGAGAGGTAGCTAGAAACGATATTCTTGATTGCGGGCAGAACGACCGCACCGTAATTCAAATTGTGTTTAGTCGAGGAGAATACGACTTTTCGCAATTCCTCAACTGATTCTGGCGCGTCGGCCATCCCGGCAATTATCCGACTCGCATACTCCCAGAGCCTGCTATTCACTCCACATAGCCAGATCACATGAGAGACCGCCCCAATTCTAACCACAGCATCGAAGAGGCTAATCCATTGCCTTCTTGTCATCGCCGATTTAGCAGCAATCACTGAACGGATGTCGATCACAAACTGCTGTGCAGGAAAACGCAGTAGAGATTTGTCTTCTGCAGAAACGTCAGTCGAATCCTGTTTCCACGGGATCTGGTTCCACGCGGTGGAAACCGTTGGGGGCTTTCGTTTCGTGAACTCTTCTTGTAGCCACCGTGCCCAGGCGTCGTCTTTGGAATCGACTGATAGCGCTCCGAACAGAAGGCTCCAAAGCTCACTAGCCTCGCTTTCGTCGACCGTTCCCATCTGAATGATCCGCTTTACCAACGCTCCAGGATTCCACGGGTTGCCAGCAAGGCGTGCCGAGCCCGAATAGAGGTTGGCATCGGGAACGAGCGGAGTCATTTGAAGAACCCGTCGCGTTGACTGATTACTTTGCTTGGGGCTAGCTAGTGCGTTATAGAGAACGGTCCGCCATGTTTCATTTGAAACGCTACCATTCAGAGGCGTGCCGCTTGACGAGGATGCCTTTTGGAATGGGCCCGTGTTTTGAATCACGCTTCTCTCTGAGAAGTGCTCAAAGCCTAGCGCACGGTACAGCGACGAAACAACAACTTCGGATGTCGCAAATTCGGGTGCTGGCTTGATCGCGAAAGCAGACTCCGAATAAGCACCGTGCAACTTCTCGGCCCTCCACGGATCAGCTTTATAGTTTTCTAGGCTCATCCCTCGGCTCCCTTCTTCACTAGGAACTTGCCGCGCTGAAACACGATGGTTTCCTTTCGAAGCCCAATCTGTATCGAGCCAAGTTCGAGTGCGTCTTTTTCGCGGACGATCCTGCCACCTAACTTCGCGCGAGTGATGTCCAGTAGCGCTACCACCGCCTTTGGCAATGACGCTTCCAGCATTCCCAATCGCAAGTCGAGTACCGATCGATAGAGTTCGTAGGTGATCGGGATGAACTGGCGGCCAGATGGAGGGCCGACCGTGAGGAACCTCAGTGCAGCAGCGGGCCTCTCTGTTTCATGCTCATCTGGGACGCGCACCCTCTGCCTATCCGTCGTGAGAGTGACTCTACGTTCGGCTCCCGGGATAGGCTCTCCAAAGGTTGTGTTGAGAACGACTGCAAACCGTTGCCCTTTGTTCAGAAGCTCCTCTACCCGAACGGCAGCTTCGTATAAAAGCTGATCGTCTCCTGCAACGACTTTCTCGAACGAGACCAGAGTTGCTCCATCACGCACGGCGGCTGAACGGCAACCTACCGAGCGTCTGGCCAACCTGCAAGCAAAGTCTCTGACCAGAGACTGAAGGCGACGAGCAGAGTCCGGATGGTTCCGGGCCAGTCCTGCCTTCGCTAATCGCTTATCCACGCTGTCGAGATCTTTCAGAAGGTCAATTTCTGGAGCAGATAAGCATCGTTTATTCCGAAGGAACGATAGCCCTTCTTCAACCGACTGGCTGAAGCGTGCGTCGATGTCACGGTAGAACACCGTTGTATTACTGCTGAGCATGACCTCGGTGTCAGGGTCCGCCAATGCCGGATCAAGCACTTCGCACAATTCGTCCAACTGGGTCTGCAAAGTGGGCGGTATCGCAAGACGCCGAGAATCGCTAAGGAAAAGCAGCAATCCGTTCAGCAAATCGTTTTCTTGGAGGTCCAGATCGCGTAACGCTTTCTTGAAGACTTTGGCACTCACTTTCGGCCACTTACCGAACAGAGCGTGCCGGTAGAAACGATTCAATAACTGAAAGGGGGCAAGCAGCTTGGCGCGGCTGGTGCCTGTGGTCGATATTTGACCTTGAAGTTTGGCTGCCCATTCGCACGGAGTGTACTTCGCCTGTCCGGCTCCGTCGGGAGGCGCCCCCGCAAGCAGGTACGAGTAGAGAGAGGCCAGATCGCGGAAGCTCCACCTCTTGCCGCTTGCAAGCTCGTACCAGCGCAGAATATGCAAGAGCGATGAGCGGCCAGGTTCGGACGAGAGATGTTGCCTGCTCAAGCAAAATGGGCAATTCTCACCGGCAGCACATTCTCCAAGGACGGGCCACTTCTCCTCGGCAGTCGCGGCCTGTAGAAGACCAGCCGCTGGTGTTGTCGTTATATCGGCGTCGACTTGGGGACGAATCAGTGACTCGATGTCCATTGGCCAGACACCGATATCTGAATATCTTTCTAGGGGCCAGCAGGATATAGGCTCAGGTCCCGTGCCAACAGATCGCACAACTTGCGACAAGAGTTGCTGTACAGCAGTCAAGGTTCTATCCGTGGCAATGATCAGGGCATCATCGAGCACACCGCGATTGACGCAAGCAAGATGGATAACTTTCCCATCTGCTCGGAGAAGCAGTTCAAGTTCCTCAACGAGTAGTTCCGCTGGAGACAAGCTAGGCCGAGAAAAGTCTCCTGACGAAGCATCCTGAACTATCTGTATTGAATGGAACCGGTCCCCAGTCCATTTACTAACAGCCACCCGCGCCAGCCTCGGGGGCGGAGACCCATCGATCGGCAAAAACTGTTCTGAAAGTGATGAAATCAGTCCGCCGTCGGCGCTTAGACTGCCATCGAGATTCGTAATGGCAAATTCAACCGCCTCGGTTTTTCCATTACCAGGTCCTCCAACGAGCAGGACAATTGGTGTACAGTCATCCGCTGTTTCGTCAGCGAGGCAGTTCGTCCAGTCTTCAAGCCTTTGCAACAAACCAGTCCTGATGACCGAATCCGAAGGGCGCCCGCTCTTCTCGTAGAAAAGCTTGCGGACTCCTCCTGCTCGATGTCCTGCCCAATCGAGCAATCCTTCGGGAAACTGAATCTTTCTTCCAAGCTCGTCCATAGGTTTAGAGTGTTAACGACATTGCCTCTCTTGAAGTTTGTTCTTGCTGGACAACGAAATACTTTTTGGGCGTGCTCACCTCATCGAGAATCGCCATTAGCGCACGTCCGACACCTTCCGCTAACAGCGGAGGGACTGCATTTCCAATTTGGGTATACCTCGGGCAGTCCTTCTTCCGCCTATCTCCCCCAGTCGTATATTTCCCCTTGAACTGATACCAATCTGGAAATGATTGAAGCCGCGCGTATTCACGAACAGTGAGTATCCGCGGTTCAGAGTAGTGCAGGACATCGTCCGGCAGCGTCGTAAGAGTGGGGGCCGGTAATGTCGGCGACATTGGAAGCGTGCGGTGCTTCAACATTCCAAAGCGTTCCCGATCAGCTTCAGACAAGTTGACGCCTCTTCTACACTCATCCAAGATCAGCGAAAAACGTTGCTTCACCGATGCAGTGTGATTCACCAGACGCATACTGTCCATCCGCTTCGGAACAGTTCCCGAGTTCATTAGCTTTTGGTAGGTGCTGGATGGCTTGGAATACTGAACCATGCGAAAACCCTTTGGCGACATGGGATCATCGCACTCCACGAGCGTGCGGCCAGAAGTTTCAAGATCGGACAAAGCCGCTTCTGCTGTCACCGG
>JBAVDD010000114.1:0-11472 GCA_049587035.1 Acidobacteriaceae bacterium | reverse complement strand
TGCCATAAGTCGCAGGACGCTGTCGCCAAGCTGATCTCCTCGCCATCGGATTATCCCCGCGCTTACATCTGCGACGAGTGTGTCGCGGTCTGCAACTCGATCCTCGAAGACGACAAGGGTGAAGCGCAGTCCGGTGCGGCTCCTGCTCACCTGCCCAAGCCGCAAGAGGTGAAGGCGTTTCTGGACGAGTATGTGATTGGCCAGGATCAGACCAAGAAGAAACTCGCGGTCGCGGTCTACAACCACTACAAACGCATCCAGATGAATAAGACCCGCGGCAATGATGTGGAGATGCAGAAATCGAACATCCTGCTGGTGGGTCCAACGGGTTCAGGCAAGACGTTGCTGGCACAGACGCTGGCGAAGATGCTCGATGTGCCTTTCGCGATTGTTGACGCAACGACGCTCACTGAAGCTGGTTATGTCGGCGAAGACGTCGAGAACATCATTCTAAAACTGCTGCAGGCGGCCGACGGCGACGTGGCGCGCGCGCAACAGGGCATCATCTACATCGACGAGATTGACAAGATTGGACGCAAGGACGAGAACCCTTCGATCACCCGCGACGTATCAGGCGAGGGCGTGCAGCAGGCACTGCTGAAGCTGCTCGAGGGAACGATCGCCAACGTTCCACCGCAGGGTGGACGCAAGCACCCGCACCAGGAGTTCACCATCGTTGATACGACGAACATCCTGTTCATCTGCGGCGGCGCGTTTGTGGGACTGGAAAAGGTGATTGGACGACGCATTGGCAAGAAGGCGCTGGGCTTCAAGGCGATCGGCGAGACCATTGCCCAGGAAGACGACATCGTCACTCCGATCCGCGCGCAACGCGACTCGGAGCTGCTGCGCCAGGCCGAGCCACAGGATCTGCTGAAGTATGGACTGATCCCTGAGTTCGTCGGCCGGTTGCCAGTGCTCGGCGTTCTCGATGAGCTGGACGAGGCAGCGCTGATCGATATTCTCACGCGTCCGCGCAATGCCATTCTGAAGCAATACGCGCGACTGTTTGACTACGAGGGCGTGAAGGTGACCTGGACTGACGAGGCCGCCGCAGAGATTGCACGCGAGGCCCTGCATCGCAAGGTAGGTGCGCGCGGTCTGCGGATGATTCTTGAAGAGCTGATGCTCGATTTGATGTATCACGTACCCGGCAACAAGAAGGTGAAGGAACTGGTGATCACTGACGAGATGGTGCGGTCACGCGAGATCGTGGTTCCGGTGGTATTGGAGAAGGCTGGCTGATTCTGAAAACACTTTTTCCACAGGGAGACGGACAGCCCAGGCTGTCCGTTATCTGGTTAATACGGTCCGGCTTCTATCCCATCAAAACCCGTTATACTTCCCCCTCCGGCTAGCGCGTACAATTTCGTTCAAGCGCGCCCACGCATCGTTCCTGCCCAACGCACGTCTAATCTGGAGGCACATGAAAAACGACGAACGCGACACTCTTGACGGCGCAATGCGCAAGCTTCCGATGATGCCCATCCGCGAGATGGTGATCTTTCCGCACATGATGACACCGTTCGTGGTGGGACGCGAGTCCAGCGTGCGGGCGCTGGAAGAGGCGCTCAATGGCGACCGCCGCATCTTCCTGGCAACGCAGCACGACGCCTCGGTGGACGAACCTACGCCAGACGACATCTACACCGTCGGCGTGATTGGCAACATTGTGCAATCGGTGCGCATGCCCGACGGCAACATTAAGGTGCTGGTAGAAGGTGTGGAGCGCGCGCGCGCCAGCGAGATCAACGACAACGACGGATTCTTTGTCGCAACGGTTAAGACCTCCAACGCCGAGTTGCAGTCAACTCCTGCAACCGAGCAGCTGGTTGCGCGGGTGCATCAGCTGTTCGAGCAATACGGCAAGCTGCAGCAGTCGTTGAACCAGGAGGCGACCGCGGCCCTGCGCATGGATGAGCCGGCGAAGCTCGCCGATGTGATCGCAGCAAACCTTCCGCTGGCTATCGAAGAGAAGCAGCAACTGCTCGAGGTATTCGATCCCGAGGTGCGGCTCTCGCGCATTGCGGACACGCTCGACATCGCAATTGAAAAGTTGAATATGGACCGCACCATCCAGTCGCGCGTGAAGCGGCAGATGGAACGCGCGCAGAAGGAGTACTACCTCAACGAGAAGATCAAGGCCATCCAGAAGGAGCTGGGCCGCGGTGAGAAGAGCGAGTTCGACGAGCTGAAGAAGAAGATTGAAGAAGCCGGCATGAGCAAGGACGTGCAGGAAAAGGCCCTGCAGGAGCTGAAGAAGCTCGAGGCGATGCCGCCGATGTCGGCCGAGTCAACGGTCTCCAGAAATTACCTGGACTGGTTGCTCGCCGTTCCGTGGAAGAAACGCTCCAAGGAGATTCGCTCGATTGAGAGCGCGGAGACGGTGCTGAACGAGGACCACTACGGCCTCGAGAAGATTAAGGACCGCATCCTGGAGTTCCTCGCGGTGCGACAGCTGGTCAAAAATCCAAAGGGCTCGATCTTGTGCTTCGTCGGACCGCCGGGCGTGGGCAAGACCTCGCTGGGCATGTCGATTGCGAAGGCGACAGGGCGGAAGTTTGTGCGGATGTCGCTGGGCGGCGTGCGCGATGAGGCAGAGATTCGCGGACATCGTCGCACGTACATCGGCGCGCTGCCGGGACAGATCATTCAGTCGATGAAGAAGGCCGGGACGAAGAACCCGGTGATCATGCTGGATGAGATCGACAAGATGGCCTCGGACTTCCGTGGGGACCCTGCATCTGCGTTGCTGGAAGTGCTGGATCCGGAACAGAACCATACCTTCCAGGATCACTATCTCGACGTGGAGTATGACCTGTCGCAGGTGCTGTTCGTTGCGACGGCGAACGTGCTGCATACCATTCCCGGCCCGCTGCAGGACCGCATGGAGATTCTGCGGCTAACCGGCTACACCGAGATCGAAAAGCTAGAGATCGCCAAGCAGTACCTGGTGCGGAAGCAGTTGGAGGCCACAGGTCTGACGTCTGAGCAGATCACCTTCACCGACGATGCGCTGCGCGAGATCATTCGCGCCTACACGCGAGAGGCCGGCGTGCGCAACCTGGAACGCGAGATTGGCAACATCTGCCGCAAGGTTGCACGCAAAGTCGTAAGCAACGAGAAGCACGTCGAGGCAGTCACGGCAGAGTCCGTGGCTAACCTGCTGGGTGTGGCGAAGTATCGCGACTCGCTTGTGCAGGAGATGTCTGAGATTGGCCTGGTGACCGGACTGGCCTGGACAGAGATGGGCGGATCGATTCTGCAGACCGAAGTCCAGGTGCTGGATGGCAAGGGTAAGATGACGGCCACCGGGCAGCTGGGAGACGTGATGCAGGAGTCCGCGCAGGCCGCGCTCACTTACATCCGCTCGCGCTCGCATCAGTTGGGGTTGGCGCGCGACTTCTATCGCAACGTCGACATCCATGTACATGTTCCCGAAGGTGCGATTCCCAAGGACGGGCCATCGGCGGGCATCACGCTGGCGACGGCGTTGGCCAGCGCGCTGACGAAGATCGAAGTGCGGCGCGATATCGCCATGACCGGCGAGATTACGCTGCGCGGCAAGGTGCTGCCCATCGGCGGATTGAAGGAGAAGCTGTTGGCGGCACACCGTGCCGGTATTCGCGAAGCCATCCTGCCCGCGGATAACATGAAGGACTTGGCCGACCTGCCCGAGCTGATCAAGAACGAGATGAAGCTGAACTGGGTGGAGCAAATGGATGAGGTGCTGGACATCGCCCTGGTGAGCAAGCCGCTGAAGCTTGCCGCCGAGGAACCCGCGACACTAACCCCGGGCCCTTCCCTTCCCATGCCGCCCCAGAAGCCGACAGAGAATATCGCGCGCCAGTAAGCGCGACGGCTGCGGCTTCCCGGTGCGCGATAAGTTCGTTAGGATAGGAAGCGCGCGCGAAGGCGCTTTTCCTATGGCTACCATCACGTCTACCACCAGCAATCTTCGTCCCAACCTTCGTCTCAGCGAACTGGCGCCGCACTTCGTCCAGTCCGAGATACGCGCGATGACAGTCGCTTGCGCCGACGCTGGCGGAATCAACATGGCGCAGGGCGTATGCGACACCGATCCGCCGCATCCGGTGGTGGAGGCCGCGATCGCGGCGATCCGCTCGGGCCAGAATATCTACACGCGCATGGACGGCATTGCTCCCCTGCGTGAGGCGATCGCGCAGAAGCTGGCAAGCTTCAACGGCCTCAGCGTCGACCCACATACCCAGGTGCTGGTGACCAGCGGAGCGACCGGTGCAATGCACGCGGCCCTGCTGGCGCTGCTGAATGCGGGCGACGAGTGCGTGGTGCTGGAACCGTTCTACGGCTATCACGTAAGCACGCTGCGCGCGATGCGAGCGGTGCCCGTGGTCGTTCCCCTCACGGGATCAGAGTTCTCCTTCGACCCCGACCGACTGCGCGCTGCGATCACTCCACGCACGCGGGCGATCATACTGAACAGTCCATCGAATCCGTCGGGCAAGGTGTTTTCTCGCGGCGAGCTCGAAGCGCTCGCCGAGGTGGCGATCGAGTTCGACCTCTTCGTCTTCACCGACGAGATGTACGAGTACTTCATCTACGACGGCGCGCACCACGTCAGCCTCGCAACGCTTCCGGGCATGGCGGAGCGCACGATCACCATCTCCGGCTTCTCGAAAACCTTCTCGGTGACCGGCTGGCGGCTGGGGTATCTTGCCGCGAGCGAACGCTGGCTGCCGGCCATCGGATACTTCCACGACCTGATCTATGTGTGCGCGCCTTCTCCGTTGCAGCACGGGGCCGCAGCGGGATTATTGCAGCTACCAGAGAGCTTTTATGCGGACTTGTCGGTGGAGTATCAAGCCAAGCGCGATCTGATCTGCGCAGCGCTGGACCGTGCCGGCCTCACGCCCTCCGTGCCAAACGGAGCCTACTATGTGCTGGCTGACTCGACGCGTATTTCAGGCGCCGACGCAAAGCAGAAGGCGCGACGTTTTCTTGCAGACGCCGGTATTGCGGCGGTGGCAGGATCTGCGTTCTTCGCGACAGACGAGAACGGCGTGAACCCAGGCGAGAACCTGCTGCGGTTCTGCTTTGCCAAGAAGGACGACGAACTGGCAGAGGCCTGTCGCAAGCTGGATGTGTATCGCACCTGAGAAGTAAGAACCGTGAAGCTAGAAAAGCCGCGATGGCATGCGCCACCGCGGCTTTGTGGTTTGCACGAAGCGCTACTCGCCGTGCGCGCAGCACCCGCCGGCAATGGACGGGATGAGCATGATCTCGTCGCCATCTTCGAAGCGATGCGCGTCGCCGCCCAGGAAGCGGATGTCCTCGTCGTTGACGTAGACATTCACAAAGCGGCGCAGCTTGCCGTTCTCGTCCTTCACGTTCTGGGCGAGAGCGGGAAACTTGGAGTCGAACTCCACAAGCAGGCTGGGGAGGTTTTCGGCTTGCGACTCGAAAGACTTCTGGCCATCGGTGTGGCGGGCCAGTGCGGTGGGAAGAACGATCTTGATACTCAACGTGCACCTCCTGCCAGTGCGAGCTCGGCCTCGGCGCCGATGAGCGAGCCGTCGACGGCGCGAATGTATTCGTCGAAGGCGGCGAGTTTTGGTTTGACGGCGCGCTCTGCGGCAAAGCGGCCGTCGAGTGCGTCGGTGGTCTTCAGGCCGTTGCCGGTGATGCAGACAACCGTGGTCTGGTCGCGGGAGATGCGCCCCTGCGAGTAAAGGCGTGCGGTGACGGCCGTGGTGACGCCGCCCGCGGTCTCGGTAAAGACTCCCTCGTCTTCGGCAAGCTCCTGGATGCCGGCGACGAGTTCAACGTCGGAGACGTCCTCAGCCCAGCCACCGGTCTCCTGAATCATTTTGGCGGCGGCAGGTCCGTCCGCAGGATTGCCGATCGCCAGCGAGCGAGCGATGGTATTCGGTCGCTGCGGCTCGATGTAGTCCCAGCCCTGCTTGACCGCATGCGCAATGGGCGAGCAACCAGTTGCCTGCGCGCCGAAGAAGCGAACCTCTTTCGGCTCGACCAGGCCCAGCGCGATCAGCTCTTTGAACGCCTTGCGAATCTTGCGAATCAGCGAGCCACCGGCCATCGGGCTAACGACGTTATCGGGCAGGCGCCAGCCGAGCTGCTCGGCGATCTCGTAGCCCACGGTCTTCGAACCTTCCGCATAGTAGGGCCGCAGGTTCACGTTTACAAAGCCCCAGTTGTACTCGTCTGCAATCAGCGTGCACAGGCGGTTTACGTGATCGTAGTTGCCATCGATGCGCACCAACCGCGCGCCGTAGACTTGCGTGTTGAGGATCTTCGCGGCCTCGAGGTCGCCGGGCACCACAATGCAAGCCTTCAGTCCAAGCCGCGCCGCTTGTGCAGCGGTTGAGTTCGCAAGGTTGCCCGTAGACGAGCAACCGACCGTGGTGAAGCCGAAGGCCTGCGCATTCGCCAGCGCTACCGACACAACGCGGTCCTTGAAGCTGAGCGTTGGAAAGCAGACCGCATCATTCTTTACGTAGAGGTTGTCGGCGCCGATGCGCTTGCCGAGGTTCTTAGCGCGCAGCAGCGGCGTGAAGCCAACCGGCAGGTCGGGCTGAAAGCCCTCGGGGATAGGCAGAAGCTCTTTGTAGCGCCAGATGTTGGCCGGGCCCGCAGCGATGGACGCACGCGTAAAGCGACCGCGGACAGTCTCCAGATCGTACTGCACTTCAAGGGGCGCCAGACAGTCTGGGCAGCCGGACAGAGGCCGGTTGCCGTAGCTCTTGCCGCATTCATTACAGCGCAGCTCATACTTCGTCGCGGGAAGCTGGTACTCGGGACAAGAAGACACCATGTTTCGACTCCGATGGGCAAAGATGATCGAAGGGGTGATGGTCCTGTGTGCCGCTCTCAATTTTTCTGGATTTGGGCTACGGAGAGTAAGTGGAATTGAGCAGCTCTGTACACGAGTCTGCTTCCACCGAATCTCATGTACCCCGTGGCTTTCGCCAATCCAGGAGAGAGTTGACACCGGTACTATGTTCTGTCCGGTTGTCGTGGCGTCGTAGGGCTCGTCCCTCAACCACTCTGCATGAAATTCGACCCGCCGAAGCGAGAGGAATAATTAATTTTTATCACCGAATGCCGGGCTTTGCAACTTTGTCTTCCACAGCTTCGCCTCAAAGCAGCCTTCGCGGCACGGGAGCCACGGATCGCATTGGAGTTGGGGCTCGGGTTCTATACTCACAGAAAGATGCTGCCCACGATGAACGATCCCCGAGCCGGCACCACCGCGAACCCTGCCGATATCGCGGTTCCGGCCGTGGAGTTGTGCCGCGTCTCCAAGCTGTATGGCGGCTTCGTGGCGCTGCGCGAGATCTCGTTGAAACTCCCCGCCGGCTCCAGCGTGGTGATCCTGGGCGAGAATGGCGCAGGCAAATCGACCCTACTCAAGGTGATTGCCGGACTGCAGTCGCCCAGCTACGGAACGGTCTCGGTCTTCGGCGAAGGCCCGCGGTACCAGCGCGGGGTCGTGGCCTACATGAGCCATGCGACGATGCTGTACGACGAACTGACGGGGGTCGAAAACCTCACCTACTTTGGCAGTCTGCACGCTGACGGCGTGGCGCGTCGTCAGCTTCAGGAGAAGGCCGCTGAGGCACTCATCGAGGTGGGCCTGGACCCGGCCAATACGCGTCGCGTCGGCGAGTACTCGCAGGGCATGCGGCAGCGCGCGTCGCTGGCGCGGGTACTGCTCTCGGAGCCCGATCTGCTGCTGCTCGACGAACCGTTCTCCAACCTCGACGCCGGGTCGGCGCAGAGCATGATTACGCGCCTGCTGGCGTATGTGGAGCAGCACTCGCACATGGGCCTGGCGCGCACCTTGATGCTCACGACCCACCAGGCCGAGCTCGCTCGACCACTGGCGCAGAGCACGCTGACGCTGAACGCCGGGCGTCTCGTGTCGCTGATCGAGACGGCACGATGAGCCCAGCGAATAAGTCCGCACACCCCAGCAAGACCAACGCAGCGCGACAGCTCGACGCGCTCGGCATTGCCTACGAGTTGCGAGCCTACGAGGTCGATCCCGATGACCTCACCGCAATCTCCGTCGCACGCAAGATCGGACTTCCGCCCGAGCAGGTCTTCAAGACGCTGGTCACGCGCACGCACGACGGCGAGCATCGCTTCGCAGTGGTTCCAGGAGACGCCGAGCTCGACCTGAAGAAACTCGCGTCAGTCGCGGGCACGCGCAAGGTGGAGCTTGCCTCACTGAAGGACGTTGAGCCGCTCACTGGCTACATTCGCGGCGGCGTCACCGTGCTCGCCGCAAAGAAACCGTTCCCTGCCTTCGCAGATGAGACCATCGAACTCTTCGAGGTGATCTCCATCTCGGCCGGGCAGCGCGGCCTGCAGTTGCTGCTTGCCCCCGCAGACTATCTCCGCGCAACGCAGGCGACGCTCGCGGACCTAACCAAAGCTCCCGCGTCTGTTCCAAGCCAGGGAGACCGCGCATGAACTACGCGCAACACGTCCTCACCCACCTGCGCAAGGATCTCCGCCTGGAGTGGCGCACCAAGGACTCGATCAACGGCATGCTCTTCTTCTCGCTGCTGGTGGTCGTGGTGCTCGCTATGGCCCTTGATCCGGCGTCGTATCCAACGATGACGCGGCAGATCAGCGGAGGCCTGCTGTGGGTGGCGCTGCTGTTTGCGGCGATGACGGCGCTGAATCAGTCCTGGGCGCGCGAGACCAGCAACAGCGTGCTCGACGCGCACCGACTCTCGCCAGCTCCGGCCTCTGCTCTGTTCATCGGCAAGGCGTTGGCGAACTTTCTCTTTGTGACCGGCGTCGAGATTGTCCTCGCACCCATCTTCACCATCTTTTACAACCTGCAGCCGCTGGGCGAGACCTGGAAGCTGCTGGTGATTCTACCCTTGGGCACATGGGCTTTGGTGGTGAATGGAACCTTCTTCGCCGCGCTGAGCCTGCGCACGCGCAACCGTGAGACCTTGCTTCCACTGGTGCTGCTGCCCATCTCCATGCCAGCGCTTCTGGCCATGATCCAGGCCACCACAGACGTGCTTACCGGCCAATTTGAGCCGACATTATGGATCAAGGTGCTGGTGGCCTATGTGGTTGTCTTCACAACAGCCTGCGTGCTCTTGTTTCAGACTGTTCTCAGCGCGGATTAGCGCACCGAACGTTTCGCGCAGTCCAACAAAGAGCTAAAATCATCGATGGTGACTAACATTCGAAAATCTTCCGGAGCAATGCCGAAGTGGGCTCTGGTCTGGCTTGTCCTGACCATGGTGGTTATGGTCATTGGCTTCTATGAAGCGATGGCCGCGCCGCGCGAAGCGACGATGGGCAATCTGTATCGCGTCCTGTTCTACCATCTTCCGCATACCATTCTCAGCTTCGTCTTCCCTTACCTGAATTGCATCGCCGCGCTGCTGTATCTGTGGTGGCGCAACCGCAATGTAGAACGTGCAGCGGCTGCGGATGCCTTCGCTCTGGCAGCGGCTGAGGTGACTGTGCTCTATGCAAGCATCGGTCTTGCAACCGGCATGCTGTGGGGCCGCGCAGCGTGGGGCATCTGGTGGGCATGGGATGCGCGGCTGACTACGTACCTGCTGCTATGGCTGCTCTATGTAAGCTATCTGCTGGTACGGCGATTCTCCGCCGATGGCCAGACGGCGGTGATCTCAGCAGTCCTCGCCATCTTCGCTGCCATTGACGTCCCCATCTGCTTCATGTCCATCCGCTGGTGGCGCACGCAACATCCTTCACCCGTCTTCGGCGATGGCGGTAGCGTAGACCCGGTCTTTTATCGGGCTATTTTGTGGAATATGGCAGCGTGGACGATGTGGGGCGCGTTTATTCTCGGCACGCGGTACGCCATCGAACGCCGTCGCCAGCGCCAGGCCAACGCCAACGCACTTGGCTTTCTCGGCGATGAGCCCGCACCTGGTTTCTAGGAGACTCAATGAGCATTCCCTTCCATACCCTCTCGCAGAGACACCTCGTCTACGCCTACTGCGCTGTCTGGCTATTTCAGTTCGGATACGCTGCATGGCTGGCCGTGCAGTGGCGCAAGAGCAAGGGATGAACCCTGCACCACGCCCCATCTCTCGAACCCGGACCACATCTCCGCGCACACTCTTGCTGCTGCTCTCGCTGCCCCTGGTGTTGAGTGGCTGCGGGCCCAACCAGTTCCCTATCTATCCGGCGAACTATCACGAGTTCGCTTACGTCTCCAACGGCACCAACAACACGGTGACCGTGCTGGACCTGGTGTATCTGCGCCAGGACCGCGTCCTGCAGGTGGGCCATGATCCGACAGGCCTCGCGGTCAACCCACTGCGTGACGAGGTCTACGCCGTCAACACCGGCAGCAACTCCGTCTCGGTGATCAATACGCACACCAACCGTGTCGATGCGACCATCGGGGTGCAACGTACGCCGTACTTCATCAGCGTTGCGCCGGACGGCAAGCGCGCGTACGTGGCCAACTCCGGCTCTAACACGGTCAGTGTGCTGGACCTCGACAAGCGCCGCGAGATCGGCGTCGCCGCCACTGGCGAGGGTCCGGGGATGACCAAAGTCTCGCCAGATAACCACACGCTTGTGGTGAGCAATCGCATCGCCGGCAGTCTCTCGGTCTACACCATCACCGACACATCCGGCACCGACTCACGCGAGCATCCGCTGGAGTTGCGCGAAGCCTTTTCAGGCTGCCCCGGCGCCACCGACGTGGCCGTGGTGGCCAACTCATCCAGCGAGCCAACCTCCGGCGCCAAGGCCTTCGTTACCTGTTCGGCGACTCATCAGGTCATGGTCGTATGGCTGGCCGCCTCGCCTACTTCGTGGCGCGGCAAGCAGGATTCGTTTCTGCAACACGACCATATGCTCTGCATGCTCGATGTCGGCAATACTCCGACGCACATCGCGGTAAAACCCGACGGCGGCGAGGTCTTCACAACCAACTTCGGCTCGGACAGCATCTCGGAGATCTCGACCTGGACCAACGAAGTGCTGGGCACTTATCCCATCGGCTCCAAGCCCGCCAGCGCGGTCATCAGCGACGACAACTCGAGCCTGTGGGTGACCAACTTCGGCGCTGACTCCGCCGCGATGTACAGCATTGATGACGGCCGCGTGGAGGCCAGCGTGCACACCGGCGTACATCCCGACACGATTGCTTTCTCCGCCGACGAGCACCTGCTGCTCATCGCCGATGCCGGCTCAGCCGACGTCTCCGTCATTCGCATGGAGGACAAGAACGGCCCGACGCTCTTCACCCTGCTGCCCTCCGGCGGCCACGCGAACGACATCGTCGTGACGTCCTTCCACGCCAAGCTCTAACGGCAGCCAACTCAGGCTATAGCTTCTTCCTGCGCGCGTTTCAGATCGGCGACGCGGGCCTCTCGCAGCGCGTGGCGCGTTGCCGAAACATACGCCCCCGCCAGCAGCAGCAGCCCGCTGAGGAACGCCCATAGCATCAGCCCC
>JBAVDD010000113.1:0-3527 GCA_049587035.1 Acidobacteriaceae bacterium | reverse complement strand
CTCTGATTTTGTCCACATTGTCCGGAACGATGCCCTGTATCTCATCCGACATACCCTCAGTGTACTTGGCCTCGCTGGAATCCCTTGCAAATCATCGCGCTTCACGAGTGACGGTTACCCGATGCATCACGGAGCCGGCGCGCGGCCCAGGCTGCTGCCTCGGCGAGTACCTCATCCTCGCCGGCGGCCCACGCGTCCAACTGCGGCACGTACTGCTCCTCGCCGCTGTTACCCATGGCAATCGCAACGTTGCGCAGGATGCGCTTGCGGCGCGTGCGCTCCAGGGGCGAGCCGCGAAAGACACGATTGAACGCAGCGCCGTCCATACTTGCCAGCCACTCCAGCGCGGGATTGATCAACTCCCTGCGCGGCGGCAGCATACCGGACGCAGCGATCGGCGCCTTCCGATTCCACGGGCAGACATCCTGGCAGATGTCGCAGCCAAACACCTGCCGCCCCGTCAACGGCCGCAACTCCTCTGCAATGCTTCCCTTCTTCTCGATGGTCAAATACGCAATGCAGCGCGATGCATCCATAGCACGCTCGCCACCGGGCTCGGGCTCAAAGAGCGCCTCGGTAGGACAGGCCTCGATGCAGCGCGTACAGCTACCGCAGCGGTCCGCCGCAGGCACGCTCCACGCATCCGGCGAGAGCTCCAGCGACGTCACAATCACCCCCAGCAGCAGCCACGAGCCCTGCTGCTGGTGAATCACGCAGGTATTCTTGCCAATCCACCCAACGCCAGCACGCACAGCAAAGCCGCGCTCCGCGAGCGGGCCGGTGTCCACATAGCAGCGCAGCTTGAGACTCTCGATGCCATCGAGGTCTTCGCTGACCGAGTCCATACCGAAGCGCTGCTTGAGCTCGGCCTCCAATACACGCAGCCGCGCCAGCAGTACATCGTGGTAGTCGCTGCCCGCGCCAGAGTCCTCGCGGCCGCTCCATGCATAGCGCGCAATCCATCCCTCGGTAGTCGCCGCCGGATCGATCGACCGCGGCGCGTCGGCGTTGTAGTTCACTGCGCAGACAATCACAGAACGCGCCCACGGCATCGATCGTCGCAGATCGCCGTGCAGGTATTCTCCCGCTTCGTCCGCGCGCTTCAGATACTCCATCTCGCCGGCATAGCCGGAGTTCACCCACCGCGTGTATCGAAGATCGTCCTCCGAGCCGTGCCCCTCCGCGGACTCGGGCACATTGGCAACGCCAGCAAGCTCGAAGCCCACCGCAAGCGCGCGCTGCTCGATCCACTCGCGGTCCGCGCGCGTCAGCAATGTTCCCATCCAGCTATTGTCGCGCACGCCGCGTCTGGAAAATAATCTACGGAGTAATCCGCACCATCACCGCAGCGTTGCCCGGCACCTCAGCCGAGTAGCTACCCGTATGCCGCGCCAGCTCCTTATGCTCCCACAGGTCGCGCACCCTCGCCGTCAGTGCAGCCGGATAGCCGATGTCGCGCCAGTCCGCTGTGATGGTCGACGGCTTTGCTCCGCGATTCAGCAACACGACTGCGCGCCCGCCATCCGCAAGCTGCTTGGACCACACCTCGAGATCGCCATTCTTCTGCACCCGATGCCCCTGGATGCCCATGGGATCCTGGTCGATCGCGATGACATCCTTGTTCAGCAGAATCTCGCGCGTCGCATCCGTCATGTGCGCCATGTCGTTGCCCGCGATCAGCGGCGCCGAGAACAGCGCCCACATGCTGAAGTGCGCCCGATTCTCCGCCTCGGTCATGCCTCCGTTGCCCACCTCGAGCATGTCCGCGTCGTTCCAATGGCCCGGCCCGGCGTAGCTGTAGATCGGATCCATCAAATCGAGGATCTGCAGTACGCCATTGCCGCCCCATTTCTTTTTGCAATCCCAGCAGTCCTGGATGTCACCCGTTGCGCGCCACATATTGCCAATCGGCCCGGCCCACAGCCACGGCTTGGTCGAGCCCCACTCGCAGAGGCTGAATACGATGGGCCGTCCCGTCGCGGCCAGCGCGTTGCGCATCAGCGTGTAGGAAGCCTCGCTGCTCTGCCCTGGCAGCGTGCTGCACCAGTCTTCCTTCACATAATCGACGCCCCACTTCGCATACTGCGCCGCGTCCTGATACTCATGCCCCGCGCTCCCTGGGCGGCCGGCGCAGGTCTTCGTTCCGGCGTCGGTGTAGATGCCGAACTTCAACCCCTTGCTGTGGATATAGTCGGCCAGCGCCTTGATCCCCGACGGATACTTCTGCGAATCGGCGAGGATGTTCCCTTCAGCATCGCGGCCCACCTGCCAGCAGTCATCGATCACGATGTACTGATACCCGGCCGCCTTCATCCCACTCGAGACCATAGCGTCAGCAGCCGCGCGGACGACCTGCTCGTTCACGTCCTTGCATGCGAACTTGTTCCAGCTATTCCAGCCCATCGGCGGTGTGCGCGCCAGGCCATTGTCGAGGGCCCGCGCAGGCGCTGGCGAAAACAGCACCATGCCGAGCATAAGGCACAGAAGGGTCGTAAACGTCAGGGTACGGTTCATAGAAGCCTCCGCAAACCCCAACATCTTATCAAGCCGCGATGGTCCCGCGCTCCGCGTTACGCGTGCTCAGCACAATGCGCCTGCCGGCTCTTCTAACCGCGTTTGCTCTTCACCGCAGCAACCGCCAACTCCGGGCCGCTCTCTGGAATCGCCGGGATGTCCGCATCGGTCAGCGCCTTGATGCCCAGCTTCTTGCGCAGCTCCGTATCGATGCGTCCGAAGATCTCCTTGTTCTCCTTCAGGAATCCACGCACGTTCTCGCGGCCCTGCCCGATGCGCTCGCCCTGGTAGCTGTACCATGCGCCAGCCTTGTCCACGATGTTGTTCGCCACCGCCAGATCCAGCGTGTCTCCCTCGCGCGAGATTCCCTCGCCATACAGAATGTCAAACTCTGCATCACGGAACGGCGCTGCGACCTTGTTCTTAACCACCTTCACCTTGGTGCGCGAACCAACAACAACATCGCCTTCTTTGACAGCACCGATGCGGCGAATATCAATGCGCATCGACGAGTAGAACTTCAGCGCCTTGCCGCCCGTCGTCGTCTCAGGGTTGCCAAACATCACGCCAATCTTCTCGCGAATCTGGTTGATGAAGATCAGGCAGGTCCGCGACTTCGAAACCGTACCCGTCAACTTTCTCAAGGCCTGGGACATGAGCCGCGCCTGTAGCCCCATATGCGAGTCGCCCATCTCGCCGTCGAGCTCGGCCTTGGGTACCAGCGCCGCCACCGAGTCCACCACCAGCACATCGATCGCACCCGAGCGCACCAGCGCCTCCACAATCTCCAGCGCCTGCTCGCCATAGTCCGGCTGGCTCACCAGCAGGTTGTCCGTGTCCACGCCCAGCTTCTTGGCATAGGTTGGATCGAGCGCATGCTCCGCATCCACAAACGCCGCCAGGCCACCGGCCTTCTGGGCCTCGGCGATAATCTGCAGCGTGATGGTCGTCTTACCCGAGCTCTCCGGCCCGAAGATCTCAATCCCGCGACCGCGCGGTACTCCCCCCACTCC
>JBAVDD010000112.1:0-2263 GCA_049587035.1 Acidobacteriaceae bacterium | reverse complement strand
TTAGGTCGATGGTTGGGGTGGTCGTTTGAGGCTTGGGGGTTTTGCGGTTGCGCTCGGCTTCGGTGAGGATGATGGGTTGATATTTGCTAGAGGGGGCTGAAGCCCCTTTTTCTTTTAATTGGCTATGAGACCCGAGGCTAAAGCCTCGGGGTACCTGATCTGTGGCGGGGCTTGTCGAGATATGAGGTTGAAATGGGGCGGAGGGCTTGGGTGAGGTTGAGTTCTTCGGGGTTCTTCGACTGCGCTCCGCTCCGCTCAGAATGACAGGTTCGTTGTTAGGTTTCAGGCTCGAAAGGACGGGCTGATTGCTTGCTACAACAACGTTGTCCGTTGAAGCGGTTGCATTCAGAGTGAGCGCAGGGGCGGCGCCGCGGCAGATGGCTATTAGGTCGGCGCCGTAGCGGTCTACTTTGGTGGGGCCCATGCCGGGGATGGCGTGGAGGGCGGTTAGGTTTTGGGGGGCGCCGACGGCGATGGCTCGGAGGGTGGTGTCCGAGAGGATCATGAAGGCTGGGGTTTTGGTGGGGCGAGCGGTTTCGGTGCGCCAGGCTCGGAGGTCTTGGAAGAGGGCTTCGGCGGTGGGGTTGAGGGTATGAGTTTCTTGCGAACCCACCTTAGCCGACGATGAAGCCGTCGGCGAAGATAGGGCACTCGATTTTGTGGTGCGGGACTTCTTCTTTGGGGATGCGGCGATTGTTGTGCGGAGCCAAACGGTGTCTAGCGTGGCGTCGTCGGGGGTGTGGCCTTCGTGAGTGATCGCGGCTTTCTTGTAAGTGATGTCGCGGCCTTCGGGGTTGCGGAAGGTGTCGTTGACGATGGTGATGAGGCCGGCACGGGCCAGGCCGTCGAGCAGGGTGTCGAAGTCGTTGCGGGCATCGATCTTCCCGATCTTGCTGTTTTTATTTTGAGCCAGGTCGGTGAAGAGTTTGCCGGTGGAGGTGCTGCGGTTGTCGAGGGCGGAGAGGATGGCTCGGAGCCAGGTGCGCTCTTGTGATGTGGGCTGGTGGGCGGGCTGCGCTGCGCCGTTGCCGTTGGGGTTGCAGATGTCGCAGAGGCCGCAGTTGGTTAGCTTGTCGGTGGTGTCGCCGAAGTGCTGGACTAGCGCGGCCATGCGGCATTGGGCGGATTCGGCGAAGGCGATCATGCGGTCGATCTGGGCGCGGCGGACGGCTACCTGGGTCTCGTAGGCGGTTTGCCACTTGCTGCCTGCTGCGTGATCGGGGGAGAGGCAGACGTCGCCGTTGATGTCCATTTGGGCTACGCCGGCGATGAGGAGTTTTTCTATGGTGCGGTCTAATGTTTCGCGGTCGATGGGGGTGCGGCGTTTTAGGAGTGCGTTGTGGAGCGCGTCTACTGGCGTGAATTCGGCGGGGAGGCAGATGGCCACGCGCTCGAGGTCGGAGGTGGGTGGGTAGTTTTTTTCGAGGAAGAACTCCTGCAGGCGGCGGTCGGCGAAGCCGTGGAGGAGGATGGTGCGGGAGGGTTCGCCATCGCGGCCGGCGCGGCCTATCTCCTGGTAGTAGGCTTCGACGGATCCGGGTAACGCTACGTGGATTACGGTGCGGACGTCGGCCTTGTCTACGCCCATGCCGAAGGCGACTGTGGCTACTACTACGTCAAGCTTGCCGGAGAGGAAGGCGCGTTGCACGCGGTCGCGGGTCTGGGGGTCGAGGCCTGCGTGGTAGGCCGCGGTGGGGAAGTGTTTGTGGAGTTTACTGGCTAGCTCTTCGGCCTGTTTACGTGAGCCAGCGTAGATGATGGCGGGGCGGGAGTCGGGGGCCTTGAGGAGCTTGAGGGCGAAGTCGTCGCGCTGCGGCTTGGAGAGCTCGATGACTTCGATGGCCAGATTGTGGCGGCGGAAGCCGGTGATGAAGACGGTGGGGTTTTGGAGGTCGAGTTGGAGAGCGATGTCGCGCTGGACGGTGGGCGTGGCGGTGGCGGTTAGAGCGATGATGGGAGCGGGGCGGAGGGCCGGGAGGTACTGACCTAATGTCCGGTAGTCGGGGCGGAAGTCATGGCCCCAGGAGCTGATGCAGTGGGCTTCGTCGATGGCTACTAGCGAGGGCTTGCGCTTGGCTAGCATCTCGGGGAAGCCGGGTACGCGGAGGCGCTCGGGGGCGATGAAGAGGAAGTCTAGCGAGCCGTCGAGGTAGTCGCGGCAGGCCTGGCGGGCGTCGTCGCGGGAGAGGCCGGAGTGGATGCGGGCGACGCGGAGGTTGAGGGCGGAGAGCTTGGCGGCCTGGTCATCCATGAGGGCGATGAC
>JBAVDD010000111.1:0-8127 GCA_049587035.1 Acidobacteriaceae bacterium | reverse complement strand
CGCCAACACGCAGCCCCGGTTACTATCCCGGCTTCAGCACCTTGTCCCAAAGTCCTTTCTGGGATAGCGCCACTCGGGATATCGTCGAGATGCGGGTCGATGATCCACCAAAGCGCCGCTTTTTCACGGAAGAGGAGTGGGACTTCTGGACTGCGGTCTTTGCTCATCTCATTCCACAAACGGATCGAACGATCGACCGCCAGATTCCACTGGTTGCGCCGCTGGACGACAGGCTCTACCAAAATCGTACAGTCGGCTACCGCTATGAAGATATGCCGCAGGATCGGGTCGTCTATCGAATAGGGATCCAGGCGATCGACGCTGAATCGCAGAAACGCTTCGGTGGCGGATTTCTCCTTTTGCCCCAGCGGCAACAGGAGTTGGTCCTTCAGGGAATTCAACAAGGAAAACCCGCAGCCGGCAAAGAGATTTGGCGACAGATGTCCGTGAAGCGTTTTTGGCAGATGATGATGACCGATGCAATTGAAGCCTATTACGCCCACCCTTGGGCATGGGATGAGATTGGCTTCGGTGGGCCGGCCTACCCGCGGGCGTATACGCGGCTTGAACGCGGAGAACCCGAGCCGTGGGAAAAGGAAGAAAAACGTTACGAATGGCTGGCTCCTCCATTCTCGGTCTCGGACATCGTTGACGGCTCCGATACGGATGACAGCCAGGCCCATCACGGCAGCGGAGGCACCCATTGAAGAAACCACTTCTGGGTGCATTCGATAGTCCCCCGCCGGGCAAGCATATGCTCGGCTCTCTGCAATCGATCCACATTCCCATGCGACGCTTCAAAGAGACTGATGATGTTGACTACGCCATCGTCGGAGTTGGATCGGCCGGAGGTGTTCTGCTCCAGCGTCTTGCCAGGGCCGGCTTCAATGTCGTCGGACTTGAGGCAGGCCCTTTCTGGGACACAGAGCGGGATTGGGTGAGTGACGAAGCCGGCTCCCATGAACTCTACTGGACCGATCCCCGTGTCACAGGCGGTTCGGACCCACTTGCCTTGGGAGCGAATAACTGTGGCAGGGGTGTAGGCGGAGGTTCCGTGCATTGGGCTGCGTTCACGCCGCGTCTGCACCCGTCCGATTTTGAGGTCTACACGCAAGACGGCGTCGGAGCCGATTGGCCCATCAGCTACAAAGACCTCAAGCCTTACTACGAGCAACTCGAATTGGAGATGCCCGTGGCTGGACCGGCCTACTATCCGTGGGGAGATCCCCATGGCTATGCGTATGGCCCGCACCCGATGGGCGGCGTCGGCAATGCCCTGATCAAAGGCTGCACCGCGCTGGATATACCCGTGTCCATCGGCGGTCCGGTAGCCATTCTTTCAGGCTCACACGGAGATAGGCCTCACTGCATCTATCGCGGATTTTGCATTCAAGGCTGCAAGGTCGGAGCCAAAGCCAGCACGCTGATTACGCATGTCCCCGACGCGCTCAAGAGCGGTGCGGAGATTCGCGATTACAGTATGGCGTCTCGCCTTGAACTGGGAACGAATGGGCGTGTAACCGGCGTCCATTACTTTGACCGTGAAGGGCACACTCACTTTCTACGAGCGAAAGCAGTGATCGTCGCGGGCTACGCAATTGAAACACCAAGACTGCTCCTAAATTCGTCGTGCCCAGGGTTCGAGAATGGACTCGCCAACTCGAGCGGCACTGTTGGACGCTACCTCATGGCGCAGGCCGGCAACGTAGTGATGGGGCGCTTCGACCAGCCGGTACGTATGTACAAGGCTCCTCCCGCGCATGCACTGACCGAACAGTTCTACGAGACGAACCCGGAGAACGATTTTGCCCGCGGCTTTGCCATTCAAACCGTTGGACCACTCCCTGTCGCATTCGGCAAACAGATGCTCACAGCAAAGAAGGCCTGGGGATGGGGTCTGCGTCGCGAAATGATGGGCTACAACCACTGGGCCGCCTTCGGCCTGCTAGGCGAAATTCTCCCCTGGGCAGACAACCGCGTCACCTTGTCTGAAGATAAGGATCGCTTTGGGCTGCCCGTTGCACACGTCAGCTTCAATCTCCATGCCAATGACAAGAAGCTCATCCGGGCAGCAAAGAAGAAAACCATCGAAGTGATGCAGGCCGCAGGAGCCGAAGAAGTTGTACAAGAAGCTCGGTATGCCCACTTGGTAGGCGCCTGCCGGATGGGAGCAGACCCTCGCACATCCGTCGTAGACAAGTTTGGTCGAACACACGATGTAGCGAACCTATTTGTTTGCGATGGGAGCATCCTCCCAACCCAGGGTTCGGCAAACCCCGGTTTGACCATACAAGCACTGGCAGCGCGAACAGCTGATTACCTCATCACTCAAGGTACTCGCATATTTACAAGCGACGAACGTGACTCGACAATCGCTCCGATTCGCAGAAAACTTGCTCCGCCCGAAACCTGGGGCAAAGGTGTACCTCGGATATTTTGATCACGCGTGGCTTGGCTCTTCGAGTCCAATTCTTAGTACAAACGGCAGGTCGCTCGCCTCTTATTACCGCTTTCAGCCCACAGGTTCGCGCGAAAGCACATCAGGACTCCAGCAGAGTGCCCAGATGTCATTCGATGAGGCCGCCTGCCATACGCTTGACAGCCTAAAGACAAGGCGACTATACCCTATTGATATCGTTATCTTTCATCATGCTCGCACTCCAAACCACACCATGCCAGACGCTTCCGTGGCTAGTCTCTTGCCCGCCCATGCGTCATGCTTCGCCTCCCGGGCACATTAACTTAGTCCCCCGGTACTCGTTAAACATCATCGACCCAAGCCCGTAACGAAGGAAATGACATGCAGATCCGCAACATCAGTAAATACAAGCCTCTTTCAATGAGGGCCCCGCACCTCTTCCGCAGGCTCGCTGTCATCGTCTCGCTTGGCTTCTCTTTCATAACCTCGGCGCAAATCCCTGAGGCGCTGCTGATCCCTCCACAGCTCGGACCCTACAACGCAAGTTTCCTGACCGGCGGCACTGGGCTTCGCTACACAGTGGACACGCAAGATCCCGTTCTGCGTCCGGATAAACCTTGGACGATCTCAACCTGGTTCAATCCCTCTGAGCCCGTAACGCAACGAGAATTCCTTGCCGGACTCGGCGATTCAACCAGCGAATATCCGCGACTCTTGGCCATCGAACCCAACCGGGTTTCGTTCTGGATGGGCGAAGGGAATGAGCTAGGGGCGAGTGCGTCCATCAAGCCCGGCGAATGGCACCTTCTTTCGGCCACCTTCGACGGCAAGGGCATACGGCTGTACAGCGACGGCAACCTTCTTGCGACAGGAGCGCTGACCCTGGGGCCGGCGACAGCCGTTGTCCAGATCGCGCCACCGCCCATTAGCCCTATTGAGTCGCAGCACTTTGGCGGGAAGATTGCCGCCTTCACCATCTTGCGGCGCGCTCTTACCGATGCCGAGGAGCATCAGCTCTATACCTCAATGCCAAACTTCAGCATCCTCATGTACGAGGACGGGTCCAAGCCATGGCCTGTGCAATCGCGCAGTTGGCCAGGGTATGAAGCGCCGCAGGATCCAGCCACGATGCCGACCAGTCGCGCTCCCTTCTCAGCACCGGTGGCAATCCGGCGAGCGCCAGCAGGCCCATCCCTCGTCGAAGGCAAGCCAGGAGAGTGGGAGATGTCCCACGGGTGGAAGCTTCGCGAGGCGCCCAAGGTCAGCGCAACTCCGCAGACGCTAACCGACCCGGCCTTCCACGCGGATGACTGGATGCGTGCCACCGTGCCTGGCACCGTGCTGACGACCATGGTAGACGACGGCATCTACCCCGACCCCGCATATGGCCTGAACAACCTCGCTATTCCAGAGACACTGAACAAGCAAAACTACTGGTATCGCAACACCTTCACGCTTCCGACCGCGATGAAATCCGCACTAGGTAGTAATCGTCACGTTCTGCTTTCCTTTGCAGGCATCAACTACAAAGCGGAGATCTGGCTGAACGGCAAGCTCCTGGGCACAATGAAAGGTGCCTTCCGTCGCGGACAATTCGATGTGACCGCACTGCTACGGCCTAAGCAGAAAAACATTTTGGCAGTGAAGATATCCCCGCCACCGCACCCCGGCATACCGCAGGAGCAATCCGTATTAGGCGGCGCGGGTGAAAATGGCGGCATCATGGAGCTTGATGGCCCGACCTTCCTGGCCACCGAAGGCTGGGATTGGATCCCTGCAGTGCGCGATCGCGACAGTGGAATCTGGCAGTCCGTCACGATGAAGGTCATCGGCGATCTCCGCATCGGCGACGTACAGATTCTGCCTACCTTTCACAATCACAACTTCGACCAGGCAGACGTCGTCATCCGTGTGCCCATCACGAACCTGTCCTCCATGCCGACGCAAGCAACTATCGCCGGCAGCTTTGATCAAGTCTCGGTAGAGAAGCGCGTCATACTCGCATCGGGCGAAAACATGGTCGTCTTCACACCCGCCGAGTTTAGCCAGCTCCACGTTGAGCATCCCCGGCTCTGGTGGCCGAATGGGTATGGCAAACCAGAGCTCTACACGCTGCACGTGACCGCCAGCATAGGGCGCAGAACATCGAACTCCGACAACAGAGACTTCCGTTTCGGCATGCGCGAGATCAGCTATGAGTTAAGCTTGCTCGATTCCTCTGGGCACCTTCGGCGCGTGCTCTTCACACCGTCTGACTCACTGGACTCACCAACCCCAATCGTGGACGTGAGTCACCAGGGCATGCGCCAGATCCCGTCGGCCGATGGCGCTGCGCTCGATATTCCCGAAGACCTGCGCGATGGCTATCAATATCAATCCGTCGTCTCCTCGCTCTCTCCAGGCGCAGAAAACTCGCCTGCGATTAAACCCTCGAAGGACGTAAAGACCGCGCCCTATCTCGTCATCGTCGTCAATGGTGTCAGGATCGCAGCGCGCGGCGGAAACTGGGGCATGGACGATTTCCGCAAGCGCGTCTCCCGAACACACCTCGAACCCTTCTTCCGTTTGGATCACGCCGCTAATCTCAACATCATCCGCAACTGGGTCGGTCAGAGCACCGAAGAGACCTTCTACGACCTGGCCGACGAGTACGGAATGCTCGTGTGGAATGACTTCTGGGAGTCAACGCAGAACTACAACCTTGAAGCAGAAGATCCTGCGCTGTTCTTGGACAACGCACGTGACACGATTGAACACTACCGCAACCATCCTTCAATTGCCCTCTGGTGCGGACGCAACGAGGGTGTACCTCAACCCATCTTGAACGCGGGCCTGGAGCAGTTGGTAAGAACGCTCGATGGCACGCGCTTTTATTCTCCCAGCTCGAACCAGGTCAACCTGCAACGGAGCGGTCCCTACAGCTATCAGGACCCCGCCGCATACGCGACGACGCTGAATCGAGGCTTCTCTGTCGAGACGGGAACTCCGTCCATGTCGACCCTGGAGTCCTTCGAAAGCACCACGCCGAAGGCCGACCAATGGCCGATGGACGACGTGTGGGCCTATCACGATTGGCACTCGAAAGGTAACGGCCGAACAGAACCGTTCATGAACGAACTGATGGCCGAATTTGGAGCGCCCACGTCTCTCGCCGACTTTGAGCGCAAGACGCAGATGCTCAACTACGTTGACTACCGCGCCATCTTTGAGGGGATGAACGCAAACCTTTGGTCTCCGAACAGCGGCCGGTTACTCTGGATGACTCAGCCGGCGTGGCCTAGTACGATGTGGCAGATCCTGAGCTCCGATTACGACACACAGGCTTCGTTTTACGGAACCATGAAGGCATGCGAGCCCCTCCATATCCAGTTGAACCTGGCCACCGACCAGGTAGACATCATCAATACAACCGTGGAGGCGCGCGCCAATTTGACGGCTACGGCAAAGGTCTATTCGCTAGCCAATGCGCTGCTATTTCAGACGCAGAAGCAGGTGAGTCTTCAAGCAGATGACAAAGCCGTGGCCATGCACCTTGACCTGACCTCCTATCTTGCCCATGCGACCGTGATCGTCACGCTTGAATTGGCAGATGCGCATGGAACGATCGTCTCCAGGAATCTCTACTGGCTCGCGAAGACTTCCGCGCAGTACCGCGATCTCACGCATCTCGCGAAGACCCCAATCCACTTGCAGGCATCCACTGTAAGCGCAGGCTCTCAATACACGACCACGATCCAGGTAACGAACGCCGGTTCAGTAGTCAGCCTCGAGAACAAGCTCACTCTGCTCGACCAGAATGGAAAGCGAATCCTGCCTGCCTATTACTCGGATAACTACGTATCCCTGCTGCCCGGAGAGACTCAGACTATCCAGGTCCAGTACCCCGTTTCAGCCGCAGGAACGCACGCTACGATAAGCTTCCGCGGCTGGAACACGGTGCCTGGTTCGCTGCCATTGGAACTCAGCGGAGTACAGTAAGGGGACAGCATAGAGGTTCCCTGTATTGACTCGTCCAGCGCGGATGCGCGATGTAGCGGCTTTAGCCGGTGTCGGCACGATGACCGTTTCGCGCGTCATCAATGGAAGTGCGCCTGTCACCGAAGAGACCCGCAAGCGGGTATTCGACGCCATTGAGACGCTCAGGTACCGTCCGAACCAGATTGCCCGATCACTCCGTGAGCAGCGCTCCAGGCAGATTGGAATCATCCTACCCAACCTCCAGGATTCATTTTTTGCCACGTGTGCCGAGGCAGTCAGTCTCGTTGCTAAAGAACATGGCTACTCGGTCAACATCGCAATGTCTTACGAAGACCCCGAGATTGAGTTCAACGAAGCGATGATGATGTTGTTACGTCTTGTGGATGGGCTGATTGTCATCCCTGCGTCCGGGCTCAAGAGTCGCCTCACCGAACCGGAGTTCACGGCGATTCCAATCGTGACGCTAGACCGTCCAGTTGGCAAGAACAGATTCGACAGTGTTGTGGTCCAGAACAAGAACGGCGCGCGCCTCGCGGTCCAACATCTCATCGACCACGGACATCGTCGCATCGCTTATCTTGGACTTGGCGCGGATCTCTCGACGTTAGGGGCCAGGCAGGACGGCTATCGCCAGACCATGACCCACGCCAACCTGCAGCCTCAGGTAATCCTGGCCACCTACAGCCTCTCTGAGACATCCGAATCCGTCCGGAGCGTGATGAGCCAACCCAATGCGCCTACGGCCTTCTTTTGCAGTAACGGCCTCACGACCAGGCATGCGCTCCACGCACTATCGCAGATGGGTCTTTCCGTGCCCGAGGCAGTCGCCCTCGTTGGATTCGATGACTTCGAGACTGCCGACCTGTTGAAGCCCGCAGTAACGGTAGTGAGACAACCGACAACGGGCATGGCTCACATCGGCGCGAAAATGCTCTTCGCTCGGCTCGGTGCTGAAGGTGCGCCTATTCAAGCTAAGAAGGTTGTCCTGCCGGTCGAACTTGTGGTTCGCCAATCCTGCGGCACACATCCCGCGCGCAAGCAATAGGCGCTAGTTGGCGGCCGTATTCAGCGAAGACAGATGCGGCCGTGCGTAAATCTCAATGGTGAGACAGAAGATCGACCGGGACCGGTTCGATCGGCTTTCCAGGCCGTTGCCAAAGCACCCTGAAGTCGTCTATGCCCTTCGAATGCGATTCTGTGACATCCAAATGATGCAACCCTCTGCTCAACTCGACGGCGGCCGTCAGTGATCGTGCTGCATTGCCCGCAAGCCCACAGACCTGAGCAAAAGGTGCAGGGCCATTGCCCAACGTTTTTCCATCGATCGCTATAGAGCTTGAATCGTTTGCAACAACAGTGAACACATACCCACCGTCCTCCGGCACGTCTACGTCGGTAGAGAACTCTACCGAGTAATTTGTTTTTGGCGGATGCACGTCATCGAGAGAGAGCGTAGGCGAAGTGCCGGTTCGAACAAGCATCCCCCGCTCAGTCTTCAGCCGATAGAGAACGCCGGGTGCGCCCACCGTTTCGGGCAAAGCAGGTGTCTGGCTATCGCGAACCACCGTCGGTATATAGATCCACGTATTACGACCGCTGTCATTTGAAACGTGCAACAGCACACGATACAAGCCGGAGCCGTCGAGCAGCGTCCCCTGCGCATCGGGAAAACGGTGCTTGACCTTGCGACCAATCGCGCTCGTTCCATCCCCAAAACTCCAGGTGTAGTG
>JBAVDD010000110.1:0-5883 GCA_049587035.1 Acidobacteriaceae bacterium | reverse complement strand
ATTACGAATTACTGCTGTACAGGGAGAAAGAACGATGAAGACACTCGCTGTTTCGACGTTGGCGCTGGCCGGTTTGCTTTCCATAGGAATCGCACACGCACAGACCGTGGGCCAGGATATGAAGGATGCTGGTCACCACACGGCCCACGCCAGCAAGACCGTCGCCCACAAGACGGCGCATGGCACAAAGGTGGCCACGCACGACACCGTCCATGTGTCCAAGAAGGTTGGCCATAAGACGGCTAAGGTGAGCAAAGAGGGGTACCACAAGACCGTTCACGGCACGAAGCATGTGGTGCACAAGGTAGAGGGCAAGCCGGCTAACTCGCCGCAGTAAGGGGCGTACGCTCGAGTACCAGGTCGGCCGGCGCTGGACTGGTTGGGGCAAGGACGGTTGCGCAGGCGACCACCAGCGCGATCCAGTAGAGGTCGGCGCCGAAGAGGTGGAGCACCTGCATCCAGGTCGGCGCGAGCAGCAGAACGTCGGTGCCCCCCAGCAGAAGCTGCGCGCCAATAAGTCCGAGGACCAGGTTGCCGAGACAGTTGCGCATCCTTAGCGCCAGCCAGACCGCGCAGGCGAGGGCGATCAGAGCGCTAGCGGGATGCAGCCAGCGCATCCGCACCAGAAGCGGCGAATGCGCGGAGAAGTCCTGGAGGAAGGCTGCCTGCACCGAGGTTGGGGGGAAGAGCGTGTCCGCGAGGGCGGCGACGGAGCCAGTGCCGCCGACAAAGAGCGTTGCGATCGCGGCCAACCATGCTGCTGTGCGGGCCGAGGGTCCTGAAACCTTTGGCTGCGGACGCTCGCCCAACCACCACCAGGTGAGCGTGATGGCCGCCAGGAGAAGCATGGTGTTGGTGAAGTGGATGCACTGCATAACGACGCGCATGTCCGACGCGTTGTTCTCGACGTAGCCCCCCTTGACCAGAATTGCTCCGAGAAGGGCTTCTGTGACGAGCAGGATGCCGCACCAGACGACGGCGCGGCGAGAACGATCTCCACGTGGACGTGCAAGAAATGTCCAGCCGATGAGGATGGCGACGAGCGTGGTGCAGATGCCGGTCATCGAGCGGTGCGTGTACTCGATGATGGTAGCGAGGCGCGGATGATGGGGGAAGAAGTCGCCGTTGCAGAGAGGCCAGTGATTGCCGCAACCAGCGCCGGAACCGGTTGCGCGAACGACCGCGCCTTCAAGGATGACCAGCACCATAAACCCGACGACCACGGCAGCATAGAAGGGAAGAGTGCGCGAGTGCCGGTTGCCGGAAGGGGATGAGGTGGGTACCACTGTACTGCTCATGCCCTTGATTGTACGAGTGCGCGTCGTCGCGTTGTTCGATATCCTCGCTGCGCCGTTCGGTATACGAGCGACGTTCTAGCTGCGGGCGAGTTCCCGCGCACGCTCGGTGGCGCGCTTTACTGCCTTGATGAGGGTTACACGGACGCCGCCCTCCTCCAGTTCGAGGATGCCCTCCACGGTGCAGCCAGCCGGGGTGGTGACCTCATCCTTGAGCAGGGCTGGGTGAGAGCCGGTTTCGAGGACCATCTTGGCCGCGCCGTAGGTGGTCTGCGCGGCGAGCTGCGTGGCGATGTCGCGGGGCAGGCCTACGTTCACACCTGCTTCGGCGAGCGCTTCGATGATGATGTACAAGAAGGCAGGCCCGGAACCGGAGAGGCCGGTGACTGCGTCCATGTGCTTCTCGTCGACGACGACGGTGCGGCCGACGGTGGCGAAGATTTTTTCGGCGAGCGCAAGCTGCTCGTCGGTGACGAACTTGCCGCGGCAGATGGCGGTGATGCCCGCACCCAGCATGGCAGGCGTATTGGGCATGGCGCGGATGACCGATAGCTCGCAGCCGGCCGCTTGCTCAATCGCGCTGGTCTTCACCGATGCGGCGAAGGAAATGAGGAGTTTGCCGGGGTGAAGCGCTGGAGCGATGCCAGTTACCAGATCGGTCATCTGCTGAGGCTTCACGCCCAGCAGAATCACGTCGGCCTCCTGGGCAGCCTTTAAGTTGTCGGTCGTGACGGAGATGCCAAACTGTTTACTGAGCGCAAGGGCGCGAGTTTCGTGGGCTACTGTGGCAGCGACGTGTTCGCGAGGAAACAGCCCGGAGCGCAGAAAGGCCTGTACCAGGATGCCGCCCATCTTGCCGGCGCCCAGCACGGCGATGCGGAGGCTATCGGTGGACGCCGTCGTGTCGGTGGAGGTCATGCAGCAAGGCTATCAGCCAAGCGGCAGGGCTATCAAAAGATTGCCATGTACCACTTGGGCCCCGGCCTCCGGCCGCATCAGCCTGTCATCTGGAGACCGTCGGATCTGGCTGGGGAGGCAGGTTGTGCTGCAGCGTCCAGCATGCGGTAGAGTGTGGAGCGGCTGATGCCGAGGATCTCTGCGGTACGCAGCTTGTTGCCGTTGCAGGCGAAGAGCACGGCCCGAATATGTTCCTGGATCACGTCGTCGAGGCGCATCATGCGAACCTCGCGGCGGTCGTAGGCCGTTGCCTGTGGAATCGCGCCTAGGACAGACTCGAGATCTGTGGCGTCGAGTATGAATTTGCCTCCCTGTTGCAGAAGACCCTCCGCCGCGGAGTAGAGCTGGGTGAGATTACCGGGCCACGAAAGTTTGCGGGCCATTTCTAGCAGGTCCGGAGCGAGCTGCGGGGGAGCTACGCCGGTTTGCACAGCGATTTCCTCAACGATATGGGCGAGCAGATGAGGCGTGTCCTCCCGACGCTCGCGCAGCGGCGGAATGACGATGCGAAGCGCGCCCAGACAGTCGGCCAAATCAGAGGAGAAGCTACTGGCGCTGACCAGCGGACGCAGACCTCGCTCTGCAAAGGCGACGATGCGCGGGGCCTGCGCGCCACGCCTGCGGATTAGTCGAAGCAACGCCATCTGTGCAGTATGGGGAAGACGCTCCGGACGCGGCAGATAGAGCATTCCCTTTTCCGCGAGGATCTCCAACGGGTCAGACTTGCTGAAGATCCGCTCGGCCTCGGCAGCGGTCAGGCCCACGAATGGACGCCGACCAAGGGGAGAGAGCTGGTGCAGGATGTGGGCGGCAGACTCCTCCCCACAGCCGCGCTCGCCGATGAGGAGCGCGGTGCGAAAGTAGGGTGCGACGCGGCGAATCTGGCCGCGCAGCTGCGTTATAGCGGCGCTGGGACCAGAGAGCCAAAGGTTCAGCGCCGGTGCGGCGGATGGAGGGATCTCGGGCGGCAAGATAGTTTCTACCCTGGAAAGCCTCGGTACCCGAACGGTTTCTGCCATGACTAGGTTATCGGCAGATGTAGTCAATATTTTTAGTGCTGGAGCGCTGTAGATGCTCCAAAGATCGATGAGAGCTTAGCCCGAAATCAGCGCAAAAAAAGCGGATGACTACTTCCATCCGCTCTTTAGGTTAACTTTGTAAGTAAAAGAAGGGAAGTAGCTTACACTGCGGACTTAGCGCAGTATGTGTCGAAGGCACGGGTAAGTTCCTGGGCTATAGCCGGGGCCGTCGAGTTCTCGATTGCCGAACGCTGCAGGAGATAAATCAGTTGACCGTCCCGGAGGATAGCGACGGCGGGCGAGGTAGGGGGATGGCCCTGAAAGTAGCTGCGAGCGCGGTCGGTGGCGTCGCGGTCCTGGCCGGCGAAGACGGTGATGGTCTGATCGGGCTTGGTGGCGTGCTGCAGGGCGAGGCGGACGCCCGGCCGCATCTTGCCGGCGGCGCAACCGCAAACGGAGTTCACGATCAGCATCGTGGTTCCGGGCTTGGCGAGCGATGCATCTACCTCGGCACTGGTTCGTGCCTCCAGGACACCGGCCTTGGTCAACTCTTCGCGCATCGGAATGAGCATCAACTCTGGGTACATCGTGTTGCCTCCTGATCCTGAATAAATCCTGGCGAAAATCCTACTGTAACTGGACTTCGTTATTTGATTGTACGTTGCCCGGTTCGGTCGCACCAGCTACGCGATTTGTGCTCTGGGAGTGATGTAGTCTCGAAGCGTGCCTAGCAGCTTACAGATTAGAGAAGAGATACAACTCGCCCCGTTTACCACCTTCGGGATTGGGGGTCCTGCGCGCTACTTCATCCTGGCCGAAAACGAGGTGCAGGTGGCAGCGGCAGTGGCATGGGCCAACGAGCGCGGCTTGCGATTGTTTGTGATGGGCGGTGGAAGTAACCTACTGGTGCGGGATGCGGGTTTCGAGGGGTTGGTGCTGAAGGTCGGCGTGATGGGCGTGGAGGCCTGTGGCGATGGCTGCTACGAGGTCGGCGCAGGGGAGTCGTGGGACAAGTTTGTCGAGATGATGATGTGGGTGGGCATGGCGGGTGTGGAGTGCCTGGCAGGGATTCCCGGGTCGGTGGGCGGAACGCCAGTACAGAACGTGGGCGCTTACGGGCAGGAGGTCTCGGAGACGATCGAGTGGGTGCGGGCGTTCGACCTCAAGACCGAGACGTGGGTGAAGCTCAGCAAAGAGCAATGCCGTTTTCGCTATAGGGAGAGCTTGTTCAACAAGGATGAGCCGGGACGCTACATTGTGACGCGTGTGCGATATCGGCTGGTTGATGGTGGGGAGCCGAATCTGCGCTACGCCGATCTTCAAAAGCGGCTTGGTGGCCGCGAGGACCTGACTTTGATGGACGTGGCGACGGCGGTGCGGGAGATTCGACGCGAGAAGGGAATGCTGATTGTGCACGGCGATCCGGATTGCCGGAGCGCTGGGTCGTTCTTCAAGAACCCAATTGTGAAGACCGCGCGGCTGAAAGAGATTGCCGCGGCTACAGGGGTGGAGGAGAGCTTGGTACCGCACTGGCCGGTGGGCGAGGGGCTAACCAAGGTTCCTGCGGCGTGGTTGCTGGAGAAGGCCGGTTTTGTGAAGGGATATGGTGAAGGTCCGGCACGGATCTCGACGCGGCATACGCTGGCGCTGACCAATCGCGGAGGCGCGACGTGCGCCGATGTTGAGCGGCTGCAGGCGGAGATTGTGGACGGCGTGCGGGAGCGTTTCGGGATCACGCTTGAGCGCGAGCCGGTGCTGTTGAGCTGATGCATTGAACAATTAGGGCTGCAGAATTTGCAGCATGCGGCTGCGTTCGGCGGCGAGAACGCGCGACGCCGGGCCTTGTTCGACGATAACGCCGCCTTCCAGGCGAATTACGTCAGCGCCAAGCATGAGGGCCTCTTCCACATCGTGGGTGACAGAAAGAACTGGGACGCCGAGCTGTTTGACGTGCTGTTGCATGCGGGGTAGAAGCGTGTCGCGCAGCGTGCGGTCGAAGCCGGTAAAGGGCTCGTCCAGCAACATAAGGCGCGGAGCCGGCACGGCGAAGGCGCGAGCGAGACTGACGCGTTGGCGCTCCCCGCCAGAGAGATCACGCGGCATGCGCTCGGCCAGTGCGGTCAGTTCGAAGAGTTCAATGGCCGCATCGGTGAGCTTGCCAGCCGCGCTTTGATCGTGCCGAGCGGTTGCAGGGAAGCCGATGTTGTCTCGGACGGAGAGGTGCGGGAAGAGCACCGCCCCTTGAGGAGCATAGCCGAGCCGGCGCAGTTGGGCTGCAACGCGGTGTTGACTACCGTCGAGATCGTCCCAGCCCCCGGGAGCAGCGAACGCAGAGCTGACAGCGGCCTTTGGAAGCAGCCCACACGCAGCGCGAAGGATGGTGCTCTTGCCGCTTCCGGAGGGGCCAAAGATGACCGTCCACGGGGCTGTGAGTGCAAGCTGGATATTAAGGCGCAAGGCGCCAAGGTGGGTGCTGAGTCGGAGTTGATAGTGCGGTGTGGAGAGATCAGGCAAGCTCAGACCTCCGGTTTCCGCGACCGTAGACGACTAGCAGGGCGAGAAACGATATAGCTACGAGTGCGGCGGCGGTGAGATTGGCGTCGGTGTAGCGG
>JBAVDD010000109.1:0-19018 GCA_049587035.1 Acidobacteriaceae bacterium | reverse complement strand
CGCTTCGCGCGCGAGAAGCAGGTTCCTCGCTTCGCTCGGAATGACAACCAGAAAGGCAAAGGCAAAGGCAAAGGCAAAAGCAAAGGCAAAGGCAAAAGTTAGCGGCGGAGGTTATTTGCCGTGGTATTCGACGTAGAGGTTGGGGTAGTCCTGCTTGAGGGTGGCGATCTTGGGGCGGTCGCAGACCATGATGTAGGGGTTGTCGGGGTGGTTGAGGGCGTAGTCCTGGTGGTAGTCTTCGCCGGCATAGAAGGCCTTTAGAGGGACGACCTGGGTGACGATGGGATGGGGGAAGACGTGGGCTGCGGTTAGCTGCGCGATGTAGGCGTCGGCGAGGCGCTTCTGGTCGGGGGTGGTGAAGAAGATGGCGGAGCGGTAGGAGGTGCCGACGTCGGGGCCCTGGCGGTTGAGGGTGGTGGGGTCGTGGATGGTGAAGAAGATGCGGAGGAGTTGGCCGTAGGTTAGTTTGGCGGGGTCGTAGATGACCTGGACGGATTCGGCGTGGCCGGTGGTTTCGGTGGTGACGTCTGAGTAGTGGGCGGTGGCGGCGGAGCCTCCGGCGTAACCTGCGGTGGTGTCGCGGACGCCACGCACGCGCTCGAAGACGGCTTGCGTGCCCCAGAAACAGCCACCCGCGAAGACTGCCGTGGCTTTGCTGTGGGTGGTGGCCAGAGGGACGTCGACTTTGGGGGGTGGGATGGGGCCGCGGGTGGATTCTTGCGCGTTGCAGGCGGTGAGGGTGAGGGCTAGGGTGATGGCGAAGGCGGCGGTGACGAGCTTGCGCATGCGGATCCTCTGGCTATAGGACGTGCTGGCGGGGTGGATGGATGCGGAGCGTTCCTGCGGGGCTTGCTGTTATGTTCCAAGTTCTTCTAGCGGCTTGGGAGAAAAGTGTCTCGAAGAACTTTTATAAAGTGGCAACGCCAGGAGGCACGCACCCCTGCTGAAAGGCTTCTCGGTGCTCACGTTTTTCTAAATCGATCGAAAAGCCCTTCCATTTGCCTTGACTGTCTAAGACAGCCACATTCCACGGGCCAGACGCTTCTTCGCTGAACTGCCAAAGAACAGTCAAGCCGTCCTCGTTCGAGAAGCCCTCTGCATCGGCTTGGAGTATGCCTCCAGTGGACTTCCAAATGGTGCTATAGACAGAGTGCAGAGCATCCCAGCCGCCCGATTCATAGGCACCATTCAAGACTTGGAAGGCATAAATGACCTTCACTCCTGGAAGATAATCTTGAAGCCATTTTGCTGCTGTGGTTGGTTTGCAATCAGCGACTTCTTCGATAAATTCCTGGACCTCGTCCGCTGCGAGCTCTCCATCGACTACAAGATTTCGTTCGATGACGGCAATTGGGCCACCTGCAGGATGTTTAAGTAACAGGGCCTGCCATGGATTGCCTGCTTCCTCAGGATTTTCGAGGACGGCAGGCCGCGCAGCTTCGAGCAGCTTGTCGAGGGGGATATCACCGGCATGTTTGCTCAAAACCCGAATGTAATATCCCATGGACTGCGCTCTCCGGGAGTGGCGCCTAGCGGCCCATTTCTTCGAGGTATTTTTCTACTTCCAGGGCGGCCATGCAGCCGGTGCCGGCGGCGGTGATGGCCTGGCGGTAGCGGCGGTCCTGGACGTCTCCGCAGGCGTAGACGCCTTGGATGCGCTTGCCGAGGATCGAGACGAAGACGTTGTCTTCGGTCTTGACGTAGCCGTCGGCGTCGAGGTCCAGCTGGCCTTCGAACATGCGGGCGTTAGGGATGTGGCCTATGCCGAGGAACATGAAGCTGACGGGGAGCGTCCAGCGTTCGCCGGTTTTTTTGTTGAAGAGCTTCAGGCCCTTGAGGTCCTTCTCTTCTACTCCTAGGCACTCTTCGACCAAGGTGTTGTGGAGGAACTCGATCTGGGGGTGGGCTACGGCGCGCTCGAGCATGATTCTTGACGCGCGGAAATTCTCTGATCTATTGATGATCGTGACCTTGGTGGCGAAGCGGGTCAGGAAGAGGGCTTCCTCCATGGCGGAGTCGCCGCCGCCGATTACGGCGATCTCTTTGCCAGAGGCGAAGAAGCCGTCGCATGTTGCGCAGGAGCTTACGCCGAAGCCGATGAGGGCCTGCTCGGAGGGTAGGCCTAGCCAGCGGGCGCTGGCTCCGCTGGCGATGATGAGGGAGCGGGTTTGGATGGTGTCCTTGCCGATGGTGAGGGTGAAGGGCGAGGTGGTCAGGTCGACGGTGGAGAGATGGGCCATGCGGAGCTCGGCGCCGAAGCGGGTGGCCTGCTTCTTCATGTTCTCGATGAGCTCGGGGCCCTGGACGCCCTCGGGCCAGCCGGGGAAGTTTTCTACCAGGGTGGTGATGGAGAGCTGGCCGCCGGGCTCGTGGCCTTCGAGGACGAGAGGCTTGAGGTTGGAGCGGGCGGCGTAGATGGCCGCGGTGAGGCCGGCGCAGCCGGAGCCCAGGATTACGGTGTCGCGTACTTCGTTCGTTGTGGACATAGGATTATTTGATTGTAAAGGGTTGGAAAGGGTGCGAGGGGGAAGGGGTAGGATTGAGGGATGGCTGATCTGGTCTTGGTGTATGGAATGCGGCTGTTGCCGGCGGATGAGGTTGAGGCGGTGAAGGCGGCGCCGATCACGTTGAAGAATGGGCATGAGGCCCAGGTGACGATGCATGTGGTGGAGGGTAGCCGCGAGCAGATTGAGGCGCAGCTGCGGCATAGTATCGATGCGTTTTTTGATTTTTATCCGGAGATCTAGAGTGGGTCTGGCGGCTTGAGGGCGGCTTGAGGGCTGTCTTGCTTTAGGACATGTGCATGGGTTTGGCGCGCTGCGACGAAGTAGGTTGCAGAGGCTGGCTTCGATGCGTGTTCGGATGCGGGTTCGCGGATGGATGTGGGGCGTGGTGTTGCTGGCCCTTGCTGCGGGCGGTATAGCGGCGCTGGGACAGCAGCGCGGGGAGCGGGTGCCGGCGGGTAGTGTGGGGGCGGAGCTTCGGGGGTTGGCTTCGCGGGCGGGCGTGGTGTTTGTGGGGCAGGTGCAGAAGATTGAGAACAAGGGTGGGGTGGTGGAGGTTAGGTTTGATGTGCAGCAGCCGGTGCTGGGCGTGGTGGGCGGACCGTATGTGATGCGGGAGTGGGCGGGGCGGTGGACGGGTGGGGCACAGCACTATTGGGTGGGCGAGCGGGCGATGTTCTTTCTGCATGCGCCGGGCCGCGCGGCGGATGGAAGCTTGGGGCTAAGCTCTCCGGTGGACGGGATGATGGGTGTGGTGCCGGTGGTGCCTATGGGAGCGGATGGGAAGACGCTGCTGGATGTGCGCTGGCTGGCGGCGCGGGTGAGGCGGGCGGTGGGGGCTCCGTTGGTGGATGCGGATACGGGTGCCGTTGCGCTGGCGGATGCGGTGTCGGTTGCGCGCGGTTGGCAGACGGATTCGGTGGCGGAGCCGAAGGGCTTGCGGCTACCGAAGGGTTGGCGCGTGGGAGCGGAGTCGAAGGCGCAGAGTGGGCCGGGATCGGTTGGGAATGGGTTGAGTGATGTGCGGCGGTAGGGGCTGGCGGCGGGGGCTGCTGGCTTTGGCTGCGATGATGGTTACGGCTACGGCGTGGGCTGGTGGTCCGCGATTTATTACCGGGACTAGTGGGTATGCGGTGGCTGGTGTTCCGATGGCCTGGTACACGAACCAGGTGTCGTACTTTACTGACCCGGGGGATTTGAGTTCGACGGTGACGCATGCGCAGGCGGATGCGATGGTGGCGGCGGCGGCGGGACTTTGGAATATTCCTACGGCTAGTGTGACGCTGGCGCAGGGTGGCGAGCTGGCGGAGCATGTGGCGGGCGATGGCGGCGGGGAGAATGCTTACTTTGATGGGAGCGAGGTGGTGTGGCCGGCGGATGTGGAGGCTACAAACTATGCGTCGGTGCAGATTCCGGTGATCTATGACAGCGATGGGAGCGTGATTGATCTGCTGCTGGGCAGCGGGGCCAGCGATCCGAGTGGATGTCAGCGGAATGGCGTGGTGGAGAGCGTGGATCAGTTTGGATCGGCGGGGACGATCGAACATGCGGTGATTGTGCTGAATGGGTTGTGCGTGGGATCGACCGACCCGACTGTGGCGCAGGAGCAGTTGACGCAGATGCAGTATCAACTGACGCGGGTATTTGGGAGGGTGCTGGGGCTGGCATGGTCGCAGCTGAACGACGGCGTGTTTACGGGCGCGACCGAGACGCCAGCGGCGATGACGGTGTGGCCGCTGATGCATCCGCTCGATGTGGACTGCGGGCCGTATACGTACCAGTGCGTGCAGAATGCGTTTGCGCTGCGGCCGGATGATATCAATGCGCTGGAGACGCTGTATCCGGTGCTGAGTGCGGGGGGTGGGAAGACGTTGACCAGCGTGAATACGGTGTCGGTGTCGGGGACGGTGGGCTTTCCGTCGGGCCAGGGGATGGAGCTGGTGAATGTGTTTGCGGTCCGGTGGATCCTGGGGCAGGAGTCGACGTGGGAGGCGTACCCTGCCTACTCCAGTACGACGGGATATGGGTTTCAGCAGAATGGCGGGAACCCGGTGAGCGGGCCGGAGCCGGTGAGCGAGAACGCAGGTGTGAATACGACAGCGGCGGAGGGCGAGTGGAGCATGCCCTATATTGCGGCAGGAGCGGCGGGGGCGAAGGTGTACTTTGGGACGCAGTCGATCAACCCGTTGTACTGGGGTGACTACGCGGTGGGGCCGTATCAGCGACCGGCGATTTCGCTGTGGGGAGTGACGGGATATCCGACGCTGACGGACCTGATGCCGGGCGCTCCGGCGACGGTGGCGATGACTGCCAGCGGAGCGGCGTCGGACTCGTGCAGCTCTAAAGATGGGACGGAGACGAGTCCAACGGCGTCGAGTGCGACGGGGTTGTGGAATGCCGTGCTGTGTGCGGCGGACTATACGGCGTGGCGGAAGACGGCGGTGAACGCGAATACGAGCTGGACGATGGAGGTGACGGCGCTGAATGAGTCGGGGAATGGTTCGGTGGAGAAGCTGCAGCCGGTGATGGGGGTGTGGAACCTGACGGACGCGACGGGGACGCTGCCGACGGTGGCGAGCGCGGTGGCTCCGCTGAATGCGCTGGTGCTGGGGATGACGCAGCTGCGTGTGGCGGCGGCGGCGAGCGCGTCGAACTACCGGATTGCGATTGCGGATGAGTATGGAGCGGGGCGGCCGGACTTTGCGTATAGCGCGCGGATTCTGTATGCGAGTGGCGTATCGCCGGCTACGGTGGGGACGCTGGGTGGGACGATTACGGTGAGCGGGACGGGATTTGAGACGGGCAATGAGGTGCTGGTGAATGGGGTGATGGCTACGGCTACTAGCTGGACGTCGACCCAGATTGTGGCTACGGTGCCGTCGATGGCGACGGCTGGAGCTGTGAGTGGGACGGCGGTGGATGTGGAGGTTCTGGATCCGACGACTGGGGGGACGACGGATATTGCGGGGGCGTTGACGTATGGGCTGGGGACGAAGGATCTGGTGGCGCTGGTTTCGGCGCCGACGTCGCTGGAGACGGGTTATGTGGCGGCGACTCCGTTTGCGGTGCGGGTGTATGCGCCGGATGGTGTGACGCCTGCTCCGGGGGCGAGTGTGAGCTTTGTGGTGACGGGCACGGGCGGTGGTGCGGCGGTGGCGACGGGGTGCGGGGTGGGGCCGGGGTGCGTGGTGACTACGGATGCTACGGGGTTGGCGGAGACTCCGCTGATGGGAGTGGCAGAGGGAACGGTTACGGTGAGTGGGACGGAGATGAGTGGAGGTGCTTCGGCGAGGGCTACGATTGCGGATACGAATCCGGTGCGGGTGGTGACGATTGGAGCGGCGGCGCAGTACCTGGCGGCGGGCGCGGCGGGGAGCTGGAGTTTGTCGCTGACGGCGACGCAGGATGGAGCGGCGGCGGTTGGGGTTCCGGTGAGTTGGACGTCGAGCGGGGCAGGGTTCACGCTTACTCCGTCTACGGGCGTTACGGCGGCGAATGGGACTGAGGGTGTGGTGACTAGTGTTGGTGCGATTGGGAGCGGGTCGACGAATGTGGTGACGGGGTGTGCCTGGACTAGCGTGTGTGCGAATTGGACGGCGTATGGCGTGGCTCCGCCGCTGTGGGTGATTACGGTTGCTAGTGGCGGTGGGCAGAGTTTGGTGGTGGGCGCGTCGCCGGCGGCGGTGAAGCTGCTGGTGACCGATAGCGCGGGACATGCGCTGCCAGGGGCTAAGGTGAATTTCTATCAGACGGCGTATGCGTGGGAGGGGGTTTGTGCGCTGCGTGGGGCTTGCGCGTCGGCACCGGTGTTGAGGACGGCGCAGAGTTCGGCGTTGTCGGATGGTAGCGGGATGGTGCAGGTGATGCCGGTGGAGGTGCCGGGGGTGGCGCAGGTGGTGAGGATTGCGGCGGCGGCCGAGACGCGCGGGTTTGCTGTTGCTACGGTGGTGGTCGCGCCTTGAGGGGGATGGTGATCCACGACAGTGGGGTTGTTTGCGACGAGAGCAGTCCCAGGGGCTAAAGCCCCTTGCGGTGTGGGGTTGGGATGTCCGGGCTGAAGCCCGGACCTATCTCAGAAGCAAATGCAAGGGCAACGGCAAAGGCCAGTGCAAGGGGCAAACCTTAGGGCTAAAGCCCATTTCTCTTTCGAACCTATGAGACCCGACGCTGAAGCGTCGGGGTACCTGTTCGTTGTGGGTTCGGAGAGCAGCGGCAACGCAAAATGCAACGGCGACGATCCTATGGGGTCGTCGCCGTCTGGGTGTTGAAGTGAATAGCAGTGGTTAGAGTTCGAGGATGATGGGCATGATTAGCGGGCGGCGGTTGGCGTTTTTTTGTAGGAAACGCTTCAGGTCGCCGCGGATCTTGTCCTTCATTACGCCGTAGTCGCGGCGCTCTTCTTCGCTGGATTGCTCTAATGTTCGCGCGACAATATCTCGCGCGTTTCTCAGGAGTTCGGGGTCGTCGGCTGCGAAGCCACGGGTGGTGATCTCAGGGGCGCCTTCTACCTGGCCGGTGCGCTTGTTGATGGCGATGATGGGGAGGAAGACGCCGTCTTCGCCCAGGTGCTTGCGGTCGCGGATTACGGTGTCTTCTACTACGTCGGCGGTTGAGTTGTTGTCGATGCAGACGCGGCCGGTGGTTACCTTGCCGGTTTTTTCGGCGTGCTCGCGATCTACGGTCAGGACGTCGCCGTCTTCGAGGAGGATTACTTTTTCGGGGACGCCGGTGGCAGCCGCTAGCTCGGCGTGGCGCTTCAGGTGGCGGTAGTCGCCGTGGACGGGGATGAAGAACTTGGGGCGCACGAGGTTGATCATCATGCGGAGCTCTTCCTGGGAGCCGTGGCCGGAGACGTGGATGAGGCCGTGCGTGCCGTCGTCGTGGATGACTCTTGCGTCACGGCGCTCGAGGTGGTCGATGACGCGGTAGATGGCTTTCTCGTTGCCGGGGATTACGCGCGAGCTTAGAAGGACGGTGTCGCCGGATTCGATTTTTGCGAAGCGGTGGTTGTCTACGGCGGCGCGGGAGAGCGCGGACATGGGCTCGCCTTGCGTGCCGGAGATCAGGACGCAGAGCTTGCTGGCCGGGGTGTCCTTGATCTGGTTGGGATGGATGATGAGGCCGGCGGGTGGGTCGATGTAGCCTAGGTCTTGCGCGATTTCGGTGCTGTTGTCGATGGAGCGGCCGATGAGGGCGATCTTGCGGCCGTGCTTGTGGGCGAGGTCCATGGCGATGCGGATGCGATGAATGGAGGACGAGAAGCAGGAGAAGAAGATGCGCTTCTTGGCGGCTCCGAAGATGTCGTCGAGGCGCGGGATGACGGCCTTTTCGCCGGGGGTGAAGCCTGGGCGGTCGACGTTGGTGGAGTCCTGGAGGAGACAGAGGACGTTTTGCTTGCCGAGGTCGGCGAAGGCCTGGAGGTCGAAGGGATGGCCGTCGGGGGAGGAGAGATCGATCTTGAAATCGCCGGTGTGGACGACGATGCCGACGGGGGTGTGGATGGCGAGGGAGACACAGTCGACTAACGAGTGCGTAACGCGGATGGGAAGGACGCTGAAGACGCCTAGGTTGAAGCGGCGGCCGGGGAGGATCTCGATTAGCTCGGCGTCGTCGAGGAGGCGATGCTCTTCGAGTTTGCCCTCAACGTAGGCGAGGGTGAACTCGGTGCCGTAGACGGGGACGTTTAGCTCGGAGAGGATCCATGGGAGGCCGCCGATGTGGTCTTCGTGGCCGTGGGTCAGGACGATGCCACGGACTTTGGCGCGGTTCTCGATTAGGTAGGAGATGTCGGGGACTACGATGTCTACGCCGAGGAGCTCTTCTTCGGGGAACATGAGGCCGGCGTCGATGACGATGATGTCGTCGCCGAAGTGGAGAGCGAGGCAGTTCATGCCGAACTCGCCGAGCCCGCCGAGCGGGACTATTTGCAGTTTTTCATTTGCCATGGACCTTCAGTCTATCGCACTCGTGGTGGACGGAGACCGAGGAGCGGAAGGCCGTGAGCGCTAGATGGCGCGGATGAGGCGGGCGGGGAGGGTGAAGAGCGCGGCGATGAGCTCGAAGACGCCGCCGACTACGAGACCGATGAGGCGGAATGGGAGAAGGATTAGCCAGACAATAGGGAAGAGCACGAGCGCGAGAAGAGCGGCGGGCCAGCAGATGATGAGGAGGACGACAAAGAGGAGAAGCTTCATGGGTGGTGGCTGCCTTTCTGGGAGGTATTACGCAGCGGAGCTTTCGGAGGTTCCCGTGGCCTTGGATTCCCTTAGGAGGGCTTCGTGGAGGAGCATCTTTACGTAGGTCTGGTACTTCAAGCCTTTCTTTTCGGCCTGGGCGCGGGCTAGCTCGATGTCGGCTGGGTCGATGCGCATGGTGGTGGTGGGGAGTGGAGTACCTGTACGGGCTTCTGTTCTGCGCTTTAGCCGTCCCGTTGCGAACGCCTGCGCGAAATCCTTGTCGAGTTCTTTCTGGTTATCGAACCACCACTGAGCTTCTTCGCTCTCGGATGCGAATTTAGGAATGATTCTCTTTTCCATGTTGTTCGGACTCCTTGAAGGCAAGATAGGTAAGGCGTAATGGACGATCTGGTGGATAAGCGGTGACGACGCGCACGGTGTCGCCTCTCATAGTGCTGATAACGACGAGGAGTCTGCCGGTAAGAGACTCTCCGATTTCGCGATGCCGCTCTTCGCCATCTTCGATTGCATAGTCCAGGTAGACCGGATTGCTGTTGTATGCCTCTTCGGCTTCGTGTGGTTGGACATCGTGGTTTGCAATATGGGCAATGTTTGCTTCATCCCAATCGAACACGTGTGCTCCTAGAAACTGGTTGAATAGGCGACTGAGCAGCCGAGTTATCTAGTTACACACTCCCCGAAGAGAAGAAGCGCGGACGTCAAAATACATCCAATCGTAGCTACAAAGTAGCTACGATGTCAAGTTTAGCGGAGGAGGTCTTCCGGTTATCTCAGTAAGTCTTCAAGGGTGGTGGAGAGGTCTGTTTTTTCGTCGCGGTATTTGATGATGATGGGCGTGTAGATGGAGAGGCCGAGGTCTTTGCCGGGGCCTTGCTGGATGGGGCGGCTGCCGGCTACTACTACCGCTCCGGAAGGGATGATGAGCGGGGTTTCGGGTGTGGCTTTGTGGATGGTGTTGTTGGGGAGGTCGTAGACGGGGGTGCCGCGGGTGAGGATGACGCCGGAGGCCAGGACGGCGCGGGCTCGGACGATGGTGCCTTCGTAGACGCCGGTGTTGCCGCCGGCGAGGACGTCGTCTTCGATGATGACGGGGGAGGCGTTGATGGGTTCGAGTACGCCGCCGATCTGGCAGGCTGCGGAGAGGTGGACGCGCTTGCCTATCTGGGCGCAGGAGCCTACCAGGGCGTGGGAGTCGATCATGGTGGACTCGTCGACGAAGGCGCCGGTGTTGATGTAGGCGGGGGGGACGACGACTACGCCGGGGGCGAGATGGGAGCCGGCGCGGACGGCGCTGCCTCCGGTGACGATGCGGATATTTTGTTCGGGGGTGAACTTGCGGGTGGGGTAGGTGTGCTTGTCGACGCAGTGGAGGACGTTGTCTTCGACGGCTTCGAGATGGCCGAGACGGAAGCCGAGGAGGATGCCGCGCTTGACCCAGGCATTGACGCGCCAGCCGGTGGGGGAGGTGGGGTCGGGCTGGGCGGAGCGGAGGGTGCCGGCTTCGAGGGCGTCGCGGAGCTGGTGGAAGGCGGCTAGGGCGTCGGGGTTATTGACCGCGGCGTGGCCCTGGGCGAAGTGGTGGTCTATGGATTGTTCTAGGGTCATCACAAGTGATTGTAGCTGGCTGGCGCAGACAGCGAAGGCCGCAGGATGTGGCGGCTTGAAGCGTGTTCGCTCAGGGGCGGTGGGGATTTGTGTACGGAGGTGAACTAGTTCGTTGGGCAGGGGTAGGGCGTGGTGCGGGGGCTGCCGTACGTGTCGTTGAAGGAGTCGTGAGAGGTGTAGGTGGCGCACGCTGAGAGACGGTAGGTGGTTCCATCGAAGCGCCACTGTTGGAAGGTACCAGTGTCGTTAAAACCGGCGTCGGATGTGAGAAGGTCGGGGAGTCCGGCATGAAGAGTGGTCTGAATTTTGAAGTGGGGCGTGGAGGTATTCAGGAGGACTCTGTAGTCGCTGCTGATGATCCAGGCGGCGCAGTTACGGCGTACATCGCAGGATTTATCGTCGGAGGCCTGAATGAGGAAGAGGTGAGTGGAGGGGGTATCGACGCGCAGGGCGTGGAGGCTCTCGGGAGGCTGGTGGACGACTTGCTCGATGCCTTTCTGATCGGCTGGAGAAAGGGTGGTAATGCTGGCGCTGAGATTGGCGATGCTTCCGGCGTGCCAGTCGGGTTGCTGGGCGGATGCGATAAGGGGTGCGAGGAGGAGGGTGAGGGTGAGGAGGCGTGCGGTCATCTCGGAGGGTGCTCCTTGACGGGATTATTGCTGCAGGAGGTTGAGATCCTGGAGGAGGGATTTTAGTTTGGTACGGGTTTGGTCGGTTACGGGGACCATGGGTAGGCGGAGGGTTTCGTTGCAGCGGCCTAATAGGGCTAGCGTGGCTTTGATGGGGGCGGGGCTGGGTTCTGTGAAGTGGGCTTGCATCAGGGCGAAGTAGCGGGCGTTTATGGTGCGAGCTTCGGGCCAGTTGTTGGCTAGAGCTGTGGCTATCATTTGGGACATGGGCGCGGGGATTGCGTTCGAGGCTACGGAGACCAGGCCGCGGCCGCCGAGGGCTATTACGGGGAGGGCGAGGGCGTCGTCGCCGGCGAGGATGGAGAAGTTGGTGGGGGCGTGGGTTAGGAGCTCGGTGATCTGGCTCATGACGCCGCTGGATTCCTTGATGCCGATGATGTTGGGGAGCTCGGCTAAGCGGAGGACGGTTTCCGGGAGGAGGTTGGTCGCGGTGCGGCCGGGGATGTTGTAGAGGAGGATGGGGAGGTCTACTGCCTCGGCTATGGCGCGGAAGTGTTGGTACTGGCCTTCCTGATTCGGGCGGTTGTAGTAGGGGTTGGCGGTTAGGAGGCCGGTGAGACCGGGGATTTTGGCGAGGCGTTTGGCGTTGAGGACGGCCTGGGCGGTGGAGTTGTGGGTGCAGCCGGCGAAGATGGGGACGCGGCCTACGGCGGCTTCGATGGTTAGTTGGATTACGCGGTCGGTTTCTTGTTCGGTGAGCGTGGAGGCTTCGCCGGTGGTGCCGCAGGGGATCAGGAGAGAGATGCCGTTTTCGATCTGGGAGAGGACGTGGGCGGTTAAGGCTGGCTCGTCTAGGGAGCCGTCGGAGTGGAAGGGAGTGACTAGCGCGGTGCCGCAGCCGGAGAGTTTCATGTCGATGCGAGTTTAGCCTAGATCCCTGTGGGTTGGAACGCTGTGAGAGTGCGGGGGTCCTACGCGGCCGGCGAAGGCTTCGCGTGATGGTGTACTGGGGATGGTTTTGCGTGTGAGGTTATTCGGGCGGGGTCTGATGGCTTTGGTGGGCGACGCGAATCTTTCGCGGTGGGAGGAGCCAGAGGATGGCAACGGCGGCAATCATGCAGAGGGCGATGTTGGGTGAGACGTAGGCGACGGGGATGGCGCCGAGGTAGAGTGCGGTCGAGGTGAGCTGCTTGAGCGGGCTGCCGGCGAGGGATACGGCGGTATGGCGGCAGATGGCCGTGGAGAGGACAATCCAGGCGACGGAGGGGAGAGCGCAGATGACCGAGTAGAGCGAGACGGCGAAGGGAGTGATGCCGCGAGTGCCGATCCAGGTGGTGGCGAAGGGGATGAGCGAGAGGCAGAAGAGGAAGGCGAGGTTAGCCCAGAGGATGCCGTGGGTGACGTGGTCGAGGTCGTCGGTGAGGTAGTGGTGGTTGACCCAGTAGATGCCGGTTTGGACGAAGCTGAGGAGATAGACGATGAGGAGTGGGAGAAGCGCGCGGAGGCCGTCGAGGTTGGAGATTTCTTTGGAGGGGACTCTGAGCTCGAGCACCATGATGGTGATGATGACGGCGATGACTCCGTCGGAGAAGGCTTCTAGGCGGCCTGGAGAGAGGGTCTTGGGCATGGTGGGCTCTTGGTAGGAAGGATATAACGGGAGGTGATCGAAGCGTGCTGCGCGCACGGCGGTCCTGCGCGGATGAGGGTCTTGCGCAAACGGCGAGAGGTGGATTTGTGAGGGTGCTTAGTGATAGACCGCTAGGACCATGCCGAGGGTGAGGAGGGCGATGAAGATTTCGCCGAGGATGCCAACGAGGATGGGACGCCAGCCCTGGTGGACGAGGTCGCTGAGCTTGGTGCGGAGGCCTACGCCGGCGAAGGCGGGAAGGAACGCCCACTTGGAGAGGTTGCCAAGGGAGTTGAGCTGCGCGGTGGTGAAGAAGCCGATGCTTGCCAGGACCGAGAGAGCTACGAAGCCGAGGATGAACTTGGGGAACTTTTGCCAGAGGAAAAGAGCTTTGCGTTCGACGCGCGCCGCTTTGCCTTGCGAGGCCCAGTAGATGGCGTAGCCCAGGACTACGAAGCCGATGAAGGAGGAGCGCGCGGTTTTGGCGAGGATGGCGATGCGTCCGGCGAGGTCGCCGTAGATGGCTCCGGTGACGGTGGCTTCGGCGGTGTTGTCGACGGCGAGGCCGGTCCAGATGCCGAAGGTTTGCTGACCCATGTGGAGCGCATGGCCGATGGCGGGGAAAGTGAAGAGGGCTAGCGCGCCGAGGGTGAGGATGGCGGCGATGGCGGTGGAGGTGTCTTCCTCGTCGGGGTTGATGGCGCCTTGAGCGGCCATGATCGCTGTAACTCCGCAGATGGAGCTGCCGATGGCCAGAAGACTGGTGAGCTTGGGTGGGAGGCGGAAGATCTTGCCTAGCAGCGTCATTACGGTTAGGGAGAGGATGAGCTCGACGGCTACTAGCGCGAGGGAGAGGCCGCCGATGCGGAGAACGTCGGAGAGGATGAACTTGGCGGCTATGAGGACGATGCCGAGCTTGAGCCAGAGCTCGTAGGTGGCGATGCCGGGGAGAAAGATGCGCGGGAGAGTGACGAGGTTGGAGAGGATAAGGCCGAGGATGATGGCCCAGAGGACGTGCTCGACTTGCGGGAAGTAATGGTGGTGGGCGCGGAGATGGTGGCCCAGGGATTCGAGTGTTTTGCCGGCCAGGCCGATGGTGAAGAGGAGGAGGGTTCCGGGGAGGAGCGCCAGGAGTTGCTGCGCGCGGGTGGGCTGGCGTGTTGGTGGGGGTAGCGGGATGGTCTGGGCGGACAAGGGCAGGGGAGAGGGGCTCGGGTTACCAGCCGATGTGGTGGATGATGCCGAGGCGGATGAGGGCGGCGAAGGTTAAGGCTATGACGATGGCGGCTGCGTCGGCGTTGAAGGCTAGTTTGCGGGTCGGGGATTCCATGGGGGACTCCTGAGGTTTGGTTGTGGGGAGATTTGTGCTCAGATGTGCGAAACCCACGCTGCTGGGGAGCTTTGCGTGGGTGTTTGAGCTTATGGGCGAAGTTTGGGGGTTCGCTTAGAGCAGACAGACACCGGCGCAACAGCAGGGCATGTGACAACACATGCAACAGCGTGCGGCGGTGTGGTGAATCTGCTTCATCTGGTACTTGAGGCTACTGGGGGCGCGGCGCGGTGTCAAGGTGCTGCGCGGACGGCGAGGGGCTTCGCGTGGTTGTCGCCAGTATGGTTGCGAGGGTGAGTCTAGCGCGCGGTTTGGGGGTGGTTGCCTAGCTGTTGCCAGTGAGTTTCGGGAATGTGGATGCCCATTTTTCTGGCGGCGGCCTTGATGCGGCGGAAGGCCTTCTTGCGGTCGTCGTCGGAGACGCCCTTGACCTGGTCGAAGCGCGCGACGGCGTTGCGGACGTGCGAGGCGTTTTCGATGGGCTCTTTGCGCTGGTTGGGGAAGGCATAGTCGGAGGAGTTGAGGTGCTTGCGGTCGCTGGAAGAGAGTGTGTGGGATTTGGTGGGCATGGGAGATGCTCCGGGAACAGCCTTGCGGCGGCGTGCGTCCTGTCGCCTTGTGGAGTTAGATGTTGGTTTGGGGTTTGGGGGCTGTCTTGAAGAAGGCAATTTGGTCGTTGCGCCTGCGGCTGCACTCTGGCCTGCGGCAGCAAGGCAGGGTCTTCGACCCGGCTGTTTATTGGCACGGCTGAAGCCGTGCCCCTTCGAGTTGCGGTGGGCCGTGGGGATGGGCGGGGGCGGTCGCGCTTCGCGCGATGCCCACATCTCAAAATCGAGATATGGGGCACCCGGCACCCGGCGTCGCACCGCGCCTGTACAAGTTACAGTCCGTCTAAAATCGAGACAACTGTACGTGATGGGAGTAAACATGGATTCGCCCGTGCTCTGCAGCAGGTGCTTCTCAAATACGGGCCTCTCAAAATTAGCCGCCCAAATGGGGTCCACCACTCACGATGAGTGTGGTCAATGTGGCCTTCGCGGTGGCGTCAAAATCAACACGAAAGAGGCACATTTCATATTCGAGAAGTTCTACATAATCGGATCGCATGCTTCTGCCTACCTTCCGACCGTGTTCCTTGAGGGCGCGCAACAGGAGAGTGACATCAATTTTGAAAACTCTGCTCAATGTGATTACGAAATGCTCTCCAAGCTCCTCGGTTTTCGCCTGCGCAGGAATATGCCCAGCACGGTTGTGTTAGGCCACACGCAAATTCGCACTGAGCTTGAAGAAACTTTGCGACAGGACCCGAACGCGGCTCCCAACCCGTTGGTACAACGCTTGCAGGCCAATCTCCAAGCTCTACTGGAAACGGGTTCCGTCTATGAACTCGAGATAGGAACTAGTTTTTACCGCGCGAGGGTTTCCCCCACGAAGCCTTTAGAACATCGAGAGTATGACTCCCCGCCTATAGACAGGGTTCAAGCGAACAGGATTGCCCGCAATGGGTATCAGGTCCTGTGTGGATCGTTCGATATGCAAACCTGCCTTTTGGAGGTAAGGCCAGATCTCGATTCGCTAGTTCATCACAAGGTATTTCTGGCTTCCCTCAGATTGAAGAAAGCGCTCAAAGTTGTAGACTTCACGCTTCCTACGGCTGCGATGGGCGAGCCGCAGATGGATCTTACTCTGCGCGCTTTTTTTGAAGCGAATGAAAATTCTTACCACTTAACTCAATCATTGAGCATATTTGCAAAGAGTCGTGGGTATGACGGCATTGTTTATCCGAGTGCATTGCAATGCATTTCTGGAAGTAGCGAGTCCTTGAGGAATGTAGCCATCTTTGGAACACCGATTGCAGAAGGCAAGGTGGAGGTCGAATCTATAAACCGAATGCTAGTTAGAAGTGTCGTCAACGAATTCGAGTTGGGTCCAGTGTGGGACGACGACACTAACGGCAATCATCTCGCTCCCTTTCTTCGTGGTTGGTTGAATCGTGCTCAGCGATAGTTAGGCGATGGCGGAGGCGACGAGGGCTTTGGCTTCGATTTGGATTTGCTTGAGGTGCGCTTCGCCGTTGAAGCTTTCGGCGTAGATCTTGTAGACGTCTTCGGTGCCGGAAGGGCGGGCGGCGAACCAGCCGTTCTGCGTTGATACTTTCAGGCCGCCGATGGGGGCGTGGTTGCCCGGAGCTTCTGTGAGGATCGAGGTGATAGGTTCTCCGGCGAGAGTCTTCGCGGTGACCTGTGCGGCGCTTAGTTTGGCCAGCTTGGCTTTCTGCGCGGGTGTGGCTTCGGCGTCTATGCGTTGGTAGACGGGAGAGCCGTACTTCTCTGTCAGGTCGGAATAAAGCTGGCCGGGGTCTTTGCCGGTTGTTGCGGTCATCTCGGCGGCTAGTAGGCCTAAGATGAGGCCGTCCTTGTCGGTGGTCCAGACGCTGCCGTTGCGGCGGAGGAAGGTGGAGCCGGCGGATTCTTCGCCTACGAAGCCCAGGGTGCCGTCGATGAGGCCTGCAACAAACCATTTAAAACCCACCGGCACTTCTAACATGGGGCGGTTGAGGCCTTTGGCTACTCGGTCGATGATGCTGGAGCTGACTAGTGTTTTGCCGATGCCTACTTTGGCGGACCAGTCGGGGCGGTGGGTGAAGAGGTACTGGATGCAGACGGCTAGGTAGTGGTTGGGGTTTAGCAGGCCGGAGCTTTTGGCTACTATGCCGTGGCGGTCGTGGTCGGTGTCGCAGGCCCAGGTTACGTCGTAGTTGGCTTGCTTTGCGGTTGCTATGACGGAGGCCATGGCGAAGGGGGAGCTGCAGTCCATGCGGATGCGCGAGTCCCAGTCGAGGGTCATGAAGCGGAAGGTGGGGTCGGTGTAGGGGTTGAGGATTTCCAGCGGGAGTTTGTAGAAGTCGGCGATGCGGGGCCAGTAGGCTACGCCGGCGCCGCCGAGGGGGTCTACGGCTAGCGCAAGGCCGGAGTTGCGGATGGCGTCGGTGTCGATGATGTTGATGAGGTCCTGGACGTAGGCGGTGGTGTAGTCGTGGCGATGAGTGGTGTCGGCGGCGAGAGCTTTGGCGAAGGACAGGCGCTTGATGCCCTGGAGCTTGCTGGTGATTAGTTCGTTGGCGCGGGTTTCGATCCACTTGGTTACGGCGGTGTCGGCGGGGCCGCCGTTGGGTGGGTTGTACTTGAAGCCGCCGTCTTCGGGTGGATTGTGAGAGGGTGTGATGACGATGCCGTCGGCGGGGGTCTTTGCGCCGCTGCTGTTGTACTCGAGGATGGCGTGCGAACAGACGGGTGTGGGGGTGTAGCCTAGCTGGTCGTCGATCATTACGGTTACGCCGTTGGCCGCGAGGACTTCGAGAGCCGTGGTGAAGGCGGGTTCGGAGAGGGCGTGGGTGTCCTTGGCCAGGAAGAGGGGGCCGGTGGTGTTTTGCGTGGCGCGGTATTCGACGATGGCTTGTGTGATGGCGAGGATGTGGGCGTAGTTGAAGCTGCTGTTTAACGAGGAGCCGCGATGGCCTGATGTTCCAAAGCTGACGCGCTGCGCGGGGACGGCGGGGTCGGGGTGGTTGGCGTAGAAGGCGGTGACGAGTTGCGGGAGGTTGACTAGCTTGTCGGGGGTGGAGAGGTGGCCGGGGGTGTTGGCTAGCGGGTCGGTCGTGGCGGAGGTCATGGAAGAAAGCATACGGGTTCGATGCGAAAAGCGGAACAATGTGCATCGTCGGGTAGTGCCTCAGTTTGAGATTCGACCTAAGCGATGTTGAACCACCGCCAAACCATCCACATCTCAAAGATGCCTAATAGAACCATCACAATTCGCAAAAAACTGCGACCCGCTGCGGCGAACGGAATCGATATCGCAGCAGCAATCTCCGAAGTCCACCAGCCAGCAGAGAAGACCTCATATCTCAGTCCATGCGGAATATCCCAAATCCACCTGTCACTGGCGCAGAGTATCGCGGGCGCTATCAGCAGCAAAGCCCCTGCGATATTCACGCATAAATTTCGGGAGGGAATATTCCGATGCACCATTCTGTTTGCGTCATCATACTACTCTGGTCGGGGTTTATATGATTCGCGTCTCTTCGACACGCTTCAGCTTGAGTCGCCGCCCATCTTCCCGGGGCTAAAGCCCCTTCATTTTTCAGGGAAAAATGAAACCCAAGGCTAAAGCCTCGGGGTACCTGCAGCCGAAGGCTTTGTGCGGAGAGAACGGGTGCGGTAGAAGGCGTAGCCTACGGCATTGGTTACGAGGATGGCTCCGATGATTTTGGCGGCGAAGGGTAGGAGGCTGGAGGAGCCGTCGAAGGGGTAGGCGTTAAGGGCGAAGATGACAAGGGTGGTTAGGAAGCCTACGGCGCAGAGGAGTGTGGCCCAGAGGGGGATGCGGTTGTGGAAGAGCTTCGGGCCGATGAGGGGGATGGCGATCGGGATCGCGAACATGGCCATGTAGGCGATGACGTAGAACTCGGTGGAAGCGTTGTTGAGGAGGTTGAAGGCTACGGCGGCGTGGACGCCGGCGCTGCCTAGAACGATGAGGCCGGCGATGAGCAGGGCGGCGACGAGGATGGAGTTGGTGGGCGTGCGGTAGCGGGGATGGAGGCGGGAGAACCAGGCGGGGATGAGGTGGTCCCAGCCGGCGGCCATGGGGAGACGGGTGACTCCGGTGAAGAGATAGCTGGCAGCGCCGAGGATTCGGATTTGGAGGAGAAGGATTACGAATCGCGCTATGAGCGTGCCGAGGGTGTTGGCGCCAAATGCCAGGCGGAGGGTTTGGGGGATGGGGGCGATGTAGTTGATGGTGACGCCGGTGAGCTCGTGGAAGGCGAGCACGGAGGCGGTGCCGAAGATGAACATGATGATGACAATGGGCGTGGCGATGATGATGGAGCGGCCGATGTCGCGGGAGGGGGATTTGGCTTCGCCGGCCATGATGGCGATGTACTCCAGACCGGCGGCGGCGAAGAGGGTTTGGCCGATCAAGGCGAGGGAGGTGGGGTCGGTTTTGGGGAAGTGGAGCTCGAAGGGGGTGAAGTGGATGGGCAGGTGGTGGGCGTAGGCCCAGAAGGGAGCGAGGATGAGCAGAGCGAAGGCCAGCATCATGGCGGAGCCGGAGAGGTTGTGGAT
>JBAVDD010000108.1:0-4993 GCA_049587035.1 Acidobacteriaceae bacterium | reverse complement strand
GAACTACACCGACAACATGCGCAAAAAACAGCACAAATTCCGCGCGCTGCTCGCTGACTTTGTCACCGACTATCCGGCGCTCAAGGCCGAAGCACAGCGCATCCTCAATGGGATGTTTAACCACGAGGATTACCCGGACAGCGTAGCCGAGCGCTTCGACTTTGCTTTCCGCATCGATCCTATTCCGGCAGGCGGAGATTTTCGCGTGGAACTCTCGGAAGAGGAAATCAGGGTGCTTTCCGCAAATACCGAATCGCGCGCTATCGAAGCATTTGAAAACGCGCAATCGGATGCGGTGAAGCGGCTTTACGCCGTGCTCGCAAACATTCACGCGCGCCTTACCGAAACCAAGGTGACAAAGGATCGGGTGACAAAGAGCGGCAAAAAAATCAGCGGCGGACAGATCAAGGGCGCAACTTTCCGCGATACCTTGATCGATAATGCCCGCGAACTCTGCGACATTCTCAAGCGGATCAACCTTGCCGACGACCCGAAGCTGGAGCAGTACCGCCGTCAAACGGAACTGCTCGCCACTACGGCGGAACCTGAGACGCTGCGCACCGATGATGCAGTTCGCGCCGATACAGCAGCGCAGGCCGCGTCAATTCTCGATGCCATGCGCGCAACCTATGGCGGCATCGTAACGCACAACTAACCGGGAGGCGGTCCGAACCTTGGACCGCCATGGAGTGAAGATTATGAGCGCAGAAAACAAGATCATGGCAGCGCGGGCGAGTCTGGTCCTTGAAGACCCGTTTTTCGGTTCGCTCGCGTTAAACCTTCCCGCCGTGCCGGATCGAAACATCCAGACTCTCTGCACGAACGGGCGCGTAATGAAGTACAACCCGGCTTTCATCGACACCTTGACCCATGACCGGATCAAAGCCTGCATCGCTCACGAGGTGATGCACGTCGCGAACGGGCACCCATGGCGGCGCGACGAGCGCAACCCGCGCGGCTGGAATATTGCTTGCGATAAGCCAATCAACCACGAATTACGCGAGGCCGGTTTCCGCCTGCCCGATGGCGTCTTGTACGCAACCGGCGATGAGATCGGCAAGTCGGCAGAGTGGATTTATGCGCGGATGGAAGAGCAGCCATCACAGCAGAATCCCTCCCCGCAACCGGAACCGCAGGGCGGCGCGGGCGACGGCGGCGACGGTAACGAACAGGGCGATAGCGACCAGGACGACCAGGATAGCGACCAGGACGGCTCACAGCGCGATCAGGGCGACTCCGGCGAGCCTGACCCACTCGGCGAAGTCGAAGACGCGCCTAAAGGGCCAGACGAGAACGGCGAACCGGCACCGACCGAGCAGGAATGGAAAGAAAAGGTGATGGTCGCCATCACGCAGGCGCAGCTCGCGGGGAAACTACCTGCCGGTATCGCGCGCCAGTTACAGGACGCGCTCCAGCCGCGCATTGACGTTCACTCATTGCTGCTCCGGTTTTTCTCCGAGCGCGCAAATTCCGATTACTCCTGGTCGCAACCGAACCGGCGCTATCTGGCGCAAGGCTTGTATATGCCCGCGCTCGAATCACACAGCCTGGGGGAAGTGGCGGTGATGGTTGACACCTCGGGCAGCGTAGACGATGTGTCACTGCAATACGCGCGCGGCATCCTTCAGAAAGTTATCGACGAGTGCAACCCGGCAGGGGTGACTCTCTACTTTGTAGACACTAAAGTGTCACACGTCGAGCGGCTGGAGAAGGGCGATCCGCTTACATGGACGCCGAAGGGTGGCGGCGGGACAGACTTCACCAGCTTCTTCGATCAAGTCGAACGCGGCGAGATCGAGCCTGCTTGCGTCGTCTGCATCACCGACCTGTACGCCACCTTCCCGCAGGTTGCGCCATCGGTCCCGGTGATGTGGCTGTCTACCACTAAGGGCCTTGAGGCCCCGTTCGGAGAGACCGTTTACGTCGATCAGTAACCTTCAACCGCTGGCCCGCGAGCGCATCGCGGGCCACACTCAATCGGAGGGCGATCATCATGACACTACCAAACCGCATAGAAAAGCCATTTGAAGAATATATGGCATGGTGCGTTAATTACGTTCAGGAAAAGGCGCAGCGCGACCCCATTACAAGTATCCTGCTCTCTTATCCGTTCGCCTTGGCGGCATTAGAGGCATCCTGGGCGCGCCGCTATTGGATTCACCACGCGTCACGCGTCAACCGGCCCGCGTGAGCCTATCACGCAGAGGCAACCAGCCTCATGGAGAGCAAAATGAGCCGCAAAGTTTACGCATACGTGAAGTCTGAAACCTGCACAAGCCGCGACGCCGTAAGACCCGGTAGCTTTGTGGGCCGTAATGAAGAGCCGGTCTCGCGGCATGGCGATTACAACCCATGGCTGGATGGGAAGCGTGAGACGCTCGCCATCATCGCTCGCGGATGCTCAGACGCTTCGCGGTACTACCGCTTCCAGTGTGCTCGCCTTGTAGCTGATTTGTTGGATTGGAATTAAGCTCCGCCGCGCCGCATCCACGGTAAGCGCAGCGTCCAGCGTGGTAGCTGGGGCCGGTACGTAACCCGGCAACACCGCCAGCCGGAGCGCATCCGGCACAGAGGCAACCAGCCTCATGGAGATTGATATGGCGATCACAAAATGTGTTCATTGTTGCAACGGAGTTGGGCATGAGCCTAACTGCATAGTGAGCGTAGCGCGAAGCGGTTCCAGCTCTCTGCTTCGACGTTCGAAACAGTTTGCCAAGGCGGCGAGACTTGATTTTCTTCGCTCCGCCCAATTTGCGTACATTCCCTGCGTGCAGGGAAGTGACCATGTTCCCTTCCCTGACAGACACCAGACCCAATACCGTTGCGCTCGTTGCGGAGAGGCTATATGCCCTAGGCATCAAGTTGCGCATCGCCGCGAGTGCGACTAGCCTTCCCCGCGTCGTCTCACACGTCAACCCGGCCCGCATCGGTTAGCGGGTAATCACTCGGAGGGAACACACATGAACACAATCATCCACAATGCAAACTTCTACCGCGAGGAAATCTTGCGGCTTGGAAACGTCCTTGCAGGCTCCGGCCTGAACAACAGCGAGCGCGCCGTATTTGAGCGGCAGATTGCCAGCGCTCGCCGCCACCTCGCCGAACTCACCCCCACCCCTGCGACCGTCTAGCGCACTGACTTGATAGGCGGCTAAAAACAACCCGCGCCGGGGCGGTACCCCGGCAATCCCTCGGAGGGGGCAACCTATGCTCGCATACTACTTTAACCACGGTCTCGTGGTAACCATCAACACATTGGACGCAGAGGCGACGAAACCACGCGCGTTAGGGATTGCCGCGCAACTTTTCAAAGAGACAGGCGTCGCCGAACAACCCGCCATCATTGGCGTTGGGGCGTTCCCGCACGACGGCGTGGTGGCCACCTGGAGCACACTGGACCATTACGCGCAGGCTTTTCTCTTGCGCACGCTCAAGGAAATATTCGGAGCAGACAGGCACGGTATTGAGCGCGTCACGTATGACGACGGTCACGCCATCCTGGGCGCACTGGATGCCGAACTGATCGAACGCGCGATTCACGCTATCGACGTGTCTTTCAAGCCCACCCGCCCCGACAGCGCGGTGATGCCGTGCCCGCATGGGTGCGAATACTGCCGCACATATGACACGCCAAGCAACTAGCTACGCGCGCGATTTGATAGGCGACCAAAAACTTCACCACCGGGAGGGGAACATCATGAGAACTGTTCTAAGTTCTGACGAGATTGCGGCTGTATGGATAAAGCAGACGCAGCCGCACGCGCGCTGCTCATCGCACATGAGCTTTGAGGGACGCAAGTTTTATTCCTACGGAACCGTTGTAGCGGAGATCGTTACATATCGCGGCAAAACTGCGTTCCTTGTGAATAGCTGGTCTTATTCCCACACGACTTCACGTCACGTCAACCGGATACGCTACGCAATCCCAAAAGGTGTGCCGCATTTCGAAGTACCGGGCGTTGGCATAAACGACCGTCGTTCCTTTGGCGACCTGAAGCGCATCATGAGCGCATGGCAAAAAAACATAGAGTACATATTGCACGAGAGCAAGGAAGCGCGCGAACCGAAGCAAACGAGGCTACTGATCGATGCTTACCATTCCACTCTCAGGCTGCGGGCTTTCGGGGCATTCTTTGGACTGTCTCTGCGTAAGTACGACGTGGCGCTACCGTTTTCAGAACAAAAAATCAAAGCGCTCATTCGCGAGCGAGCGCAATACGAAAAAGAGGCGCGCCATGAACGGGCAGAACGCGCACGTCTGGCTATAGCCGTGCGCCGGTTATCGCCCGACGAGAAGATCAGCACGCGCAAGGTACACGCCATGTACGCCGCCGCCAAGCGAGAACGCCTGACCTAACAACCTATTACTGCCTGATCTGATAGGCGGCTAAAAATTTCATAGTCTGGAGGGAAATCGTATGGGTGAAAAAGCAGCGACCATTTTCAAGTTCGAGGAGCTATCAGAGTGCGCCAATGAGAAGGCGCGCGAGTGGTGGCGCGAGCACGAGGCAGACGACTTCGGCAGCGATCCGGACCATCTTGAGCCAGCCGATACCGCCGCCAGACTGCTCGGCATTGAACTCGACACCAGAACTGTGCGGCTCCACGGCGGCGACACGCGCACCGAGCCGGTTATCTTCTGGAGCGGCTTTTCGACTCCAGGCAGCGGCGCGTCATTTCATGGCGACTGGAAATTCAGCCGCGATGCCGTTAAGGCCATTCGCGAGGAATTCCCCAAGGATGAAACCCTGCACGACCTTGCCGACCGCCTGATGGCCTTCGAGAGCGCGCAGCGGTTAGCCAGCAGGCCAACTGGCTATGCGCACATCTGTCAGGGCGGCAACGAGGTACACGAGTACAGCATGAGCGCCGATGTTTACGACAGCGAAGACAATGAACTCGGCCCGGAAGACGAGGCGCAATTCCTGGAGATCATGCGCGACTTTGCGCGCTGGATTTACAAGGGCCTTGAAGCCGAGTACAACTACCGCAT
>JBAVDD010000107.1:0-6092 GCA_049587035.1 Acidobacteriaceae bacterium | reverse complement strand
GCTTTGCGCCGGCGGTAGAGGATGAGGGGCTGGAGGTTGCTGCTCCTGCGGTGGATGGGGAAGAGGTTGGTGAGGGTGCTCCGGGTGCTGATGGCGGGCGGCGGTGGCGTGGTCGGCGTGGTCGCCGGCGTGGGCGCGGCGTTGCTGGTGAGGGGACGAGTGCAGGTGATGGTTCCGGTGAGGGTTCGGCTGAGGGCGACGGTGAGGTTGAGGAGTTGAAGGCTGTTGCTGCGCCGGTTGAGGTGCGGGAAGAGCGGGTTGCTCGTGAGCCTGGACGTGAGGGTGGACGCGAGCGCGGTGGTAGAGATCGTAATGGGCGCGGTGGGCGCGATCGTGATCGTGGTGGTGATCGGGGCGGTGACCGCGGTGGACGGAATGAGCGGTTGGATTCGGTGCGGGAGCGGTTTGCTCCCCGGGGTGCGCGGCCGGCGGCGGCGGATGATGAGGTTGTGGATTTGAATGCTTCGTCGGCGGAGCCGTTTATTCTGCCGGGCGAGTCGCTGTCGAAGTATCGGCGGGGAGAGAGTGCGGCGGCTGAGGCTCCGGCGGCGAAGGCTGCTGGTGCGACTTTGGTTGCTAAGCCTTCTACTGAAGTTGCGCCGATGGTGGGTTGGGATGGTGGGTCGGTGCTGCCGGGTGAGACGCTGCGGGCGAGGGAGCCTCGTTCGGAGTCGCGTGGGGAATCTGGTGGTGACGTGCGGCGTGAGGAACGCGGTGGGCGTGAAGAGCGTGGTGGGCGTGGGCGGGATCGCCGGCGTGGACGTGATGAGCAGCGTGGGCGTGGGGGCCGTGAAGATGCGCCTCGGCGTGAAGCTCGGAGTGAGTATCGTGCGGAGCCTCGGGGGATTGATCCGGCGGAGGCTGTGTTGCCGGCGGTTAGCTCGGGGCATGATGTCGCTGAGCGTGAGTATGAGCCGCAGTACGCGCAGGTAGAGGCTTTGGAGCCGGCGGCTGAGCATGAGGCGGCGTTCGAGGAGGCTATCGCGGAGATTCATGATGCTGAGCTGCAGGAGGCTGTGGAGGTTCCTGAGCTTGAGCTGCATGAGACTACCTCGGAGTATGAGCCGGAGGAGAATGCTTCGGCTTCGTTCCGCGTGGATCCTGCGGGCACGCGGGAGTTTCGGCAGAGTGGTGGTGTGGAAGAGGCCGTGGCCGAGCATGCGGAAGAGCATTCGACTGGGCATGAGTTTACTTCGTTGCAGGCTTCGGGCGAGTTGATCTCCGAGGCTGAGCATGCGGAGACGGTGCATATTGATCCCACGTCGCCTATGGCGCATGAGGCTGTGGTGCAGTCGGTGCATGCGGCGGAGGCGGAGACGCCGGTGTCACTTGAGGGTGAGCGCGGACATGCGCAGGGATTTGCGCCTGGTGATGGTCAGCTGGAAGAAGAGCTGATGGATGAAGAGGACGTGGAAGTGGGTTCTCTGCATGCAGGTGCGTTTGAGGACGTCGAGGAAGAGGCGCTGGAGCATGCGGCCGATCTGGGCAGCATGATTCGCGATATGACGATCGACGATATTACGCGGCATGAGCCGGTGGAGCTGGACGAAGACGAGGACGAAGACGCGGAGAGCGAGGACGAAGGCGAGGAGTTCGACGAGGACGACGAGGACTTCGAGGAAGATGAGCTGGAGTCTTCGGGCGATGAGGAAACGGATGAGGACGGCGTCTCGGGCAGCGAGATCAGCGAAGCGGAGGAGGAGGAGTTTGCCGAGGCCTCCAGCATTGATGAGAACGGGCGCGGAGAGACGGCGGTTGCCGATGGAGCGGCTGCGCCGCGTGAAGGTAGACGCGAAGGCAGTCGCGAGGGTGGACGGCGCGGGCGCAGAGATGGACGGCGCGGCGGAAGGGATCGCGGCGAGCGTAGTAGTGGTGGAGACCGCGGTGGTGACCGTGGTTCGGATCGTGGTTCAGATCGCAGCTCGGATCGTGGCTCGGAACGCAGTGGTGATCGCGGCGGACGTGATCGGCGCGGGATGGCTGGGTCGCGGTCGGGTGGACGCGAGCGCGGCGGACGGTCGATGCAGTCGACGAACCTGCCGGCGATCAGTGACCTGCTGAAGCCGGGGCAGGAGGTTCTGGTGCAGATTGCCAAGGAGCCGATTGCCAAGAAGGGTGCGCGCATTACGTCGCACATTGCTTTGCCGGGACGGTTCCTGGTGTTCATGCCTACGGTGAACCATACGGGCGTGTCGCGGAAGATTGAGAGTGACAGCGAGCGGCGGCGGTTGAAAGAGATTCTGCTGAGCGAGAAGGGCGATGCGACCGGCGGCTTTATTGTGCGCACGGCCGCGGCTGGCGCTACGGAAGAGGAGCTGCGGAGTGATCTGCGATTCCTGTTGAACCTTTGGGCTGATATTAAAACTCGGTCAGAGTCTTCGAAGAGCCCGGCGTTGATCTATCACGATCTGAATTTGATTGAGCGGATTCTGCGTGACCAGGTTACGGATAATTTCTCCGCCATCTGGGTGGATACCGAGGCCGAGTATGAGCGCGTGCTGCGGTTCCTGCAGCGGTTCCAGCCTAGCTTGATTCGGCGCGTGAAGCTTTATACGAAGGACACGCCGCTGTTTGAGCAGTTCGGAATTACGGAAGAGATTAATACGGCGCTGCGGTCGAAGGTTTGGCTGAAGTCGGGTGGATCGATTGTGATCAACCAGACGGAGGCGCTGGTGGCGATCGATATTAATACGGGCAAGTATGTCGGCAAGACGGCGCGGTTGGAAGACACGATTGTGAAGACGAACCTGGATGCGATTCCGGAGATTGTGCGGCAGATTCGGCTGCGCGATCTGGGTGGGATTATCATCATCGACTTCATCGATATGGATGAGAGGAAGAATCGCAACCGCGTGATGGCTGCGCTGGAAGACGAGCTGAAGAAGGATCGCGCTCCGTCGAAGGTGTTGCAGTTCAATGATTTCGGATTGGTTGCGATTACTCGTAAGCGCGTGAAGCAGTCGCTGGAACGGACGCTATCGACTACTTGCAGCATCTGCACGGGTACGGGGATGGTGAAGTCGCCGGTTACGGTTTGCAATGACATCTACATCGAGATGCGGAAGATGCATAAGCTGATCGAGAAGGGTGACATCATGCTGCGCGTGAATCCGGAAGTGGTGAAGCAGCTGAAGTCTGGCGGCGCGAAGTGGCTGCAGGAGATGGAAGAGATGTCGGGTAAGACGATCCTGGTGAAGAGCGATCCTAGTTTGCATCCGGAGCAGTTTGATATTCACTAGAAGCAGACAGTAGTGGGTAGACAGTAGTGAAGACGGCGGCGACCCTTTGGGTCGCCGCTTTTGTTTGTGGGTGCGGGATAAGGCGATTTCCATGAAGATTCTTGGGGCTCGGGAGGAGAGCATGTCCCAGGGGCTAAAGCCCCAGTGCTTTGGTGTGTCTTAATGTCCGGGCTAAAGCCCGGACCTATCTCAGAAGCAAGTGCAACGACGGAAGCGAGTGCGACGACAGAAGCAACGGCAACAAAAGAAGCGGCGACCCTCAACTGCAGGAGCAACGACTCTGCTTGTATAGCGAAACTGCTTTAGGGTTTGGTGGCCCAGGCCATGCCGTCGGGTTCCTGGATGTTGGGGATTCGTGCGGCTACGGTTAAGGTTTGGAGGTTGATGACGGCTATGTCGTTGTCGGGGGTGCAGGCTACGTAGGCTCGGGTTCCGTTGGGGTCCATTAGGATGCCGGCGGCGCCGGTGCCTATGGGGATGCGCTTGATTACTTTGCGGGTGTGGGCGTCGAGGATGACCAGGTCGGGGTTGCCGAGGAGGGAGACGAGGACTCGTTTGCCGTCGGGGGTGAACTTCAGGCGGTTGGCGCTGAGGACGTTGGGGTGGAGGGTTTCGATGACCTTCTTAGCTGCGTAATCGATGATGGAGATTGTGCCGTCCTGGGCGTTGGCTACCCAGATCTCTTTGTGGTCGGGGGAGAGGTCGAAGCCTTCGGAGCCTTGGCCTACGGGGATGACGGTCTCGTTCCAGTCTTTGCGGTCGGGGGGTGGGCCGTGGTGGTCTTGCTGACCTGGGGTTGGTTGCATCGGCGGGCGCATGTTTGGGTGCATGCCTGGGGGTGGGCCCATGTGCATTGTCACCATGTCGATCAGGCTGATGGTCCCGGAGGCTACGTTGGAGGTGATGATGTGCTGGAGGTCGGGGGAGACGTGGATCATGTGGGTGCGGTTTTGGCCGGTTCCCAGGATCCAGTCGACCTTTTGGGTGGCGGGGTCGTAACGGCCGATGGCCTTGGCGCCTTCGGCGGTGAAGTAGAGTTTGCCACCGGCGAAGTAGAGGCCGTGGGGGCCGGTGAGCGGGCCGAGGTCGATGGAGGGGAGAGCCTTGTGGTGGACGAGGTCGAGGACGGCGAGGGTGTGGTAGGCGCCGAAGCCGTAGTTGGAGGCGTAGGCGCGGGTGCCGTCGGTGGAGGCTATGACCTCGTGGGGGTCGGGGCCTACGGGGAGGGTGTAAAGGACGTGGAGGGTGGTGGGGTCGATTACGGAGAGGGTGTGGTCGCGCTTGGAGAGGGCTAGCAGGGTGGTCTGCGATTGCGCTAGAGGTGCGGCAATGAGGATGAGGGTGATGAGAGTGGCGGCGGTGCGGAGGGGGTTTCTCATTCGATGAGGTTACTCGGTTTGGGGTGTGCTGTGATGTCTTCCATGAAGTCGGCTACGGCGGATTTTGTGGGGTCGTTCAGGGAGCGTAGGCCTTGGATGACTCCGGTTTGGTCGGCGGTGGAGCGGTTCTGGTTGAACTTGCGCTTGCCTTCGAGGCGGGAGATGGGGAGCTCGAAGCCGATGATGGCTTTGAGTTGGCCCTGGATGAAGGCGGTGGGGGCGTCGGTTACTTTCCAGGGGGTGGGGAAGGTGGACTCGTGGGTGTCGGTTAGGCGGGTGACGATGGTTAGGAGGCGGGTGGGGTCGTCGAAGAAGGTGATGGGGCCGTAGGCGTGGATGGCGGCGTAGTTCCAGGTGGGGACTACGCGGTGGGTTTCCTGCTTGGCGGGGTACCAGTTGGGGGTTACGTAGGTTTGAGGGCCGGTGAAGATTAGCAGGGCTTCGGTGGCGGCGTCGGTTTGCTGCCATTGGAGGTTGGCGCGGGAGACGTGGCCGGTGATGGTGCCGAAGGGGCCGCGGGCTGGGTCGGGGTTGGGGTCGAGGAGGATGGGGAGGTGGGTGGCTACGAGGCCGGTGGAGGTTAGGGTTACCAGGGTGGCGAAGGGGTTTTGCTGGATGTCGGCGTGGAGGGTGGGGAGGTCTTCGACCAGGAAGTCTTTGGGGGTGTACATGGGGCTCCTCGGCTGCTGGCTTGATGATACTTGGGGCTGCGGCGGAGGTTGCGTGTGTGGTTGGGTGCGGGCAAAAGAGAAGCGGAGCGAGTTCCGATGATGGGCTTCATCGGGACTCGTTCCGCTGAGTTTTGGCCGTACATTGGGGAGGTACTGGATCAGTTTAGGGAATGGGGGTGGTTGGCGCATCCATCGATAGGTTGAAATTTAGTGGTGGATTTTTAGGGGGTCGAGGGGTGGTGGCGGGGGATGGGCGGTTTCGCGTAGAAGGGTAGTGTGAAAACTTGCGGCGTGGTTGGGCGATGGATTGGGATGTGGATGTTTGGCGCTGGTTGCGTGAGTGCGATGTGGGCGCAGCGGCCGGTGACGGTGCAGGTGGATCTGGGGAAGACGGTGGGAGCTTATGGGCCGGCTTATGGGTGGTTTGGGTATGACGAGTCGGACTACTCGACTACGGAGCAGGGGCGGGCGCTGCTGGGGGAGCTGCATGATTTGAGTGCGGCGCCGGTGTATATACGCGCGCATCATCTGCTGACTTCGGGGGATGGGGTACCGGCGTTGAAGTGGAGCTCTACGAATGTTTATCGCGAGGATGCTGATGGGAAGCCTGTCTATGACTTTCGGATTTTGGATAGGATCTTCGATGCGTACAAGGCTGAGGGGGTGAGACCGGTGGTGGAGTTGGGATTTATGCCGAAGGATCTGGCGGCTGTTTTGCCGGGGAAGCCGGACCAGCCTTACAAGGTGTTGTATCCGAAGGACACGTTGTCGGGTGCTTCGAATAATCCGCCGAAGGATTATGC
>JBAVDD010000106.1:0-5224 GCA_049587035.1 Acidobacteriaceae bacterium | reverse complement strand
CGGCGGCGACGGCCGCGACGCTGGCCTGCGGGAGCCTGTCCGGCTACCGGTGCCGGTGTGCCTTCCTGCGCTTCATCCGTGGTTGCTTCTGTCTCTTCCCCGCTCTCGTCGTCGCCTTCGAAGTCTTCTTCCTCGTCGAAGTCGTCTCCGCTGTCGAGAACGATGGTGCTCTCGTGCTTGGGTTGTTCGGCACGCTCAGCGGGCGCGGAACGCTCGGGACGTGGGGCGCGTTCGCCGCGATCACGATCACGGTCACGGCCACCACGGTCGCCGCGGTCGGAACGCTCTCCACGGTCAGATCGTTCGCCACGGTCGGAGCGCTCACTGCGGTCTCCGCCGCTGGATTGTTCTGCAACAGGGGGCAGGCCTAGCTTCTCACGCTGTTCGCGAAGAACTGCCTTACGGGAGAGCTTGATGCGGTTGCCCTCGATGGAGAGAACCTTGACGAGGACTTGATCGCCTTCGCGAAGCTCGTCCTTAACCTCTTTGACGCGATGCTCGGCGATCTCGGAGACGTGGAGGAGGCCGTCGGTTCCGGGGAAGATCTCGACGAAGGCGCCGAACTCGGCTAGACGGACTACCTTGCCGAGGTACGTCTTGCCTACTTCGGGGACAGCCGTGATGTCAGAGATCATCTGGATGGCCTTGGCTAGACCGTCGGCGTCGGAGGACGCTACGTTGACGCGGCCCGTGTCGTCGACATCGATCTTGACGCCCGTTGCATCGACGATGCCACGGATCACCTTGCCGCCGGGCCCGATGAGGTCGCGGATCTTGTCGGTCGGGATCTGGATGGTATGGATGCGGGGGGCGTAGGCGCTCTTCTCTTCTGCAGCTTTGGAGATGACCGCGTCCATGGAGTCGAGGAGGAAGAGACGGCCGTGACGCGCCTGCTCGAGAGCCTCGCGCATGATCTGGGCGGTGATGCCCATGATCTTGATGTCCATCTGCAGGGCGGTGATGCCGTTGCGGGTTCCGGCTACCTTGAAGTCCATGTCCCCGTAGTGATCTTCGGCGCCCGCGATGTCGGTGAGGATGGCGTACTTGTCGCCTTCCTTGACCAGGCCCATTGCTACGCCGGCGACCGAACCCTTAAGGGGGATGCCGGCTTGCATGAGCGAGAGCGATGCGCCGCAGACAGTCGCCATCGAGCTCGAACCGTTCGATTCGAGGATGTCGGAGACGACGCGGAGGGTGTAGGGCGACTCGTCCTCACCCGGGAGTACGGCCTCGAGGGCGCGCCAAGCGAGGGCTCCGTGGCCGATCTCGCGACGGCCTACACCGGTCATACGCCCTACCTCACCAACGGAAAACGGTGGGAAGTTATAGTGCAACATGAACTTCCGTTTCTGCTCTCCCTGGTAGCTTTCCATGCGCTGCGCGTCGTCGGTCGTGCCGAGCGTCGCGCTCACGAGCGCCTGAGTTTCGCCGCGGGTGAAGAGGGCCGAACCGTGCACGCGGGGCAGAACACCGGTCTCGATGGTGATCTTGCGGATCTCATCGAAGGCGCGGTGATCTGGACGAATGCGGTCGTTGAGAACCTGCTCGCGGAAGATGGTCTCGCGCAGGCCTTCAAAGTACTTGGAGAGCTTCTTGCCTGCGGCGGGATCGTCGGCGGGAAGCTCTTTCTTGAGCTCGTCCTTGATCTCCTTGACCTTGGCGTAGCTCTCGAATTTTGGGTTCTTTTTGGTGTCTAGGGCATCCTTGAGGCGATCACCTACCTTGGCGTTGAGGGCTGCGGCGTATGCAGTGTCGTTCTCCAGTTCAGGGACGGTGCGCTTGGTTTTGCCGGAGAGGGAGACGAGGTGCTCGATGCCGGCGACGATCTTCTTGATCTCGACGTGGGCGAACTCGATGGCGCCGACTACGATCTCTTCCGATACTTCTTTAGAGCCGGACTCTACCATCACGATGCCGTCCTTGGTGCCGACGACCATGATGTTGAGCTTGCTGACGAGGCGCTCGGAGTAGGTGGGGTTTACGACGTACTGGTCGTCAATGTAGCCGATGCGAACCGCGCCGACGGGGCCGTGGAAAGGGATGTCCGAGAGCGCGAGAGCGCAGCTTGCGCCGTTGATGCCAAGGACGTCGGGATCATTTTCCTTGTCGGCCGAGTAGACGAAGGCGACTACCTGGGTTTCGTTGCGGAAGGCCTCCGGGAACAGCGGGCGGATGGGGCGGTCGATCTGGCGCGAGGTGAGGATCTCTTTCTCGCTGGGGCGCCCTTCGCGCTTGATGAAGCCGCCGGGGATGCGGCCGCCGGCATAGGTGAACTCGCGATACTCAACGGTGAGGGGAAAGAAGTCGATGCCCTCTTTGGGGTCGGGGGAGGCTACGGCCGTGGCGAGCACTGCGTTGTCGCCGCTGGTGGTGAAGGCAGCGCCGGATGCCTGCTTGGCGATGCGTCCTGTCTCAAATTTAATGTGCTTGCCACCTGCAAGCTCAATGGTTACTTCCTGCTTCATATGCGTTCCTCTTTTTCTCTGTTTGTCTTTAAGCTCGTTGCGTGTCTTGCGCTGGATGCTCCATTACAGGGCGCTAAGACAAAAGCCCCGCCGAAGTTGCTTCGGTCGGGGCTTCATAGGTTCTAGTCGAAGGGGCGGGAGAAGGCGCGTGCCGTTGCGAAGAGGCGCCGCGAGGTGCGTCGATACGAGCGGCGCGGACAGAAGCAACGATAGTTACTTCCATCCCGACGATGGCTTTGCGCAGGTTCAATCTTCAACCACTCCAGATGGGGATCGCCTTGGCGGATCGTTACCGTAGCAACCCTGAATAGGCTACTTGCGGATACCCAGCTTGCCAATGACGTCGCGGTAGCGATCCGAATCCGTCTTCTTGAGGTAGTCCAGAAGGCGGCGGCGCTTACTCACCAGCATCAATAGACCACGGCGCGAGCCATGATCTTTCTTGTGGGTTTTGAAGTGCTCGGTCAGCTCGCCAATACGCTCGCTGAGGATCGCAATCTGCACCTCAGGACTTCCGGTGTCCGAGTCATGCGTGCGGAACTTGGTAATAATGTCTGATTTCTTCGCTGTTGCCAACACGGCGGGTCTTACTCCTGATTCTTTATGCTCTAGTCCACTTCTCGTAGTGTCCTCTTAAAAGATACCATGCGGAGGCCCTGAAATTGCCTCCGCATGGCGCGAATTATGCCGGTATCCCTGTGATTTCACTTGGCGATGTTCTCTTTGAGGAACGCCAGCGAACGCTCGGCGGCCTGTTCGGCAGCCTCGGGAACGAAGCTGGCCCGCGCCTCGTTCGCAAATGCATGCCCCGCGCCCTCGTAGAGGAAAATTTCGACGTCAGGATGAGATGCGCGAACGGCGTCGACCTGATCTTTTCCGATGTGGTCGTCAGCCTCGCCAAAGTGGAGTTGTACCGGGCAGGTGGGCTGCTCCGCTGCGACTTTGCCGATGCCGCCGGCGTAGTAACCGATGGCGCACTTGAGTTCCATGTTCAACGCCTTGGCTCGCGTGGCGCTGAGCCAGGTCAGGAGGCCTCCGTAGCAGAAGCCGATGACACCGGTTCCCTTCCCCGTATCCTTAACGTAGTTGTAGGCTGCGGCTACGTCCAGCAACTGGGTTGCTGGGTTGAGCTTTGAATAGAGGTCGAAGGCCTTCTTCATGTCGTCTCCGGTGTAACCGAGCTCGAGGCCCTTCTCAAAGCGGTCGAAGAGCGCGGGCGCAACGGAGAGGAACCCCTCCTTGGCATAGGCTTCGGCAACCGAACGAATCGAAGGGTTGACTCCGAAGATCTCCTGAATCACCACCAGCGCGCCGAGCGGCTTTCCTTCCGGCCGGGCTACGTACGCTGAGAACTCATGGCCGTCGGCCGCCTTTAACTCTACCCATTCACTCATACTCATTGCCTCCGTAGTGTCAGATGCGCGATCCGGGAGAAACGGCGCATCTTGCGCTGGGACCTCCGGCCCTCGACTGAAATTCTACTGGGATCGACCCGCTGGGCGCAGGGGACTGTCAGGCCGCGTCTTCAAGTAGAGGGTCTGGGCGTTATTCCTTGATGATGTGGTTGATCAGCGCCTGCGCCAAGTCTTCGGAGGAGACGCGGTAACGGCCTTCGGCGATCGCGGCCCTGATGGCTGCAAGTCTATCCTGCCGTGTGCGCGCGGAGTCGGCGAGGCCGTCGGCGACGCGCGGGCCAGCATCGAGCTGGGAGACTAACGAGTTCTCAGAGGTGAGCGCGTCTTGCGGCGTGACGCGACAGCGGCTGGTGCGGCGGGGCCTCCTCTGCATGCTGGCCCAGTCTCCTACCGCAATCTCCCATAGCTGCCATTCATCTCTCAATGAGAAGATCCTCATGGTCTCTATCGGCCGGTGAGGGCAAAACATTAATAGCATTTAAGAAATATCTCAAAAATATTTCTCGGCTAGCAGTCGGTGAGCGTGCTTGGCATCCGCCGGGCTGCGCGGGGCGTCTTCAGCAGCTTCCGAAGACCCTGCAAGGTCGAACGCAACCGAAGAACCGCCGAGGAATGAATCTGAGAGACGCGTGATTCCACGACCCCCAGGGTGAGACCGATCTCCTTCATGGTCAACTCCTCGTAGTAGTAGAGCGTCAACACCATGCGTTCCTTCTCCGGAAGCTCCTCGATGGCGTCGATCAGCCGCTGCCGCATCTCTCCCTGAAGACAGCGAAACAGTGGATCGTCCTCCGGAGAGCCGGCCACGTAGGCTAGCTGATCCTCGCCTGAGTCTTCGGTGTGCTCCATGTTGAGGCTGCCAATCTCGAGGCCCTTCAACTGGCCCAGGAGGAGCTGATATTCGTTGAGTCCCAGGTTCAGCTCGCGGGCAATCTCGGGCTCAGAGGGCGTCCGGCGCAGCGTACGAGTGAGCGCCTGAACAGCGTCCTGCACGGCGCGACCCTTGCGGCGAAGCTCGCGAGGACTCCAGTCCAGCACGCGCAGGGAGTCCAGAATGGCGCCGCGAATGCGGAACTGGGCATAGCTCTTGAACTGCACCTGCTTGCCGTGGTCGAACTTATTGAAAGCATCGATGAGGCCGACCACACCGGCCGAAATCAGGTCGTCCAACTCTACATGCTGTGGCAAGCGCTCGTGAATTCTGTGCGCGATGTACCGAACCGACGGAAGATGCTCGAGCAGCAGACGATCGCGCTCGGGGCCTTCGATTGCGCGGCTTTCCGGGTGCTTCGGCCGGACAGCGACCTTCACCGGCGCAAGTGTGTGGTGTTGCGAAGGGTCCGC
>JBAVDD010000105.1:0-22399 GCA_049587035.1 Acidobacteriaceae bacterium | reverse complement strand
GGATGGGGTTGTAGGTGCCGGTGCGCCAGTCGAGGAGGGGGCCGGGAGTGTTGGCGACGAGGGGGGTGGGGTGGTGGAAGACCTGTTTGAGGAGGGTGGTCTCTTCGCGGTTGTTGGGGGTGACTTCTCCGTTGGGGAGGCGCGGGGAGTGGAGCTGGCTGCGGGGGTGGGCGGTTAGGAGTGCGGTGATGATCCAGATGGCGGCGAGCGCGGTGGCGAATTGCAGGCGTATGGTGGTGGGGCGCGATGCTGGGTGGGATTGGGTGTAGGCGTGGAGGCGGTCTGCTAGCCAGATGGCGACGAGGGCGGAGAGCGGAGCGTAGGCGGGCGCCATGTAGTGGGGCAGGCGGGTCTGGACGCAGCTGAAGAAGACGATCTGGACGAGCGCGAAGACGGCGAAGGGGCTCAGGGAGCGGAGGTGTGGCGCCTTCCGCAATCCGCGGAAGGCTGCGTAGAGGGCGATGGGGTAGAGCAGTACCCAGGGTGGGGCAGAGAAGAGGAGAACGCGGGCGTAGTACCACCACGGGGTGAGGTGGCCGTCGAACTGGTAGGCTACGCGGCCGAGGACGTGGAGGCCGAGGTACTGCTTGACGAAGACTTGGCCGAAGCGGTGGAGCATGAAGAGGTGCCAGGGGAGGGTGAGGGCCAGGAAGAGGAGGAATCCGAGAAAGAAGTGGGTGCGGGCGCGGCGGCGGAGCGTGGGGTCGAGTAGGAGAAGAGCGAGGAGGGTGAAGAAGAGGGTTCCGCTGGCCGCGCCTTTGCTCATGAGGGCGATGGCGAAGCCGGTCCAAAAGAGGTACCAGCCGTGCGGTGGTGCGTGGTCTGGCTGGAGAAGTAGGTTGGCCAGGCCGATGAGGGCCAGGAAGCAGCCGAAGGAGAGGAGGGTGTCGGTTTCGCCGACGCGGGCTACGTGCAGGAAACCGAAGGTGGAGAGAAGGATGAAGGTGGAGAGCCAGGCGGTCAGGCGGGCTGTTGCGCTGTGAGCCGTAAGGGCGCACGCGCGGAGGAGCCAGTTGTGGAGGAGGGTTACGAGGGCGATGGCGGAGAGTGCGGAGCCGAGGCGGGCGGTGAACTCGGAGATGCCGAAGAGCTTGAAGAAGAGCGCGGTGATCCAGTAGGTGAGGGGTGGTTTGTCGATCCAGACGAGGGAGTTCCAGTGGGGGACGAGCCAGCCGGTGCGGAGCATCTCGCGGGAGACCTGGGCGTAGATGCCTTCGTCCCAGTCGGTGAGGCGGTTGTGGCCGAGGAGGGTGAGGATGACGATGGCGGCGAGAGATGCTGCGAGGGCGGTGGAGAGGATGGCCTGGCGCTGGGTCAGGGGTTCGGGTTCACGCGTGGAGGCCATGAGAACAACATACGCGGTCCTGTGCGGACGGCGAGAGGCTTCGCGTGCCCGTATTGGAGTTTGGGGTGGGTTGTTGCGTTGGGGGCGATAGACTTAGCGGGATGAAGCGTGCGTTGGATTCACCGGATCGGTCGGGGTTGCGCGGAGCTTGGTTTGAGATTCCGTGGGTGATCTTTGCGGTGGGGTTTGCGCTGCGGGTGGTGGTGATCCTGGTGGGGCATACGTACAGGATTAGGACGGAGCAGGGGAACTTTGACTTTGGGTTTGAGGCTGGGCGGATTGCGCGGTCGCTGGTGACGGGGCATGGGTATGGGAACCCGTTCAATGGGATGTCGGGACCGACGGCCTGGCTGCCGCCGCTATATCCGCTGCTGATGGCGGCTGCGTTCAAGGTGTTTGGGGTGTATACGCGGGCGTCGGCGTTGGCGTTGATGGTTGTGGATAGTGCGTTTTCGGCGGCAATTGCACCGGCGGTGTATGAGATTGCCGCACGGTGCTTTGATGCGAAGGGGATTGCTCGGAGAGGCTCGAAGCTCGTTGCGCCTGTAGCGGTTTGGTCGGCGTGGATGTGGGCGGTGTATCCGGCGGCGCTGCAGTATGCGGTGCATTGGATATGGGAGATGTCGCTGACGGCCTGCTTGTTTGCGTGGGCGATTGTGGTGGTGTTGCGGCTGCGTGGGGTGGGGGAGGATGAGAGACGTGGGGAGGGAAGGTTTGCGCTGTGGTTTGTGCTGGGGGTGTTGTGGGGGTTGATTGCGCTGTCGAATGCTTCGCTGCTGCTATGTCTGCCGGCGATGATGGTTTGGGTGGCGTGGCCGGAGTTGCGGACGATGCGGCTGGGACGCGGGACGTTGGTGGGTGCGTTGCTTACTTGCGTTGCGTTTGCTGCCGTGCTTGCGCCTTGGGTGGTGCGCAATGAACGGGTGATGGGTGCGCCGGTGTTGACGCGCGACAACTTTGGCGTGGAGTTGTACAACTCTTCGTTGCCTTCGAACGATGGGTTGCCATGGGGAACGGCGATGCCGTTGTGGCAGGGTGATCCTGCGTTTCGACTATATGAGCAGATGGGGGAGCTGCGGTTTGCGAAGATGCGGCAGGCGCAGGCGATTGCGAATCTGCGCGCAGAGCCGGTGAAGTTCGCACGGTGGACGCTGGATCGGCTTTTATTTTTTTGGGATGGGACGCCACATGCGGTGAATGGGCATCGGGCACGGGAATATCTGCGGCAGTTGAGTTATAGCTTCTTGAGTGCGTGCGGTCTGCTTGGGTTGGCCCTGATGCTGAAGCGGCGTGTGGTAGGCGCGGGTTTGTTCGCGTTGGTTTTCGCACTCATGCCGCTGGTGTACTACCTGGTCACAGTGCAGCCACGGTTTCGACATCCGATTGAACCGCTGATCGCGATTCTGGCTGTGTATCTGTTTCGCTCGACAGAGCCGCGAAGAGGCCGGGTGTAGAGGGTAGAGTGTAGAGGAAAGAGAGGTGCGGATGGGACCCACGATATTGGTGCAGCGGTTGTTGGAGTCGGCGCAGATGCCGCGGTATGCGCATGCGGGGGCTTATGGGGATTTGGCGGCGGACTTGTTTGCTGCTGAGGCTGCGGTGTTGGCTCCGGTGGGTGAGGCGGGGTCGACGGTGGCGGTGCGGACAGGGTTGGCGATGGAGCTGCCGTCGACGCATGGAGCGCTGGTAGAGGACCGGTCGGGGCTGGCGGTGCGTGGGATTACTACGCTGGCGGGCGTGATCGATCCGGGGTATCGCGGAGAGTTGAAGATTGTGCTGACGAACTTGACGAGCGAGGCGCAGATGGTGGCGCCGGGACATCGGATTGCGCAGCTGAGAATTGTGGAGCGCATTCAAGCGACGTTTGAAGAGACCGATACGCTGGCCGAGGCGCCGCGGGGTGTTGCGGGGTTTGGTTCGACGGGAACGTAGAGGGGTGTGGGCAGGCGCGAGGCTGCATACGGGCGGAATGCGTACGTTCGAAGGGTTGGCTTCGGATGCAAAATGTGCAGTTGAGTGGATTAATTTTGGCTCGGAATGAGTGATTTAATTCATCGAACTGCAAACGATTTTTGGGAACTGGCGTGAGGGTACAGGCGTATCACTGAACAACGAAGAGCATCTCTGAACCATGGCAGAGGTCCTCTCCAACATTCAGCGACACGGAGAGTCTCACATGCGTTCCCTTATCTTTGCCCTTGCCCTTGCTGCGCCGGTAAGCGCAGTTGCCGCCACCCCAACCTATAGCAATCCTTTGAACCGCTCGCACCACGAGAAGGTGCAGGAAGTCTCCTTTACGTTTGTGAGCTTCTCGGCGCAGGACCGTGAGGTTGTGATTGGAAACCAGGAGTACAAAGTTTCCTTCCTTGGGAGAGTCAATGTCCATGCGCCGGTGGGAACTCCGGTATTTCTGCGCAGCCAGACAAACCCAACGGTGAATGGACAGGAGCTGATGCGCGTGTCGGCGAATGATTCGGACAAGTTCATTTCGCTGCGATAGAGGTGATCGGGAGAGCGCGGCGGGATGAGACGTGTTCCCGCCGCCGAAGTGGAATTGACGGACGCGCTCTATACTGAAGGCAGATGCCTGAGGAGCCGTTCCATGTTACCGATGCTGAGCGAGAGGCGAGTCTCTCACCGGCGGCTGTAGCGGCGGGAACGTCGGGACTGACGCCGGCGAAGACGGCTGGTGGCGCGGGTCGCGGCGCGTTTCGCAGCGATCAGGTGTGGAGCTATTTTGGGCCGGCGTTTGTGGCGTCGGTTGCATACATCGATCCGGGAAATTTTTCGACCAACATTCTGGGTGGGAGCCAGTTTGGGTATCGGCTGCTGTGGGTGCTGCTGTGGTCGAATGTGATGGCGATCCTGATCCAATACCTTGCGGCCAAGCTGGGGATAGTGACCGGGTTGACGCTGCCTCAGAACTGCAGGAAGCATTTTTCGAAGCGCACGAGCCTGGCGCTCTGGGTGTGTGCAGAGATCTCGGCTGTGGCGACGGACATGGCGGAGTTTCTGGGAGCGGCGCTGGGGCTGGATCTGTTGATTGGGCCGGCGCTGATGGCGCATGGTCTGTCGCTGACTGCGGGGTTGTTTGTGTCGGCGATGATTGCGACGGTGGCGGTGTTTGCGATTCTGGCGCTGGACTTGATGGGGTTCCAGTGGCTGGAGCGCGGCATCATGATCTTCGTCGGTGTCATTGGGTTGTGCTACGGGTTCGAGGTTTTTCTGGTGCATCCGGATTGGCACCGGGCATTTGTGGCGACGATTCTGCCGACGTTCGACCTGCATAGCTCGTTGGCGCTGAAGGGCAGTGTTTTTGCGGCGGTGGGGATGCTGGGTGCTACGGTGATGCCGCATGTGATCTATCTGCACTCGGCGCTGGTGCAGCCGCGGTTGACGGAGCTGGAGCCGGCTAGCAAGCATGCGCGGCCGGGGATTCTGCGGAAGTATCTGAAGTTTGAGCTGGTGGATGTGTTTGTCGCGATGAATGGGGCGTGGCTGATTAACTCCGCGATGATCGTGATGGCCGCGGTGGTGATGTTTCGCGGACCGGAGTTTTATCCGACGATCCAGGATGCGTTCCATACGCTGGGGCCGTTGCTGGGGCGCGGGGCGGCGGTGGTGTTTGCAGTGGCGCTGCTGTGCTCGGGGTTGTCGAGCTCGACGGTGGGTGTGATGGCTGGGCAGGTGATCATTGAGGGATTTCTGGACATCAAGTTCCCGATCTTTCTGCGGCGGTTTATCACGGTGATTCCGGCGCTGATCGTGATTGCGGTGGGAAGCGATCCGCTGAAGATTTTGAATGATTCGCAGGTACTGCTGAGCTTTACGCTACCGGCGGCGCTGATTCCGTTGCTGCTGCTGACGAACAAGACGAAGGTGATGGGGGAGTTCAAGAGCGCGTTGCAGATGAAGATTGCAGGGTGGACGGTGGCGGGGATTATTCTGGCGCTGAATGCGGTGCTGCTAGCGCAGCTGGCAATGAGTTGAGGGACTCGATACGGTCGATGCAATAGAAGAGGCTCGCCCTGGTGGCGAGCCTCTTTGTGTTCGGGATGGCTGAGGGTTAGTGCGGGCGATCTTCGTGCGGAGCTTCCTGGTGCGGAGCTTCGCGAGGTGCGGGCCGTGACTGGACGTGGGGTTGAGGCGCTGGGCGGGATTCGCGAGGGGCCTGTGCGGGGCGCGACTGCATTTGCTGCGGGGGCCGGCGGGTCTCCTGCGGACGAGCCTGCTGCGGGCGGGTCTCTTGTGGTCGTGCCTGCTGCGGGCGGGTCTCCTGTGGACGCGCCTGTTGTGGGCGAGTTTCCTGGGGTCGTGTTTCCCGCGGGCGAGCCTGCTGTTGCGGACGCGGGGTCATATCGCGCTGCGGCTGAGCGCGCTCTGTACGATTTTCCATGGGGCGCTGAGGCGCAGCACGCTGTTCCGGTGCAGCGTGGTTCTGTTGCCTGTCTGGGGCGGCGTGCTGCTCCGTTGGCCGGGCGTTATTGCGCTCGGCAGCCGGAGCAGAGTTGCGCTGTTCCATGGCTGGTGCGCCTTGCTGCATGTGGTTGTTGCCGTGTTGGGTCATCATCGTGCGCTGCTGTTCGACGTGTTGCTGCTCCTGACGGACGGCGGCGGGTGGCGCAGCGATGCTGCGGCCATGTACCGGTCGAGCCGAGGCTGCCTCCGCGGGCTTGCCATGGTTGGCGGAGTAGAACTGCTGGTGGTTGCGAGCAGCGGATTGCTGGGCCTGGCGCTGTTCAGGAAGCGCTCGCGTATGGGTGAGGCGCATCGCTGCGATCTCGGAGGGACGTGGGCGTACGTTCACTCCACCATGGCCGCCGTTGTAGCTGGTGCGGTTCTCGATACGGCCGGAGTAGCGGACGTTGTTGTATTCAACCGGGCGGTTGTAGGTATAGCCGCCGCGGCCGTAATTGGTAACGGCGCGGTTGTAGTAGAAGTGGTTGCCGTGCCAATAGCCGCCGAAGTAGCCAATGCCGATATAGCCAAAGCCGTAGTCGATGCCGCCATAATAGCCAACGTAGGGGCCCCAGTAGCCGGGATAGAAGCCATAGGCGCCATTGTTATAGCCCCAGTAGGGAGGGGTCCAGAGGGCGCCGTAGTAGGGCGGAAGGACCCACTCGCCGGGAACCCAGTAGTAGCCGCCGGGGCCCCAGGCCCAATAGCCGGGTGTCCACATGTAGTCGGCATCGGGGGCGGGGGGCTGCTCGTATTCGGGCAGGGGGGGCGGGGGTTGGTCGGTCTGATCTTCAGGCTGTTCCATGGCCTGTTCGCCAGCCTGTTCAGCGGCCTGGTCCTGGTTGTTGTAGCCCTGGACGATTGGCGCGGGGGCCTGGTTGGGGTAGCTTTCGCTCTGCTGCTGCGGGGTGTAGGAGGAGTTGGCCGCGAGGACCTGGGTATTGCCCGAGGCCGGAGCAAGGTTGGCCGCGGCAGGGTCCGTTCCGTTGTCGGTGCCGTTGTTCACCGCGGCAGTGTTGGCAGCGTTTGCGGAACTGCTCTTGCAACCGAAGAAGCCGAAGGTGAGGAGGGCGGCTACGCTGGCCAGGGCGAGCGTGCGGGCGAGGAGGGGGGCATGCAGACGGTTTCGTGCGTGGGTGGACTTCGTCATAGTCATAGTTTTCTAACTCCCGGAGGTAAAAAGCCCTGAACGGACCCGCTCCGTAAAACGTTGAGATGCTGAAATCGGGCTTGCGGCTGCATTCGGAAGGACACGCGGTTGCATTTGGGAGAAATTGCCGGGAGATGGGTGCGCTGACGACGCCAAAGGTGATGGCAGGAGGGTAAAATTCCTAGCATGCAGCCTCGCATGCAACAGAGCGGCCTCCAGATGCGACCCTATCGTGTAACGCGGTTACGCAAGGCGAAGCGTTTTCTCCGAGGACGCCGCGACCGCGGTCGCTCCTGCTAACGCCGCGCGCGGACGTTCCCTACGACCGCGTTGCTCTCCGCCGAAGAGGAATTTCAGCCGCGCGCATGACTGCGGTGCGGTGCTACGCCATCTGATTCATTCATAGCCCATAGGAGAAGACACGCAATGTCGAACACTACGCATCCAGACAGCTTCCACGCGGTCGCAACGCTCGAGAGCGGCGCCATGAAGGTGAACTACTTTAGACTGAGCGCGCTTGAAGGGGTGAACTTAGGCGCGGGAAATACCTTGGCGCGGCTGCCGTACTCGCTGCGGATTTTGCTGGAGAACCTGCTGCGCTGCGAGGACGGCAAGACTGTGACCGCGGACGACATTCGCTTTCTCGCGAACTGGGACCCGAAGGCTGAACCTTCGCGGGAGATTGCGTACATGCCGGCACGCGTGCTGATGCAGGACTTTACGGGTGTGCCGGCTGTAGTGGACCTTGCCGCCATGCGTGATGCGATGAAGATGCTTGGGGGCGACCCGGGGAGAATCAATCCACTGCAGCCGGCTGAGTTGGTTATCGACCACAGTGTGCAGGTGGATGAGTACGGCAGCGGAAATGCGTATGACCTGAATGCGGCGATGGAGTTCACGCGCAATCGCGAGCGGTATGCGTTTCTGAAGTGGGGACAGACGGCGTTCAATAATTTTTCTGCGGTACCGCCGGGGATGGGGATCTGCCACCAGGTGAATCTGGAGCACCTGGCGCGGGTTTGTTTTACAGCGCCGCAGCCAGGACTCGAAGCCGGAAGCGATGGAAGCGTGCTTGCGTATCCGGACACGCTGGTGGGTACGGACTCGCACACGACGATGATTAATGGGCTGGGCGTGCTGGGATGGGGCGTCGGCGGCATTGAGGCCGAGGCTGCGATGCTGGGCCAGCCGGTGAGCATGCTGGTGCCGCAGGTGGTTGGGTTCAGGCTTGAAGGCAAGCTGAAGGAAGGGACTACAGCCACAGATCTTGTTCTTACCGTGGTTGAAATGCTGCGCAAGCTGGGTGTTGTCGGCAAGTTTGTGGAGTTCTATGGGCCGGGCATCGGCGAACTTCCGCTGGCTGATCGCGCGACGATTGCGAATATGGCGCCGGAGTATGGAGCGACGTGCGGGATCTTCCCGGTGGATGCGGAGACGCTGAAGTATCTGCGGCTGACGGGACGCACCGATGAGCAGATTGCGCTGGTCGAGGCTTACTACCGCGCGCAGGGGTTGTTTCATACTGCAGGTGCGCCGGAAGCGGAATATAGCGCGACGCTGCAGTTGGACCTGGGCACAGTGGAGCCGAGCGTGGCTGGACCGAAGCGGCCGCAGGATCGCGTGCTGCTCTCGCAGACACCGAAGAGCTTTGCGGCGAAGCTGCCGGAGCTGCAGGGGCCGAATGCGAACAAGGGCGTTGTGCGGCAGATGGTGCGCTGGGAGGGCGAGGGCGGACATGCGTCGAAGAACGGCGATCTGTCGAGCTCGGTGGGTGTGATGGAGGCTCCGGCGGCGGATGGCGACCAGGAGCTGATGCACTCGGTGGAGAAGCGGTTTGGAGTGGATCCGGACAAGTATCTGACCGATGGTTCGATTGTGATTGCTGCGATTACCAGCTGCACGAACACGAGCAATCCTTATGTGATGGTGGCTGCCGGGCTGCTTGCGAAGAAGGCCGTGGAGGCGGGGCTGACGATGCCGCCGTGGGTGAAGACGTCGCTGGCGCCGGGTTCGCGCGTGGTGACGGATTACTACACGCGCGCGGGGCTGCTGAAGTATCTGGATGCGCTGCGGTTCAACGTGGTGGGATATGGATGCACGACGTGCATTGGGAACTCGGGGCCGCTGCCTACGGATGTGTCGAAGGCGATTGAGGAGCATGGGCTGGTTGCGGTGAGCGTGTTGAGCGGGAATAGAAATTTTGAGGGAAGAATTTCGCCGGAGGTGCGGGCGAATTATCTGATGAGTCCGCCGCTGGTGGTGGCGTATGCGTTGGCTGGGCATATCTCGCATGACTTCGAGAAGGATGCGCTGGGGAAGGGCAAGAATGGCAAGCCGGTGTACCTGCGTGATATCTGGCCGTCGCAGAAGGAGGTAGCGGATACGGTGAGCAGCTGCATCGATTCGACGATGTTCCGCAAGCAGTATGCGACGGTGAGCGACGGCGATGCGAACTGGCAGCACTTGAAGTTCCCGCTGGGCGAGACGTATGGCTGGGAGACGGATTCGACGTATATCCGGAAGGCTCCTTACTTTGATGGGATGCAGCCCCTGCCCGCTCTGGTCGCAGATGTTCAAGACGCGCGTGTGCTGGCGGTGCTGGGTGATTCGGTGACTACGGATCATATTTCGCCGGCGGGGTCGATCAAGCTGAATGGGCCGGCAGGGAAGTATCTGACCGAGCATGGAGTGACGCCAGCGGAGTTCAACAGCTACGGCAGTCGGCGCGGCAACCATGAGGTGATGGTGCGCGGAACGTTTGCCAATGTTCGACTGCGGAACAAGTTGGCTCCGGGCACGGAGGGCGGCGTGACGCGGCTGCTGCCGGAGGGTACGGGGATGTCGATCTACGACGCGAGCGTGGAGTATGCGAAGCGCGGTACGCCGCTGGCGATCCTTGCGGGTAAGGAGTATGGCTCTGGATCGTCGCGCGACTGGGCGGCGAAGGGGCCGAAGCTGCTGGGGATTTCGCTTGTGATTGCGGAGAGCTATGAGCGCATTCACCGGTCGAACCTGGTGGGGATGGGTATTCTGCCGCTGCAGTTCGAGGCTGGCGCGAGCGTGGATTCGGTCGGCTTGACCGGCGAGGAGACGTTCACGCTGGGCGAAAAGCCGGGCGAGCTGAGGGCGATGCTGGACTCGAAGTTTGAGGGCGGCAAAAAGCTGATGGTGATCGCGACCGCCGCCGATAAGACAAAGAAGAGCTTTCCTGTGGTCGTGCGGATCGATACGCCGCAGGAAATTCTGTACTACCAGCACGGCGGGATTTTGCAGTATGTGCTGCGGCAGTTGGCAGGAAAGGCGTAAGACCGTACTGGGCGTGCGAGCTGTCGGAGAGGCAGATGGCGAGCCAGTAGCTCGCCATCTTGTTTTTGCGCGGAGCTTCGTATTTGCGGCGTAGCATGGGATAGACCATGACGGAAAGTACAAATCCGACGATGTATCTGCCGGAGATCCTTGCGCATACGCGCACGGTGGTGGCCGAGCGCAAGATGGCTGCGGACATGCGCTCACTGGAGGCGGCTGCGGCCAGGCATGTGCCGCGTGGGTTTGCGCGCTCGTTGCGCTCGCATGCCGGACGAGGGATGGCCGTGATTGCGGAGTTGAAGAAAGCTTCGCCTTCGAAGGGCGTGATCCGGGATATGTTTGAGCCGGTGGAGATTGCGATTCAGCTGGAGGCGGGTGGAGCGGCGGCGCTGTCGGTGCTGACCGATGAGAGGTTCTTCCAGGGTTCGCTCGAGAACCTGCGGCGAGCGAGTGCGGCGGTGTGGTTGCCCTGTTTGCGCAAGGACTTCATGGTGGATGAGTTCCAGGTGCTGGAGGCACGGGCTAATCGCGCGGATGCGATTCTACTGATCGTGGCGGCGCTGACGGATGCGGAGTTGAAGACGCTGCGGAGGAGCGCGCGGTCGCATGGGCTGGATGTGTTGTGCGAGGTGCATGACGAAGAGGAACTGGAGCGCGCGCTGCAGCTGGAGTGCGAGTGCGTGGGCGTGAACAGCCGCGATCTGCGGACGTTTGAGGTGTCGCTGGAGCGCGCGTGCGAGCTGGCGCAGAGGTTGCCGAAGAGCGCGGTGAGAGTGGCGGAGAGCGGGATCCACACGCAGGGAGATATGCGTCGGCTGCGCGCAGCGGGATACGAGGCGTGCCTGATTGGGGAGTCGTTGATGCGGGAGTCGCGGCCAGGTGGGGCGTTGGCGCATCTGCTTCGTAGTGGGGCGAACTAAGCGGCATGTTCATTAAAATTTGTGCAAATACGAACCTGGAAGATGCGTGCCTGGCTGCGGAGCTGGGAGTGGATGCGGTGGGGTTTGTGTTTGCGCCGAGCAAGCGGCAGGTGACTGCGGAGCAGGTAGTGGAGATTACGCGGGAGCTGCCGGAGGCGGTGCTGAAGGTGGGCGTGTTTACTGCTACGGATGCGGAGGAGATTCTGCATGCGGCCAGCGTTGCGGGACTGAATGCAGTGCAGCTGCATAGTGCGTTTGATCCTGCGCTGGTGGAGGCTATCGTTGCGGGAAGCGGCGGGATGCTGCGCGTGCTGCAGGTGGTGGATGTGCCGGCGGGGATCGAGCTGGAAGAGTTGAGGGCGTTGCTTACGACGGTGTTGGAGCATGAGTATGTGGTGACGGCGCTGCTGGACGCATCGCATGGCGGAGTCTCGGGTGGGACGGGTAAGGTCTTCGATTGGGAGCGCGTTGCCACTGTTGTGAAGCAAGTGCAGCGGGCTACCGGCCGCCGCGTGATTGTGGCGGGTGGGTTGAATGCGGAGAATGTAGCGGCTGCGGTTGCGGCGTTTGAGCCTTGGGGTGTGGACGTGGCTAGCGGGGTGGAGGCTTCGCCGGGAATGAAGAACCCAGAGCGTCTGCGAGCATTTGTGGCCTTGGCGCGCGCGGCGGGAGCCAAGAAGGCGTAGTTGCAGAGCAACTGCAGCAGGTGTAAAGTGAAACCCATGAAGTTTTTCTTCAGCCCGCGATTTACCCCGTCGTTCCGCTACTGGCCTATCGTAGCGGCATCGGTGGAGTAGCATCGCACGGACCTGAAGCAAAGCCTGCGATTTCTAGATTCCCCGAGCCGCGACCCTAAAGGTTGCGGCTTTTGTGTTTTGTGGCAGCAGGAAGTGGCGGGCAGCAAGTAGTTTTTGAGGAGCAAACGTATGAGCGCGACGGCAACTTTGACACGACCTTCAACTGTGACTGCTGCTACTACCCCTGGGCGCTTTGGCGCGTATGGCGGGCGGTATGTTCCGGAGACGCTGATGGCGGCGCTGCTGGAGCTGGATGCGGCCTACGAAGCAGCCCAAAATGATCCGGCGTTTCACGCCGAGTTGGATGGGCTGCTGAAGGATTATTGCGGGCGGCCTACTCCTTTGTACTTTGCCAAGCGGCTGACGGAGACGCTGGGGGGGGCGAAGATTTATTTGAAGCGCGAGGACCTGCTGCATACGGGCGCGCACAAGATCAATAACGCGCTGGGGCAGGTGATGCTGGCTCGGCGAATGGGCAAGCAACGGATTATTGCGGAGACGGGCGCGGGGCAGCATGGGGTGGCGACGGCGACGGTGTGTGCGCTGTTTGGGCTGGAGTGCGTGGTGTACATGGGCGAGGAGGACATGCGACGGCAGGAGCTGAATGTGTTCCGGATGCGGCTGCTGGGAGCCGAAGTTCGCGGGGTCGCGTCTGGCTCCGCGACGTTAAAAGATGCGATCAACGAGGCTATGCGTGACTGGGTCACGAATGTGCGGTCTACGTTTTATATTCTGGGCTCGGCGCTCGGGTCGCATCCCTATCCGACAATTGTGCGTGATTTTCAGCGGGTGATTTCGAAGGAGAGCAAGCGGCAGATTCTGGAGCACGAAGGCAGGTTGCCGGATGGAGTAATTGCTTGCGTGGGTGGCGGATCGAATGCGATTGGCGCGTTCTATGAGTACATTCCGGATGCGAATGTGGCGCTGATTGGCGTGGAGGCTGGTGGACGTGGGACTGCGCTTGGTGAACATGCAGCGCGGTTTGCGAAAAATGGTGGCGGGGTTCCGGGCGTGTTGCAGGGTACGTACAGCTACGTGCTGCAGGATGAGGCGGGACAGATTGCGGCTACGCACTCGGTGAGCGCGGGGCTGGACTATGCGAGTGTGGGGCCGGAGCATGCGATGCTGCATGACTCGGGGCGCGCGACGTATACGAGCGCTACGGATGATGAGGCGTTGAACGCTGTCAGTGTGCTGTCGCGGACGGAGGGGATCATTCCTGCGCTGGAGAGCGCGCATGCGATTGCCGAGTTGATCAAGCTGGCGCCGCGGCTGGGCAAGGACAAGATTTTGATGGTGAATGTAAGCGGGCGCGGGGATAAGGACATTGGGATTATGACGCGCGAGATGAACTTGAGCGGAGCGAGCCGGCGTGACTAATCTTGCAGCGCGGCCTCTGGTTGAAGATTGGATTGCGGCATGGAATAGCCACGATCTGGAGTGGATTATGCAGCACTATGCGGCGTCGGTGGTGTTTGAGGCGAACACGGTGCAGCAGCGCTGGAATCGCGAGAACGGACGGCTGATTGGAGCTGAAGCGTTGAGAGAGCACTTTCGTGCGGGGCTGGAGAAGGCTCCGACGCTGCACTTTGAGCTGGAGGAAGTGTTTACAGCGCCTAGTGGATACGCCGCACTGTATCGACGCGATAACGGAAACCGCGTTCTGGATGCAGTGGAGTTGGACGCAGATGGAAAAGCAGTGGCCGTGAAGGCTTACTACATGGAGGAGCAAACCTGATGCCGATCAACTTTAAACGCGCGCCCGGCCTCGTTATTTATCTCACCGCGGGGGATCCCAACCTTGCGACGACCCGGGATATGGCTATTGCGGCCATCGACAACGGAGCGGATGTGATTGAGTTGGGTGTGCCGTTCAGTGATCCGCTTGCGGATGGACCTGTGATTCAGCGGGCTAGTCAGCGGGCGGTGGCTCGCGGGACTCGGCTGACGGATGTGCTGGTGATCTGCAAGGAGATTCGGGCGGCCCGTCCGCAGGCGGGGATTATTCTGTTCAGCTATTTGAATCCTGTGCTGCGGATGGGCCTCGAAGAGTTTGCGAAGGCTGCAAAGGATGCTGGCGCGGATGGTGTTTTGCTTACGGACATGATCGTGGAAGAGGCGCAGGAGTACCTGCGGATTGTGCATGCGCAGGGGCTGGCGCCGGTGTTTCTGGGGGCGCCTACTTCTCCGGATGAGAGGTTGAAGGCGATTGCGGAGGCTTCGCAGGGGTTTGTGTATGCGATCTCGCGGGTGGGGATTACGGGCACGCAGGCTGAACTTGCCTCCGACGCTGAGGCGCTGGTTGCGCGGCTGCGCAAGTTCACGAAGCTGCCGATTGCGCTGGGCTTTGGGGTGTCGACGCCGGAGCATGTGAAGGCGGTTGGAGAGTTTGCGGATGCGGCGGTGGTGGGCTCGGCGATTGTCGGGTTGATTGAGCGAGCGGTATCCGAAGGGCGGGCGGCGGAGGCTCCGCGGGCGGTTGGAGAGTTTGTTCGTAGCTTGTGCGGAGGAGCAAAAACCGCATGATTGGGCCTGGTAACACGTATCATTACATCGGGCCATTGAATGCGTGGCGGCTTTTGGCGGCGCGCCCTAACCCTGCCTGGAGAGCAACTATAAGGAGCGACTTCCGGGCTATCTTCTCGTGCATGAGGCAGCATGGACATTTCTGATTGGCGTAACAAGATTGATGAGCTGGATGAACAGATCGTTCAGTTGATTTCTCAGCGAGCGGCGGCGGCGGTTGCGATTGGCCAGCTCAAGGCAAAGAACAGCGCGCCTATCTATGAGCCGCAGCGCGAGCAGGCAGTGTTTGAACACGTGCGGCGGGTGAATCCGGGACCGCTTTCGGGCGCGCAGGTGCAAGATGTGTATGAACGGCTGATGGATGTGATGCGATCGTTGCAGCGTCAGGAACCGTAGTTGGGTATTTGCAGATGCGTGCTGTTGAGTGATCGGCCGCGCTGCGGGCAGTGAAAATTTAATTAGAAGTACAGAGGAATCCAGTGATGATCGTCGCAATGCAGGACAAAGCCACCGATGAACAGATACAGCAGGTGATTGAGCGGATGGTGGAGTTGGGATTCAATGTCCACCGGACAACGGGTGAGACGCAGACCATACTTGCTGGCGTGGGAACGCCTGCGCACTTTGAGGTGACCGAGTTTCAGGTGTTGCCGGGTGTGCACCAGGCGTATCGGATCTCATCGCCGTACAAGCTGGCGGGACGAGGCTTCCGGCCGGAGGGGACGCGAGTGACGTTTCCGAATGGAGTGGTGGTCGGTGGCGACGATGTCGTGATCATGGCGGGACCGTGCTCGGTGGAGAGCCGCGACCAGATTCGCCTGAGCGCGCAGCAGGTGGCCGCGGCGGGGGCGCAGTTTCTGCGCGGTGGTGCGTTCAAGCCGCGGAGCTCGCCGTACAGCTTCCAGGGCCTGGGGCTGGAAGGGCTGAAGCTGCTGCGTGAGGTGTCGGACGAGTTTGGCCTGCTGGTGATCACCGAGGTGATGGAGATCTCGCAGATTGAGCTGATGCTGCCGTATATCGATTGCTTCCAGGTGGGCGCTCGCAATATGCAGAACTTTAACCTGCTGCGCGAGCTTGGTCATGTGCGCAAGCCGGTGCTGATGAAGCGCGGCATTGCGGCGACGATTGAAGAGGTGTTGTTGAGTGCGGAGTACATTCTCTCCGGCGGCAACTACGACCTGATGCTTTGCGAGCGCGGCATTCGCACGTTTGAGACGTACACGCGCAACACGTATGACGTCTCCGCGATTCCGGTGTTGAAGAAGCTGACGCATCTGCCGGTGCTGGGCGATCCTTCGCACGGCGTAGGCAAACGCGACCTGGTGCCCCCGATGGCGTTGGCGAGCGTGGCCGCGGGTGCGGATGGTCTTCTGATGGAGATGCATCCGAATCCGGATAAGGCACTGTCGGATGGTGCGCAGTCGTTGTTCCCGGAGCAGCTGATGAAGCTGGTGGGGCAACTGCGCAAGCTGGCTCCGATTGTCGATCGCGCGATTGCCCCGGCGGTATCTCAGATCCACGCTTAACCGAATTCATGATCAGGATTCCTAAGGAGAAGACTCTGCATCGGATTGTGGTTAAACTCGGAACAAATGTCATCATGCGGCACGATGGCAAGGTGGCACTGGGGCTGTTGTGTGGGCTGGTGGAACAGATCGCCGAGCTGCGCACGCAGGGCATTGAGGTGCTGGTGGTCAGCTCCGGCGCGGTTGGCCTGGGGATGGAGCGGCTTGGTCTGCTGGAGCGGCCGACGGTGGTGTCGCAGATTCAGGCCTGCGCAGCCATTGGGCAGTCGCGGCTGATGTCGCTGTATGACGATGCGTTTGACCAGCTGGGGTGTCCGATTGCGCAGGTTCTGCTGACGGAGGATGACTTCCGCGATCCGTTGCGGCATACCAACCTTCGTGCCACGTTGGACGCGCTGCTGACGATGGGCGTCATTCCGATCGTCAATGAGAACGATACGGTGTCGACGATCGAGCTGGATCGGGCGACAGAGACGCGGCCGCGGGAGCGAATCTTTGGCGACAACGACAAGCTTTCGGCGCTGCTGCTGAAGCATATCGGGGCCGACTTGCTGGTGCTGCTGTCGGATGTGGATGGGTTGTACGATCGCAATCCAACGGAGCCTGGTGCGATGATGGTTCCGTTTGTGGATACGGTGGATGAGCGAATTCTGGCGCTGGCGGATGGGATCAATGGACGCGGGCGCGGAGGGATGGTCTCGAAGCTGGAGTCGGCGCGGATTGTGCTGCATGCGGGCAAGCAGGTGATGATTGCGAATGGTCGCACGCCGCATGTGCTGGAGCGGATTGTTGCCGGGGAGCGGGTAGGCACACTGTTTGCGCCGGCGCAGGAGAGGGTTGCGCGATGAGTGCGGCGGCTTCGCTGCCGAAGAGTGACCTGAGCACACGCGGGATGGCTGAGGCGGCGAAGAGCGCTTCGCGAGTGCTGGCGACGCTGGATGAAGCAGAGCGCAATGCGGCGTTGGAGGCGATGGCGCTTGCGCTAGAGGCGACCAGTGCGGAACTGCTCCGGGTGAACGCCGAAGATGTGCGGTTGGCGGGCGACGGATTGAGTGCGCCGACTCTGGCGCGGCTGAAGTTAGATGAGGCGAAGCTCGCAGAGATGGCCGAGCAGGTGCGGTCTGTGGCGGCGCTGCCTGACCCGCTGGGACGTGTGCTGGACGCGGTGGAGCTGGATGAGGGGTTGGGGCTGACGAAGGTCAGTGTTCCGCTCGGGGTGATTGCCGTCATCTTTGAGGCGCGGCCGGATGCGGTGACGCAGATTGCGGCGCTGGCCGTGAAGTCTGGTAATGCGGTGGTGTTGAAGGCTGGGAAAGAGGTTGAGCGGACGGCGGCGGCACTGGTTGGTGTGTTGCGGGAGGCGCTGCGGGAGCGGGGGTTGCCGGAGGATGCGGTGTCGCTGGTGGTGGGTAGGGAGCGGGCGCAGGAGTTGCTCGGGCTGCATGGGCTGGTGGATATGGTGATTCCGCGCGGGTCCAAGGAGCTGGTGGAGTATGTGCAGGCGAACACGCGGATTCCGGTGCTGGGACATGCGGAGGGCATCTGCCACATCTATGTGGATGCCCGGGCGGATGAGGCGCTGGCGCTGCGGGTGATCGAGGACGCGAAGACGGATTATCCGGCGGCCTGCAATGCGGTGGAGACGGTGTTGGTGCATCGTGCGATTGCTGCGGAGTTTTTGCCGAAGCTGGCAGAGCGACTGAGAGCGAAGGGCGTCGCGTTGCATGGAGATGCGACGGTGCGCGAGTTGCTGCGCGGGGTTGAGGTAGAGGCCGTCGACGACTGGCATTGGGAGTATGGGGAGCTGGCGCTTTCGCTTGGGGTTGTGGCGTCGATGGAGGACGCGATGGAGCACATCCACAAGCATGGTTCGGCGCATACGGAGAACATTCTGACCGAGGACGCGGCGGTTGCGGAGCGGTTCCTGCGCGAGGTGGATGCGGCCAGCGTGATGCACAATGCGTCGACGCGGTTTGCGGATGGGTTTCGGTATGGGTTTGGCGCGGAGGTTGGGATCAGCACGAGCAAGCTGCATGCGCGCGGACCGGTTGGCCTGGAGGGACTGACGACGTACAAGTATGTGCTGCGGGGTCATGGGCAGGTTGCGGGGGATTATCGCGTGACGAAAGAGACAGGCAAGGCTGCGCGGGCGTTTACGCATAAGCGGGAGCCGCGATGATCGAGCGCATTGCCATCGTCGGGACTGGATTGATCGGCGCTTCGGTAGGTCTGGCGCTGAAGGCGAATGGGTTTGCGGGTAAGGTTGTTGGCTGGGATGCGAACGCTGCGGAGCTGGAAATCGCATTGCGGCGTGGTGCTATCGATGAGGCGCTGGCGAAGAACGATGTGTTTGATCCAGATATAGCCGATGTCTTCTTACTTGCTACGCCAGTGCTGCCGATTTTGGACTGGATGCAGTCGTTGGCTGCTGGACTGCACGAAAGCCAGTTTGTAACGGATGTTGGGAGCACAAAGCGCGACATTGCGATTATGGCTTCGGAGCTTTTCAATCGGCCGAGTCGCGCTCGATTTCTGCCAGGACATCCGATGGCGGGTAAAGAGGTTGGCGGGGCGGCGATGGCTGACGCGGCGCTCTTTGATGGAGCGCGGTGGTTGTTTACGCCTTGTCCGGAGCAGTTTCCATCCCATCCTGAGGCGCTGAGCCTGGAGATGGATTGGCGAACGTGGGTGGTGCGGTTTGGCGCGGTGGCGCAAGAGATTGATCCGGTGCGGCATGATGAGGTTTGCGCGTGGGTTAGTCATTTGCCACAGATGCTTTCGACTGCACTGGCGGCGATGCTGGAGGACAAGTTCGCGGGCGATGCGGAGGCTATGGCCGCGGTGCAGGCGATTGGTGGGCGGGCGCTTCGGGAGACTACACGGCTGGGAGCCAGCCCCTACAGCATGTGGCGCGACGTGGCGATGACCAACACGGAGGCCATCACTGAGACGCTGGAGGCGCTGGAGCAGCGGCTGGCGTATGTGCGGGAGAATCTGCGGACTCCGGAGCTGCGGGATGAGTTTGGCCTGGCCAACAGGTTTCGGGCTAAACGTCCTTGACCGTGTTGGCTGATAGCTGCGGGAATGTCCTTGCATGATTGGAAAGCGCACCTCAGCGGCTAAAACCGTGCCTTTATCAAAGCTATAGTTCCTTTGTTTGCCTTGGTTGGGGAGATATTCAAGCTTGTTGGAGAGTGAGCAAGTTTGGTCTCGCGGCGATAACCGCATCCTCGCGGTGTTAATTAGGACTTAATTGATCCTATATCGTGTACTCTAAATCGGACTCATCTGGTCGCCAATCGATTTGACGCCGTGTTTTGAGCTCGATAAGGAGTGCAGTTTTGACGATGCAAGTGAACGGCAGGGGTGAAGGTGTCCGGAAGTACCGCAAGGGCATTCGATTGGTGGCAGTGGCAACGATGGCGGCCTGTGTTGGGATGAGCCGACTGGATGCGAGGGCACAGCAGATGGTGTCTGAGATGGCAAAGACGCCGGTGCCGGCACAGCTTCCGGTGCGACGGTTTCGGATTGTGGCTGGGCCGCTGGATGAGGCGCTGAAGTTTTATGGGCAGCAGAGCGGGGTGTCGCTGAAGCTGGATGTTCCGGAGACGGAGCTGGCGCATTTCGACGGCCAGCGGGTGGTGGGGATGTATGGGAATGAAGCGGCGCTGCGGCAGTTGCTAATGGGCACGGGGCTAAGCTTCAAGTTTCAGGGCGCGGACCGGGTTTCGGTGGGGCTCTATGATGTGCAGTCGGTGAGCGTGAGTGCGTCGATGTCGGATTCCCTGACGATGTCGAAGTTTACCGAGCCGGTGCTGGATACACCGCAGACGGTGGTGGAGATCCCGAAGTTCGTGCTGCAGGATGAGCAGAGCCATACGCTGCTGGATGCGGTGCGCAATGTGCCTGGGATCAGCATTGCGGCGGGTGAGAGCGGAGCGCAGGGGGACAACCTGACGATCCGCGGGTTTACGGCGCGCAATGATATTTACCTGGACGGCATCCGCGACTTTGGCAGCTACTACCGGGATGGGTTCAACGACGAACAGGTGGAGGTGCTGGAGGGACCAGCGGGCGTGCAGTTTGGGCGCGGATCGACGGGCGGGGTGATTAACCAGGAGAGCAAGATGCCGGCGGTGGACAAGTTCACGCGGGTGGAGACGCAGTTTGGAACGGACCTGACGCGGCGGGTTACGGCGGACATTAACGAACCGCTGCCGGACCTTGCCAATGGGGCGGCGTTCCGGTTGAACATGATGGCGGATGAAGGTGGCGTTGCGGGTAGGCCGTATGACGAGGTGCGCAGGTTTGGAGTGGCGCCTTCGATTACGTTTGGGATGAACTCGGCGTCGCGGCTGACGGTGAGCTACTTCCATCTGACGGAGGACGATACGCCGGACTATGGGCTGCCGTGGTTTGAGAATGGGCTGGCGCATGGCGTGAACCGGCACTCGTACTTTGGGTTTCCCGATGAGAACCACCTGAACACGAATGATGACATTCTTACGCTGAAGGCGAACCGTGTCCTGGACAGCAATGGGGAAGTAGACGTGCACACGATTGCGCGATGGGCGAACTATCCTCGCGATGTGCAGATTACGGAGCCGCAGATCTGCGGGAATGTGAAGGTGAGCACACCGGTAGGGGGTTACGTTTCAGCGCTACCGATGAGTGCGCTGAATTCGGCACAGACTTGCGCCTACACGCCAGAGACGCCTGCGTCACAGGTCACAGTGAACCGCAACCAGATCCAGATCAAGAGCGTGGAAGGCGATCTGTGGGACCAGACGGAGGTGACGGCGCACTTCAAGGTGGCGGGGATTCGCAATGACTTTGCGGGCGGTGTCGAGGGCGGGCAAGAGGTGTCGAACCCGATCAAGACGAGCTATACGGAGAGCGGGATCGATAGTGTGACGCCGACGAACCTTGCCGACCCGACTCCACAGGATGTGTTTTCAGGGACGGGATATGTTGCGTCGATTACGCATGTGAAGTCGAAGAGCACTGGGGCTTATTTTGTCGACACGATGAAGCTGGGGCGGTTCATCGAGCTGAGCGGTGGAGCGCGCTGGGACTACTTCAACACGGTGTTCAATTTGTATGCTCCGCCGACGAGTGTTGTGGGAGCGGCGCTGACGGCGGCGGTTCCGCCGATCTCGCAGACGGTGCGGCAGCCGAGTTATCGCGCGGCGTTTGTGTTCAAGCCGAACACGCATGGCAGCGTGTACTTCGACTATGGAACGAGCTTCGATCCTTCAGCTGAGACGCTGAGCCTGAGCGTGGCGACGGGCGTTCTTCCGCCGGAGGAGAACGAGAGCTATGAGGCCGGAGCGAAGTACAGCTTCCTGAACGAGCGGCTGATGGTGGATGGGGCGGTGTTTCGCACCGAGCAGGACAATGCGCGCGAGACCGATCCTACGAACTCGAACAACATTGTGGAGGCAGGCAATCAGCTGGTGAAGGGTGTGCAGGCCAGCGCGACGGGAAGGCTGGGCGGCGGTGCGGACCTTGTGCTGGGGTATGCGTACCTGGACAGCTCGGTGCTGGCGTCGAAGGAGTTTCCGACTTCGGTTGGATACCAGCTGGCGAATGTGCCGAAGCAGACGTTCAATGCTTTCCTGACGCATAATCTGCCGTGGAAGTTCAGTGCGGGATTTGGAGGGAACTATGTGGCCAGCCGGACGGCGAGCTCGACGGTGCCGTATGTGCCGACGAGTTACTCGGGGCCGATGACGTTTGCGGCGGGGAGTGCGCCTTGCGGCGTGACTGCGGTGACGTGCTACGAGGTGCTCTCGGTGGCGATGAAGCAGGTGCCTGGGTACTGGGTATTCAACATGATGGTGAAACGTCCGATCACGCGGCACATTGAGCTGCAGGCGAATATCTATAACCTGTTGAATCGGTTTTATATCGATCAGCCGCATCCTAGCCACTTGATTCCGGGAGCGGGATTGAGTGCGTTGGTTGGAGCTAGCTGGCGGTTTTGAAGCAGGGATTAGGGATCAGGGAACAGGGATTAGGAAAGGTTGGCGAGAGATGTTGATTGCGATTGAGAAGGTGTTGACGGCGGAGCAGGTGATGGCTGCTCGGCAGAAGCTGGCTACGGCGGAGTGGGTAGATGGGCGCGTGACGGCGGGGTACCAGGCGCAGGAGGTGAAACGGAATGCGCAGCTGCCGGAGAGCTCGGCGGTGGCGAAGGAGCTGGGCGAGGTGATTCTGGCAGGGCTGGCGCGGTCGCCGCGGTTTATGGCGTCGGCGTTGCCGCTGCGGGTGTTTCCGCCGATGTTCAACAGCTATGCGGGCGGGCAGACGTTTGGGACGCATGTGGATACGGCGATCCGGCAGCTGGCGACGACGGGGCAGAGGATTCG
>JBAVDD010000104.1:0-29413 GCA_049587035.1 Acidobacteriaceae bacterium | reverse complement strand
CACGGCATCAAGATCACCGGCCCGGAAACCCTACCCCTCACCGCCCCCACTCCCGAAACCCAAAAATAAAATCATCTCTCCTCTTGACACGCCGCTCCACGAAGCTTATTAAACTAATCAGTTACATAACTGAAAGGTTTAGTAAGCAGATGAGCGACTCCATCAGTTCAACCTTCGCGGCCCTCGCCGACCCCACCCGGCGCGCCATCCTAGCCCGCCTGGCCCTCGGCGAAACCTCCGTGACCGAACTCGCGGAGCCTTTCGAGATGTCCATGCCGGCCGTCTCCAAGCACCTCCGTGTGCTCGAACGCGCCGGCCTCATCACCCGTGGCCGCGAAGCCCAGTGGCGTCCCTGCAAGCTCCACGCCGAACCCCTGCGTGACGCCACCGGCTGGCTCGAACACTATCGCCAGTTCTGGGAGCAGAGCTTCGATCGCCTCGACGAATACCTGCAGCGTCTGCAAGCAGAAAAGAAGCTGCAAGCAGAACAACCCGTCCAAGCAGAAAAGAAAATCCATCTCAGCCCCGCAACCAGCAGCAAAATCAAGCACCCAAAAACCGGAAACCCCCAAACCAAGAACAAGGAGAAGTAGCATGCCCCAGACAAGCAGCAACGTAATGGAGACTCCCGCGGCCGCCAACGAAATCGTCATCACCCGCGTCTTCGCCGCCCCCCGCGCCATGGTCTGGGGAGCCGTTGCCGACCCCTGGCAGGTCGGTCAATGGTGGGGCCCCACCGGCTTCACCACCACCATCCAGGAGATGGACCTCCGCGCCGGAGGCAAGTGGCGTCTCATCATGCACGGCCCCGACGGCACCGACTATCCCAACGAGTCGGTCTTCACCGAGGTCGTACCCATGGAGCGCATCGAACTCGATCTCTCCTGCGGCCGCGAAGGCGCGCCACTCCTCCGCTTCCACAAGACCATGACCTTCACCGACGAAAAAGCCGGAGCAGACGGCAAAGGTGCCGGAACCCGCTTCACCATCCGCATCGCCTTCGCAACCGCAGAAGAGCGCGATCGGAACGTCCGCGACTACGGCTCCATCGAGGGCGGCCGTCAGACCCTGGAGCGCCTCAACACCTACCTCAAGGAGCGTGGCGAACATCCTCTCGAAAAACTCGCCGGCGAAGCTGCAAACCACGAGCTCCACATCACCCGCACCTTCAACGCCCCTCGCGAGCTCGTCTGGAAGGCCTGGACCGATCCCGAGATGCGCAAGCAATGGGCCGGCTCAAGGCCCTTTCCTGCGGTCGAAGTACAACAGGGCGCCAAGCCCGGGGACCGCTGGCGCATCCGCATGCGCGGCCACCGTCCCGGCGCCAATCCCGAAACAGACAAGCCCACAGATATCTGCATGGGCGGCGTCATGCGCGACATCGTTCCACCCGAACGCCTCGTCTATACCTACGCTTGGGAAGATCGCCGCAGCGTTGGCCTACCCGACGACGGCAAACCCCACGAGACCGTGATCACCATTCGCCTCGAAGAGCACGACGGCAAAACCACCATGCACTTCCACCAGGCCTTCTTCGACACCGCAGCCGAGCGCGACGGCCACAACGGCGGTTGGAGCTCCAGCTTCGAGCGTCTCGAAGAGTTCATCGACGCACAAGCCGCTCAACTCCAAAAGGAGGCACAATGAGCACCCCCGCTTCCACCGTACCCATGGAGATGGAGCTAACCCGCGTCATCCACGCCCCGCGAGACCTCGTCTGGCAGGCGTGGACCGACGTAGCTCAACTGCAGCAGTGGTGGGGTCCAAAGCACTTCACCAACCCCCGTTGCGAAGTCGACGTCCGCGTCGGCGGCGCCATCCACATCGACATGCGCGCACCCGACGGCACTGTCTATCCCATGGGCGGCGAGTTCGAAGAGATCGACCCGCCACAACGCCTGGTCTTCCTCTCCTCAGCACTCGACGCCGACGGCGACCCCATCTTCACCAACCGCAACACCGTCGTCTTTCGTGAAGTAGAAGGCGGCACGGAGATCGCCCTGCACGTCCGCGTCATCGATGCCAAGTCCACCGCATGGCAGTACCTAAAGGGCATGCGCGAAGGCTGGAGCATGAGTCTGGACAAACTCGCTCAACTCACCGAAAACCAATAACCAAGCAGCACCCAAACAGACATCACCCAACCAAGGAGAACAACATGAAGACCGATCTGCACCTGGTATTTCCCGGCAACTGCCGCGAGGCGTTTGCCTTCTACGAAAAAACCTTTAACACCAAAGTCCAGTTAAGTATGACCTTCGGCGAAGCCCCCTCTGGCGCCCCTATTCCACCCGACTCGAAGGACCTCATCATGCACACGTCCATGCCTCTCGGTGGCTCGATCCTGATGGGCTGCGACGCGCCCATGGGGCGTGAAGTCGCCATAGGCGGCTTTCAGATCTCCGTCAGCGACTCCAACGCCGACGAAGTCGAGCGCCTCTTCGACGAGCTCAAATCCGGCGGCAGCGTCCAGATGCCCCTGGGCCAGACCTTCTGGTCGCCCCTCTTCGGCATGTGCACTGACAAGTTCGGCGTCGGCTGGATGGTAAGCGTCCCCGGTCCGCAGATGTAATCGCGAACGGCTTCACCAAACTCAACTCACGCGAGGATAAGATGCTTAGCTTGACACCCTTCCTTCTATTTGACGGCAATTGTGCGGAGGCCATGCAGTTCTACCAGAACTGCTTTGGCGGCGATCTTATGCTGACACGACTCTCGGAAACGCCCATGAAAGCCCAGTTTCCTCCAAGCCAACATCAGAAGATCACCCATGCCTTTCTCAAGAGCGGCACGGTCGAGTTCTCTGCGACGGACTGGCTCCATCCCACCCGTCAGCCATTCCAGGGAAACACGACCGCGCTGTATGTCACCGGCGCAGACCGCGACGAACTATCGCCAATCTTCGACAAACTACGTACCGGCGCCAACGCCGAATTTCTCGTCGATCTGCGCGAAATGCCCTTCGGTCTCTATGGACGGCTAACGGACCGCTATGGAGTGGAATGGTTCTTTCGCGGAGCGCAAGCAGCTTCCTGACTCAGCCCAGTTCTCCATTAGCACTCTGGCGTCCCCAGCAGCCGCAAAAAGGCTGACAACCATCCAGCCCGAGTTTTCATCGAAATCCTCCATAGTCAACTGCAACAAAAAGCAGGTACGCTGACTCTATACCTGCAACACTCTCAAAATGGAGGACTAACATGACACTTCGCAAGGGCATCGCCTCAGCAATCGTCGCGCTCGGTATGATTGGGACCGCACTGGCAGCACAGGCTCCCGTTCAGGACATCAACCCCTCGCACCACCCAAACCTGGCTCAAGCACAGAGACTCGTCGGCGAGGCCTTCCAGCATCTCGAAACCGCTCAGAGAGCCAACCATGATCGTCTGGGAGGTCACGCCGAGAAAGCCAAGCACCTTCTCGATCAGGCGAACATGGAAATCAAGCTGGCGGCTGAATCCGCCGACCATCACTAAACCGAACCGCTCTCTAATCTGCGCCAGGTGACACTCATCACCTGGCGCAACCCACCTACACCTTGGGCTTCTCTGCGGTCGGCCCCTGCGTCATCGGCCGGGTATGCACCGCCACCTCAACGTTGTGGCCCAGCCAGCGATCCTGTTCCGACCAGCGCATCGTAAATACGATACTGCCCGTCTGGTCCGCGGCTACGGGGATGTCGACGAAAAACCCAATCCGTCCGAGCGAATGGGCGTCCAGCTCAACCTTGGTCGCCCAGTTGTTCGTTGTGTACTCCACCGTAAAGCACTCAGCGTCCATGATGCGAAGGGTCCCGCCCTGCATCACGGCAGAGATCGGCCGCCCAATCTGAAAAATCCCCAGGTGCCGCCGAAACGCGTGTTGGTCGCGGTCCAACACATAGCGCTCATGCACCACGGAGATGCGATCGAACACTTGGTTGTCGGCAACCGACCGCAGCAGCTTCAGGTACTCCGCGTGCGCCCACACCAGCGGCTGCGCTGAACCCGCGGCCTTCCCAAAGTACATCTCCTCCGCCGGCAGATCAGCCCGGTCCCATATCTGTTCCGGCAGCATGCCGCCCGTCGAACTGAACCGCTCCATCGCTTCGATGTACGGCTTCACATCGCGGCCAGCCGCCAGCTCGTAATGCGCGCGTTCGCCCGTCAGGATCGGCCATGCCCGGCCCTGTCCCCAACCGATGTACGGCCCTCCATCCTTCCGCTGCCCATACCCATCGTGGTTGTACCGCCGCCAGGACGGGCCATTCGGCGTATCAATCTTCAACACCGCGTCCACCACCTTCAGCGAGTCCACGATCAGCGGGTCGTCCGCGCGCCGAATACCATACCGCACCAGTTCCAGAAATCCAGCGTCGACAATCTCGCACGCCTCAAAATCTGCCTGCTCCCCCGGCCCACGATTCGCAATATGAATCATGCCCGGAGATATCTGGCTGTTATGAAACGACTCCCCAGCCGCCGGCGGACGAATCCGCATGTAGTGGTGGGCCACATCCGGGTGCAGTACCCCCTCTTTGGTTGTCGTCCATCGATCAAGCCGCGCTTCAATCCAGTCCGCGTACTCCTCCAGAAAGACACCCACCTCTTCCGATCCATGATGCCTCAAAATTTCCGCGGCACACACCAGGGCCGAGATCACCGCCGCCAGCGTCGACGGACTGTACCCCGCATTTTCTTCCCAGCGCTCCTGCTGCGTAATCGGGGCATAGCGCACCAGGTACGCCGCCGCGGCCGTAACAAACGGAACGATATCGAAATTGCCCAGCCCGTCCACCTTCCATAGCCGCCACGCCAGCATGATCGGGAACGCCACCTCGTCCAACTGAATCCCCGACCAGTACGGAATGCCGTCGATCCAGAAGTTCTGTGCAAACCCTCCGTCCGGATGCTGCGTACATGCCAGATAAACCAGCGCACTGCGCGCGGCCTCAAGCCTTCCCGAAGCCATCAGCGCCGTCGCCGACTGCACCATGTCCCGCGTCCACACCAGGTGATACCCGCCCAGGTCATCATCCGACTTCGACGCCCCCCAGGGAATCGACGCCGACGCAATGAACGCGCCCGAGTACGTCTTGTCCTCATGCGCAAGGATCACGGCGTGGGAAGCTCGCATCAGCTTCCCATCGTCCGCGGAGAACTCAGCCAGCTTCGCCGGGCCAGGCGCCCGATGCCACTCCTCGATGAACCGCGCGCGGTGCTTCGCAAACGAAGTCGACAGCGACTGCATCATGCTCGAAAGCGCCGAGTGGTTACCCTCACCCAGCGCAATCGCAAGCGTAAACTCCCGATGTCGCGCGACATCGATCTCGCCCATCACGGCAATGTTTCCATTGAGCGCCTGCCCAAAGTTCCACGTCATCCGCAGATGCTCACTCAGGTCCGTAAAGCCGTCGCTCGAGCCCACATAGCCGCAGCTGGAGCGCGTAAATCCACAATCCGCACCCATTGCCAGCGCGAACCCGTTCTTCCACGCAAGCACGCAGCGCTCGCCAGCAATGTCCACCGACCTCGCTGAGTTCCCCGCGCCTCCACCATCCAGATGAGGCGCCAGCAGCGCATAACACTTCAGTCGCGACAGCACCTCCTCATCGCCCGTAATCTTCACGTTCATCAGCACCACCGCGCGGTGCGGGTCCGTGATGAGTTCCTTCGTGATGTGGTACCGTCCGCCGACGTCCTGCCCCGTCATTCGAATCGCAAGCGCATTCTCATCTACATATTGAAAGTCATACGTAATGTCACGCTTCTCTTCATGCAGGAAGGTCTCTTCATCTGTGAAGAGCAGCTCCATATCCCGCGTCTGCGGATGGTCGATCGTAGGAAAGTAAATCTCGTTGAGCGTTCCGTGCGAAGCCGTAAACCAGATCCGAGTCGACGCCGCATAGGCCGTAACCACCGCGTCTTTCTGGCTGGATGTCCATCGTGGGGAAAGGCCGGGAGAGCCGAATGCAGCTCCATCATCATCGAGCCAGCGATAGTTGCCGTTGGAAGCGCTCATGTCCCTATTCGATCACAGATTGACCCACACCATCTCCGCACCAGTTCCCTTGCTCGCCGCTCCCGGCGCCTCCCCGCCCCTGCAATGCGCTATTCTCAACGAGGTCGCACCTCAAGGTGCGCAGCCTGCATCCAAGCTAGAAGACTGAGCGCGGAGCCGGAGCTTCGCGCACTCTATGGCTAACTAAAAGAACGATAAAGGAGTAACTCCCGTGGCCTTCGAACTTCCCCCCCTTCCCTACGACTACGCCGCTCTCGAACCCACCATCGATGAAGCGACCATGAAGCTGCATCACGACAAGCATCACCAGGCCTACGTCACCAACCTCAACGGCGCCGTCGAGAAGCACCCCGAGCTCGGCAAGAAGACTCCTGAAGAGCTTATCTCCGACCTCGCCAGCATTCCCGAAGACGTCCGCGCCACCGTACGCAACAACGGCGGCGGCCATGTCAACCACACCATGTTCTGGCAGATCATGAAGCCCAACGGCGGCGGCGATCCCACCGGCGACATCGCCACCCAGATCGACAAGGACTTCGGCTCCTTCGCCGACTTCAAGAAGAAGTTCGACGAAGCCGCCACCAAGCAGTTCGGCTCCGGCTGGGGCTTCCTCGTCTACAAGGGCGGCAAGCTCGAGATCGTAACCAAGCCCAACCAGGACTCTCCCGTCAACGACGGCCTCTACCCCATCCTCGGCAACGACGTCTGGGAGCACGCCTACTACCTCAAGTACAACAACCGCCGCGCCGAATACCTCGGCGCCTGGTGGAATGTAATCAACTGGGACGAAGTCAACAAGCGCTTCGCCCACGCCAAGAAATAACACGCGTGACCACTTAAGCTGCTCTCGCGGACCAACAACAAAGCCCTCCATCGCGGAGGGCTTTGTTGTTCAAACATTTACTTTGAGCATCGACTCCGACAGCTTTACTCCAGCACGCTGCCGCCGCGCGTACCCTTCGGTCGCCGGTTCGCCTGCAGAACCCTCTTCCGCATGCGCAGCGACTTCGGCGTCACCTCCACCAGCTCATCGTCCGCAATAAACTCGATCGACTGTTCCAGCGTCAGGCTCTTGAACGGCACCAATCGCACCGCATCATCCGATCCCGAAGCACGCATGTTCGTCAGCTTCTTCTCACGCACACAGTTCACATCCAGGTCGTTGTCGCGCGAGTGCTCGCCAAGGATCATGCCCTCATACACCTCAACGCCGTCTCCCAGGAACAGAATCCCGCGGTCCTGAATCCCATCCAGCGCATACAGCGTAGTCGTACCCTGCCGGTCAGAGATCAGCGCGCCGGTAGGCCGCTGCGGAATCTCGCCCGTGTAAGGAATGTACTCACCCGCAATCGAGTTCATCACAATCGTTCCGCGCGTCTCGGTCAGCATCTCGTTGCGCAGACCAATCAGTCCACGCGACGGCACCTTGAACTCCATCCGCACGCGTCCTGACCCGTGATTGGCCATCTTCACCATCTCGCCTTTTCTAGGCCCAAGCTTCTGAATCACGGTACCGGCAAACTCCTCCGGCACATCGATGCTCAAAACTTCAGAAGGTTCCATCAACGCGCCATCGACGCGCTTGGTCACAATCGTCGGCCGCGAAACCATCAGCTCAAAGCCCTCGCGCCGCATCATCTCGATCAGCACCGATAGCTGCAGCTCACCGCGGCCCAGCACCTTGAAGTTGTCCGGCGTACCCGTATCTTCCACACGAATGCTGACGTTGGTCAGCAGCTCGCGCTCTAGCCGCTCCTTGATGTTGCGCGACGTCACGCGCTTGCCCTCGCGCCCGGCAAACGGCCCGTTGTTCACCGAAAATACAATCGCAATCGTCGGCTCGTCGATCGCAATGATCGGAAGCGGCTGCGGGTCTTCAATCGAACAAAAGCTCTCGCCGATCGTGATCCCGGGAATACCCGCGACGGCAATAATATCGCCCGTCGTCGTCTCGGTAGTGTCGATGCGCTTCAGCCCATCGAACGTGAACAGTTTGGTCACCTTCACCGTCTGCAGCGTTCCATCCAGACGCGAAAGATTAACTTCCTGCCCCGCCTTCAGCGTTCCATTGAACACGCGCCCAATCGCCAGCCGACCCAGGTAATCCGAGTAATCAAGATTCGTCACCAGCACCTGCAGCGGCCCATCCACCGTTCCCGGAGCAGCCGGAATCGTATTAAAGATCAACTCAAACAGCGGCTGCAAGTCCGTCCCCGGCGTAGCCAAATCCATCGTAGCCGTGCCCGCCTTGCCGTTCGTATAGATCACCGGAAAGTCCAGCACAGACTCATCCGCATCGAGGTCGATGAACAAGTCATACACCTCGTTCAGCACCTCCTGCGCCCGCGCATCCGGGCGGTCAATCTTGTTCACCACCACAATCGGCGTAAGCTTCGCCTCGAGCGCCTTCGAGAGCACATAGCGCGTCTGCGGCAGCGGTCCTTCGCTCGCGTCCACCAGCAGCACAACGCCGTCCACCATCTTCAGCGCGCGCTCCACCTCACCGCCAAAGTCGGCGTGGCCCGGTGTGTCCACAATGTTGATCTTCGAATCCTTATAGTGAATCGCTGTATTCTTCGCGAGAATCGTAATGCCGCGCTCGCGTTCAAGATCGTTCGAATCCATAACCCGCTCCGCCACAACTTCGTTGGAGCGGAAGGTGCCGGACTGGCGAAGCATGGCGTCTACCAGCGTGGTCTTACCGTGGTCAACGTGGGCGATAATGGCGATATTACGGATAGCTTGGGCGGTCGTAGGGGTGCTCACAGCGTCGATTGTCCTGTTCTTTAAGAGGGGCGCGTCAGCGCAAGGTTGCGCCTGGCTTCGCATCTGCAACAAAGGGCGAAGAGCGCGTCTTAACCAGTCTACCGCATAGCGGTCGATACAGTTGGATTTAACCCCGCTCCCGGTACCCACTCCATCCCCTATACTGAAACCTCCATGGACAACCCCCCGCCCGCACCCACGCGTCTCTCCCCGACGGCGATGCCCTGGAACTACAAGCTGGACCACGCCTTCGACGAAATGTTCGCCGGCGAAAACCAGCTGCGCGAGCACTACGCCCCGCTCCTCGAGCACTTCTCCGCCCTTCCCCACGACGAAGTCCAGCGCCGCAAGCAGGCCGCCGATCTCAGCTTCCTCAACCAGGGCATCACCTTCACCGTCTACGGCCGCGAAGAAGGCACCGAAAAAATCTTCCCCTACGACCTCCTCCCTCGCATCATCACCAGCGCCGAGTGGGCCAAAGTCGAGCGCGGCCTCACCCAACGCATCACCGCCCTCAACCTCTTCCTCCGCGACATCTACAACGAAGGCCGCATCCTTAAGGACGGCATCGTACCCCGCGAGCTCGTCTACTCCTGCCCCCAGTTCCGTCGCCAGATGTCCGGCCTCCAGGTCCCGCGCAACGTCTACATTGCCGTCTGCGGGACAGATTTAATCCGCCTTGAAAACGGCGACTTCGCCGTCCTCGAAGACAATCTCCGCGTCCCCAGCGGCGTCAGCTACATGCTCACCAACCGCCGTGTGATGAAGCGCATCTTCCCCCAGCTCTTCCGCAACTACAACGTCAAACCCATCGAGCAGTACACGCAGCTCCTCCTCGGCACCCTGCGCTCGCTAGCCCCCGAAGGCCGTCCCGAGCCCAACATCGTTCTGCTCTCCCCCGGCGTCTTCAACTCCGCCTACTTCGAGCACGCCTACCTCGCCCGCCAGATGGGCATCGAGCTGGTAGAAGGCCGCGACCTCGTAGTCCACGACAACGTCTGCTACATGCGCACGACATCCGGCCTCCGCCGCGTCGACGTCATCTACCGCCGTGTAGACGACGACTTCATCGACCCCTTAAGCTTCCGCCCCGATTCCATCCTCGGCGCCGCCGGCCTCTTCAACGCCTACCGAGCCGGAAATGTAACCCTCGCCAACGCCTTCGGCACCGGCGTAGCCGACGACAAGGCCCTCTACGCCTACGTCCCCGACATCATCCGCTACTACCTCAGCGAAGAGCCCGTCCTCAACAACATCGAAACCTACCTCTGCACCCGCGAAAAAGAACGCAACTACGTCCTGGCCAACCTCGACAAGCTGGTAGTAAAAGCCGTAGGCGAATCCGGCGGCTACGGCATGTTGATCGGCACGCAATCCACGCCGAAGGAACGCGAAGTCTTCGCCGAAAAAATCCGCGCCAACCCCCGCAACTACATCGCGCAACCCACCATCAGCTTCTCCCGCGCCCCCTGCCTCATCGGCGACGAACTGGAACCCCGCCACGTAGACCTACGCCCCTACGTCCTCTACGGCGACAAAGTAACCATAGTCCCCGGCGGCCTAACCCGCGTAGCCCTCAAGCGAGGCTCACTAGTAGTCAACAGCTCCCAGGGCGGCGGCAGCAAAGACACCTGGGTGCTCAGCTAGCAACCCTTGAAGAACTCCCAAAGTTAAGGGCACTCCTTCAGCTGTACTGTAAAGCTCAACTTTGCAAGGGGCTTTAGCCACTTAAGGAAAATCGCATGAAGCGACTCATACTATTCAGCTTCGTTTTCGCCACGCTATGCGCCCTTTCGTACGCGCAATCCCCGCGCCTGGTCCTAATCGACCAGGACGGCTCCGGCCCCGGCGGCTCGAACCAGATGGCCATGATGGGCCTGCTCCAATCCCCGCAAGTCCACGTCCTGGGCATCACCATGGTCAGCGGCAACGCATGGGAGCCCGAAGAAGTCGCCCACACGCTCCGCATGCTCGAACTAATCCATCGCACCGACGTCCCAGTAGTCCCCGGCGCAATCTTCCCTCTCCTCCGCACCCAGTCCGAGTCCATGAACCAAACCGCCGCCATCGGCAGCTTCCCCTGGTACGGAGCCTGGGGCGACCTCGCAAAGAAAACCAGCGCGCAGCCCTACCACGGCCCCTTCGTCATCCCGCCGCTAGAAGAAGGCGCCCCCACTACCAAGCCCCTCGACGAAGACGCCGCCCACTTCCTCATCCGCCAGGTCCACGCGCACCCACACGCCGTCACCATTTACGCCGCCGGCCCGCTCACCAACATCGCGCTCGCCCTCGCCATCGACCCCCACTTCGCCGAGCTCACCCAGGGCATCGTCATCATGGGCGGCAGCCTCAACCCCCAAACCAACGACCCCGAGTTCGCCACGCACCCGCGCCACGAGTTCAACTTCTGGTTCGACCCCGAAGCCGCTCACCTCGTCCTCTGCGCCCACTGGCCCCGCATCGACCTCACCGACGTCGACATCTCCCTCAAGACCATGTTCACCCCGCAGATGCTGCACGAAATCTCGCAATCCCATTCCCCAGCCGCGCAGTACGTCGTCAAGTACACGCACGACTTCTACTACATGTGGGACGAGCTAGCCGCCGCTGCATGGATCGACCACAGGATCATCACCAAGGAGCAAACCCTCTGCGTAGACGTAGACACCACCCAAGGCCCCGACTATGGCGACACCCTAACCTGGGACTCCACCAACAAGCCCACCCTCCCCGGCCACGACGGCGACATGCAACCCGTCCACGTCCAGCAGGACCTCAACGTCCCGCTTTTCGACAGGACATTCGTTGATCTAATGAAGGCGCCGCCCGTAGTTCACTAAGTACCTCCGGCAAACGTCCAGCTTTTAGATAGGGTCCGACTTTAGTCCGGCCATAAAGACAACGCAACGCATGGGGTTTTAGCCCCTGGAACATCGCTTTCAAATCTCGACGTTTGCCACAGATCATTAAGCAAAATCCGAAAGTCAGTGTAGAGTGAACATCAACCAGCACGTCATCATCAGCAAAGGAACCGACCGCATGCTCTCACGCGTCGCCGATTCGCTCTACTGGATGAGCCGCTATCTCGAGCGCGCCGAACACGCCACGCGCCTGCTGGATGTAAACCTCAATCTCATGCTCGACGAAAACGCCTCCAGCTCCGATCACCGCTGGCTGCGCATGCTCAACGCCCTCGGCAATCCCAAGCGCCTCAAGTGGAACGGCAACCCCTACGAGCTGGCCCGCAACCTCACCTTCGACACCTCCAATAAATCCTCCGTCGTCTCCTGCATCATCGCCGCCCGCGAAAACGCTCGCCAGGTCCGCGAGCAGATCTCCACCGAGCAGTGGCAGAAGCTCAACTCCCTCTACCTCGAAGTCACTCGCCCCGAAGTCAAGCGCGCCATGCAGATTGAAGCTGCAGCCGACTCCGCCGAAGGCCCCACCGCTTTCCTCCAAGAGATGATGGAAGCCGTCCACCAGTTCCAGGGCGTCACCGACTCCACCATGTCCCACGGCGAAGGCTGGCAGTTCATCCAGGTCGGTCGCTACCTCGAACGCGCCTCCGCCACCCGCCTCCTCCTCGAGGCCTATCACGAAGACGTCTGGGCCCACCCCGACCGCGTCCCCGAAGGCAACGAGTACCTCGACTGGATGGGTCTCCTCCGCTCCGCCACCGCCTTCGAAGCCTACTGCAAGGTCTACACCGCCGACCTAACCCCCGAACGCATCCTCGAGTTCCTCCTCCTCGACGCCGAGTTCCCGCACTCCCTCCGCTTCTCCATCGACAGCCTCAAGTGCGCGCTCCAGGCCATCCAGGAAAAATCCGGCAAGACCCGCGCCGAAGAACTCAATCGCATCTCCGGCCGCCTCAGCGCCTCCCTCGGCTTCGCCAGCGTCGACGAAATCCTCATGGGCGACCTCATCACCTACCTCCGCAAAATCCAGCGCCAGTGCGAGGCCATCCACGAAACCATCTACCACCTCTACGTCGACTACCCGATTCAAGCCGCGCTAGCGGGATAAACATACCAAGCCGCTCGCAGAGTCATTCGAGCACCAGGAAGTGCACCAGAAATGCCAAGGCCGATGTCGCAGCTGCAGGAGGGACCGATGTACTACTCGATCCGCCATCTGACAAAGTTCCTCTACAAGACGCCCGTCAGCGAAAGCATCATGGAGACGCGCATGCACCCGCGCTCCGACATGCAGCAGCGCTGCCTCACCTTTCATCTCTCCGTCAGTCCCCGCTGCCGAGTCTTCAGCCATCGCGACCACTTCCTCAACCATGTCCATCACTTCGACATCCCCGGCCAGCACGGCCAGCTAGTCATCGTCGCGGAATCACTAGTCGAGATGGCCCCCCACGCCCCCATCCCCGCGTCTCTTCCCCCCGGCTCCTGGGAAGAGCTGGACGCTCTAGTCCACGAAGGCGACTTCTGGGAGATGCTCCTCCCCAGCGAGTTCGCCCGCTTCACCCCCGAGCTAGAAGACCTCGGCAAGCACCTCGGCCTGCGCCGTCAGGGCGACCCCCTAAGCGCCCTCCACCAGCTCAACGCCCAGCTCTACGACTACTTCGACTACAAGCCCAAGTCCACCAAAGCCGACTCCCCCATCGAGCTGGCCCTCTCCACCCACGCCGGCGTCTGCCAGGACTTCTCCCACGTCATGCTCTCGCTCGTCCGCTCCCAGCTCCAGATCCCCTGCCGCTACGTCAGCGGCTACCTCTACCACGGCGACTCCGACGACGACCGCTCCGTAGCCTCCGCCACCCACGCCTGGGTAGAGGCCTTCCTCCCCGAGCTAGGCTGGATAGGCTTCGATCCCACCAATAACCTGGTCGCCGGAGACCGCCACATCCGCACCGCCATAGGCCGCGACTACGCCGACGTTCCGCCCACCCACGGCGTCTACCGAGGCCGCACCAAAAGCGAACTCACCGTAGCCGTCCGCGTAGAACCCAGCGAAGGAACACCACCTCTGGACCGAGAACTCCCCGTCCCCGAAGACTGGTCGATGCTGGTAGAAAAAGCCCAGGCCCTCCCCGAGCAACCACCACCCCTATCCCGTCACGCCCAGCAAGCCCAGCAGCAACAATCCAGCACCCCACCCGCAACAAGCTAACCAGTCCTCAACGCACACCGCGGCCCCGGCGGGACCCTACTTGCTAATCTCTTCCACGGAACCCCCGCAAGACATCTGCACCTTTCCGATCCCTTGCTGCATCAGTATAGGTATGTGAGGGAGTTCCTTCTTCGCCGCCGGAAAGGAAAGTGAAATGACATTAGCGCAGGCTGTCCAACAAGGCCTTTACGACCTTACGATCATTCTTTCGATCATGTTGAGCGCGGTCATCGCGGGCACCGTAGCCTACTTCGTCTATGCGAGCCGTATGAAGCTGGAACCATAGACCTTTGCGTCTGCAACAGCTATCTGCCTGCGCTAAAAGAAGCCACTAAACCAAAACTGTGTGCCAAACCCGCAGTCTGTGACTAAAGATTCATCTTCTTAAACACAAACTCCGGTACCACCCGAATCACCGCCATAATCACCCGCCAGATCCCCGGCACATACACCACATCGTTGCCGCGATCGATCGCCTTCACAAGGCTCTGCGCGACCACCTCGACATCGGCAAACTTCCCACTCCCCTTCATCTTCTCGGTCATCGCGGTCTTCACCGGCCCGGGCTTGATCGTCATCACCCGCACGCCCTCGCGATCGATACGATTCCGCAGCCCATCCACAAACGCCGTCAGCCCCGCCTTCGAACTCCCATACACATAATTCGACTTCCGTCCCCGCTCCCCCGCCACCGATGACAGCACCGCCAGCGTCCCCGCCTTCCGCTGCGCCGTATAGTTCGCCAGCCACGTCAGCAAGCTAACCGGAGCCACAAAGTTCGTGTGCACAATCTGCTCAGCCGCCGCAAAACTCTTCTCCGCCTCCGCCTGATCCCCCAACACCCCCAGCGCCAGGAACGCCACATCTAATCCACCCAAAGAATTAATCGCATGCGCCAACACCTCCGCATGCCCCGCAGTATCATCCAGATTCGCAACCCCGCTCCCCACATGCGAAGCCCCGCGCACCTTCGCATCCGCCGCCACCACCGCCAGCTTGTCCGCATTGCGAGCCACTAAATAAAGCGCATCCCCCCGCGCAGCCCAAAGCCGCACACAAGCCTCCGCAATCCCAGAAGTAGCACCCAGCACCAGAATCTTCCGCGGCCCACGCACCGGCTCCGACCCCGTCTCGCGCACCGTCCGCGTCATCAACGGCTGCTCGTCCACGTTCATCTCGCTCATCGCCCCACCCCGCGAACACCCAACTGCCCACCCACCACGCGCTCCCAGAACCCCGACGTCAGCGCCGGATCCTTATACCGCGCAAACCTCTCCCACTGCGGATAAAACGCCTGAAACTGCGCCGCTGTCATCCGCGCATCCTTCGCCGGATACAGCCGCCCACCAAACTCATTGGTCATCTCCGCCAGCCGGTCAAACAGCGCAAAGCTCTTCTCCGGCTTGATCGGAAAGTCCAGCGCCAGCGTGATCCCCGGCTTCGGAAAGCTCATCATCCCCGGCGACGGCACATCCCCAAACGCCTTCAGCACCGCCAGAAAACTAGCCAGCCCCGACGTCGCCACCGCCTGCAAAACCGCCACCGTTCCCTCCCGCGCATGCTCCCACGGAATCACATACTGAAACTGCAGCAGCCCCCTTTTGCCATACATCCGATTCCACTTCAGCACTTTATCCAGCGGATAAAAAAACGGCTCATAGTCCTGCAGCGCGCTCACCCGCTGCTTCATCTGCTTATTGAAATACAGCGTATTGAACGCCCCCACGGTTATCCCATTCAGCGCAAATCCCGGCAGCTCCATCGGAAACGTGAGCTTCGGTTTTCCCGAAGGCTTCAGCGGGGCCGGCACCTGCGAGTGATCGCCCTGCATAAAGATCCCGCGGCAAAAATTCTTGCCCGTCGACGTCACATCTACCCAACTCACCGTGTACTCAATATTCGCGGCCTGCGTGGTCAAATCCAGGAACTCATCAATCCCATGAAACTGAATTCCCTGGTAGTCAATCATCCGGCTCACCACCGGCTTCAGCCGTACCTGCGCCCACCCGATCAAGCCCGTCAGGCCCATCCCGCCAATCGTCGCCTCAAAATAACTCGGGTTGTTCGAGCGCGAGCAGTGCATCCGCGTTCCATCCGATCGCACCAGCTCAAACTGCGTCACATGGCAGCCAAACGTCCCCGCATGATGATGATTCTTGCCATGAATATCATTGGCAATCGCGCCGCCCAGCGTCACATACTTCGTCCCCGGACTCACCGGCAAAAAGTATCCGCGCGGCACCGCAAAGTCCAGAATCTGCGCCAGCGTGATTCCCGCCTCGGCCGTCAGCAACCCCGTCGCCGGATCAAAACTCAACAGGCGATTCATCGACGTAGTCTGGACCAGCGTGCCGTCCTTCAGCAGACACACATCGCCATAGCTGCGCCCCATACCCACCGCGAGCGCCCCATGATGCACGCCATCAATGGCGCGCGGATAATCGCCCTGCCAGTGCAGTTGCTTCATCTCTGCCTGGTATTCGGGATACCGGCCCCACGATTCAAACGGTGGCGGCCCAGCTGGCTTCGCACTTTCTTCGGCAGGTTGCGGCGTACTGAAATCGAGCTCGGCGGAGGAGGGCATGATTACAGGATAGTCGATGCCCTCCGCCCCACGAAAGCATCCAGCGAAGCACCTTGGTGATTGGCTGTCGATCAGCCTAAATCCACAGCCTTCCTAATCCTCATTGCTCTCCCTTCACGCATGGGAGAGGACATGATCGTGCGCGATCTTTGGGTGCGCAAACCGCCTCTCGAGGGAGCCCCGCTTTGACCAGGGATGTCGAGAAGCATTAGGTTGGTGGCGTGAAGCAATACCCCAAGTACCTTGACTGGATTCGCTATATCTGCGCTCTGTTGTTGTACTTCTACGGGGTCAGCAAACTCACGGGCCATCAACTCGTTGTTCCCTCATGGGTCGCACAAAGGCCGATTGGCTCGCTCGATGGCTACACGCTGACCTGGTACTACTTCGGCTACTCGCACACGTATAAATACATCCTTGGTTCACTTCAGGTGACCTGCGCCTCGCTGCTGCTGTTTCGCAAGTCGGCCCTGCTTGCCGCTGTGATGATGGTGCCTGTGATGGTCAACATCGTGCTCATCAACATCTTCTACTCCATTACGGCAGGCGCGGAGCGCACTGCCGTGTTCATTCTTGGGTGCATGCTCCTGCTCTTATGGCATGAGCGTGAGGCGCTCTTCGAGGTACTGTGGACTAGCCAATCGACCGAGTTGAGTTCCGCGCAAAAGCGTCATTGGTTCATCCGCGCGCTGGTGCTCCTTTTCGTGCTTGGGGAGGTGTTACTTGGTACAGTGATGGCTCATCACCAGGGTTTCTTCTCCTCCCTACATAAAGGTCACTAGGGCAGTCAAAACCATCTGGCAGAGATCTCCCGGATGATGTCTGACGACACCACGGTGAAGCTCAAACATCAACGAGGAACCGTCGCTTAGGTTTGTCTCGCCTCCGTACCTCGTGGTGTCAGAAGCGCGAGCACCACCGCCACAATAATTAACGCCGGCGCATCGCCCCAAAGGTGGCCGCGATGCATCGGATCTGCGATAGCCTGTACCACCATAATTCCGCCATGCACAACGCTGGACCACACCGTGAACCAGATCACGCTCAGGTACGCGAGAGGTTTGCGGCTGGCTAGAAGGAGGAACACTCCCAGCGTCACGTAAATCCCAAGAATCATCTGTAAATAATCTGACTGGCCCATGTGCCACGACCAGCCCGACGGCCAGAGAATCGTGAGCGGGTAAATCCCGAATGTGAAAACCAGGCCCACTAGCAGCAATACGACGCGCAAGTACTTGATGCGAGCAGCTTCAGTCATGTCCTTCTCCTTCGTCCAGGCATGGAGCGCGGTTCGGGTTGCCGTCAGGGTCTCTGTTCTTCTCCTTGGCCAGGAATGCGCAGAATTACACCACAATCGCCGAACAGCACACAATCGTTCTGTAGGGAATCGCAAAGGTTTTTCCCCTGGATGTATCGTAGGGCTGTACTTCTGTTTTGGTATGTAGGCACTTAATAATTCTGTACGTAATGAATGGAAACCGAGGACACTCATGGGAAAAGACAAGAAACACAAGAAGGTCAAGAAGGGCGGCAACCCCGCGATCATCGCCGAAGCCGCCAATGCAGAGCCGAAACCTATGAAAGCGCAGGAGAAATCTTCTGCAAAATCCGCGGAAAAACCCTCCATCAAATCCCAGGAAAAAATCGACAATCTCGTCCGCGACATCATCGAGCGCATCGCCGACAAGTGGACCATGGTAGTCCTCGACGTCCTCGCCGAGCACGGAACCGTGCGCTTCACCAAACTAGGTAAGCTAGCCGGCGGAGTAAGCCAAAAGATGCTCACCAAAACCGTCCGCCAGATGGAAAGCGACGGCCTCGTCAAACGCACCGTCCACCCTGTCGTCCCACCCCACGTCGACTACGAACTCACCGAACTAGGAAAGAGCCTCGGCCAAGCCTTCCGCAGCGTCTGGATCTGGGCCGAAAAGAACTACGACGCAGTGGAGCAATCCCGCTCCGCCTTTCGCCACAAACCTTAGAGCCCCGCACATCAGCGGCACATCTTCGCCAGTTGATCCTCAGGCTCCGTAGCATCCGGCAGATCCACATTCTTCGTAGTAGCCGCCAGCTCCATCAACAACCCACCCCCCGGATACGCCACCTTCGGATCCACGCTGTACGCCGGATCAGACTCCGCCTGCTGCAGCGTGACGAACTCAAACCCCCGCTTGCGAAAAAGAGCAATCAAATCCGGCAGCATTTTCGCATCAAATGCCCCCACATGCAGCAACAACACATAAGGAATATCCCGCCCATACAGCCGATGCGAAAGTGTGCGCGAGTAGGTAATGTACTCGTCTGCCGTCGCCAGGTAGCTCTCATGCAACGAAGCAATCGCCGCATTATTCTTCTTCACCGCACACCGCGCATACACGTCGTTCCACATGTAATCGCCAAAATCCAGGTTCACCTCGGCAATCCGGTAGTGGTGCGAAAACAACCAGCCGCGCACCGCATCCCGCTTCGCCAGCGTGTCCCCCTCCTCCAGATACGGAAACCGAAACCAATGCCAGTCCCCATCCGGATCCACCTTTTCCAGTAGCGGCTCATTCTCAGCAATGTTGTGGATATATTTCTTCGCCGAACTCTTATCCAAAGAAGGATGCGACCATGTGTGATTGCCTAACGGATTCCCCGCCGCCAGCCACTCGCGCAGCAACTCCGCCTGGTACGGGTACTCTTTCGTCCGGAACCCGTTCACGAACCCGTAAATTGGCGGCATATTTTCTGTTTTCAACACCTTGATGATGGTCCGAATCGGCTCCGGCCGATACTCCCCCGGCGGCAGCGGCCCATGCGCCGGCAAGTCATCGAACGTAAACGCAACTCGCAGCGGAGCCTGCTGCGCACGAAGGTTCGAAGGGCAGCAGGACATCAATACCAGAAGTGCTGGGAGGAGAACGAACTTCATGGATTTAAGTGTAGCGTCCGACTCGATTGCAGACGCATCGCCGACCTATCTGGCAGATAGATTTAGCCGAACGAAATCATGCACGGAAAACGGGGCTCAAGCTGCCGATTTGCATCACATAACCGGGTTCAAACCAGCACCAAAAGCGCAGGGCACGGCCGTAGCCGTGCCCTGCGCTGTGAAGCCTGAACTGATTGAATCGAAAGGCCTAAGCTGCCGCTTTGGCCTTCTTCGCCGCGCCGAGCGCGCCCTTGGCCGAAACTGCCAGAGCCGCAAACCCAGCCGCATCATTGGCAGCAATGTCGGCCAGGACCTTACGATCCAGCCCAATGCCCGCCTTCTTGAGGCCGTTGATGAACGTGGAGTAGCTCATTCCATTGGACTTACATGCTGCATTGATGCGTACGATCCAGAGCGAACGGAACTGGCGCTTCTTTTGCTTGCGGCCAATGTAGGCAAACTTCAACCCGCGCTCGACGGCTTCCTGAGCTGCCTGGTAAAGCTTTGATTTTGTTAGGAAATAACCGCTTGCGCGCTTGAGAATCTTCTTGCGGCGGTCATTGCGTTTGGTACTCCGTTTTACACGGGGCATGGTGTATCTCCTTTTGCGTGTATCGTTTAGCGGCTGGAGGTAAGGGTGGCCTCTTCACTCGCTTTCACCTTCGAATCTCAGTGGATTTACTGCGTAAATCCAGGGGCCTTTACGCTTGGACGACCCTTTGCTTTTCAGCGGCTTGATTCAAATAACTCTTGCTGTTGCAACGCTTTACGCGTAGGGCAACATGCGTGCGACCTTCGGGGTATCCGCCTCGGAGACGAGAACAATACGGCCTAGTTTGCTCTTTGTTTGGTTCGTCTTAGAGGTAAGGATGTGGCGCATCTTCGTTTGACCGCGCTTGAACTTGCCGCTGGCGGTCTTTTTGAAGCGTTTTGCTGCTCCCGAGTGGGTTTTTAGCTTTGGCATGGTAATTCCTGATGGAAACTTGCTATTGGACAACGTCATTCAGAATAGCACGTTTTGGGGGAAATCTGTGAGTTTGGTGCGGATTTGAACCCGGTTATGTGATGCAAATCGTGGCCTTGAGGTCGTTTTTCTGCGCACTTTGCGACTGGAATCAGCCAAAGGGTGTCAAGGGGCCTTTACTTCTGGACCAGCTGGCCTCGCTCGTGGGGTTGGGCGATCCGGATGGAGGCCATCCCGGCGGCGGTGGCGGCCTGGATGCCGATGTCGGCGTCCTCGAAGACGAGGCAGGCGGAGGGTTCTACTCCGAGGCGTTCGGCGGCGAGGAGGAAGGGGTCGGGTGCGGGCTTGGGGTGGGCGTAGTCGCCGGCGCAGACGAGGATGTCGAAGAGGGATAGGATGCCGAGGGTTTCGAGTGAGCGTACGACGGACTCGCGGGTGCTGCCGGAGACTACGGCGAAGGGGATGTTGCCGTGCTGGAGGTGGATCTGTTCGAGGACCTCGGGGACGGGCTGGAGTTGGTGGATGAGGTCGTAGTAGAGGCTCTCTTTGCGGTGCTCGAATTCGGCGATAGGGATGGAGAGTCCGTCGCGGCGGTTGAGTTCGGCGACGATGGCGCTAACGGGGCGACCACCCCAGGCGTAGAAGAGTTCTTCGGTGAAGGAGGTGCAGCCGTATTCGTTGAGGGCCTGGGTCCAGGCGATGAAGTGGATGGGCATGGAGTCGGCGATGGTGCCGTCGCAGTCGAAGAGGTAGGCCTTGAAGTCGCCTTCGGGGAGTTGTAGGGTCATCCTTTCATTGTCTCGCAGGTGGGTGAGCGGCGGTGAGAGCGAGCGTCCGGGGGCAACTAGGTTCGTATCGAAGCGGGTCGTCGGTCTTTGCGCGTTACCCTTTTGTCGAACACCGCATAGTAATAGATCAGGGCTCCAAGCATATTTGTCAGGAGCAGCAACAGAAGCCATCCGATCTTTGAAGTTACCGACATCTTGGTAAAGCCCAAGCAATCGACGATCATGCCGACCCAGACCGTGATGATGCCAACTGCGCTGAAAGCTCCGATGATGCCAAACGGGATTCGGATGAGCGGAGGCAAGCCGTTGAAGTAGTCGGCGGACACACCTGATCCGGCTATGAAGCCTGCGATGTTCATCGCTATGCCTATTGCGATGGTGATCAAAAAGCAGTTGACCGCAATTCGATAGAAATATCGCAAGGCGTCTCCGTTCGCGTGGTTAATCTACCCGTAGATTGCTGTAGGCCTTGAAGTCGCCATCGGGGAGTTGCAGGGTCATGGTGCCATTGTCTCGCAGGAGGGTAGGATGGGTCATTTCTTGGGTGTGCGATGCCGCGAAACGCGTTTATCAAAATGAGTCGATGGCTTTGTGGTTGGCGCTCGCACTTTGATCGTGTAGGTGTAATTTATCGATATACTTCTTCGCAACCCCATCATGAAGCGCCACGTCCTCATCTTCGGTCTCGTCGGCGGGCTCCTTATCGCCACCCTCCAATACACCGAATATCGCTTCGTCATCATTGAACACTCTGTCGAGCTCTACAGCGCGCTTGTCGCGATCCTCTTTGCGACCTTCGGCATCTGGCTTGGGCTCCGCATTACGCGCAGACGCGAGACCATTCGCGAAACGGTTGTGGTGAGGGAGGTGCTTGTCCCGGCGGAACACCACGCGCTCGAACCCTTCACTCCCAATACGGTCCAGCAGCAGAGCCTCGGCATCACGGCACGCGAGCTCGAGATCCTTACAATGGTCGCCCGGGGGTTCAGCAATCGCGAGATCGCCACGCAGCTTTTCGTTTCCGAGAATACCGTCAAGACACACTGTGCACGCGTCTTCGACAAGGTTGGAGCCATCCGGCGCACCCAGGCTGTCCAGCGCGGCAAAGAACTAGGCCTGCTGCCGTGATCTCGTTACACAGCGCACACGTCATACGAAATTACGATTTCTGCTCCATTCCTGCAAAATCATCCGAAAGGATGACGACATTGGGCCCAACTACACGGCATGGTGACTTCATCTTCACTCGCATCAGGAGCCTCACATGAAGAAAACCGTTCTCACCTTCGGCCTCATCTCGGGCGTCATCATCTGCGTCCTTATGGGCGGCCAGCTTTTCATCGCGAACAAGATCGGCTCTGGCCACAGCCTGCTTCTCGGCTACACGATGATGGTGGCGTCGTTCCTGCTCGTCTACTTCGGCATCCGCAGCTACCGCGATAACGAGCTCGCGGGCCAAATCTCCTTTGGCCGCGCCTTCGCCTGCGGGATCCTGATCACCCTGATCACCACCATTTGCTATGTCGGCATGTGGGAGATCGTCTACTTCAACTTTATGCCCCACTTCATGGACAGCTACTTCGCCGCGCAGATTCACAAGATTCAGATCTCTGGACTTGACCCCGCCACTATCGCTGCGCGCGTCGCCGCCATACAGCGCTCTCAGCAGAGCTACCAAAACCCACTCATCAACATGGCCTACACTTTCATGGAGCCGCTACCGGTCGGCCTGATCATTACGCTCATCTCGGCTGTTATCCTCCGCCGCAAAGCCCCTGTCGAACGCACTGCTGCTCCCGCAGTTATGCCCACATAAGGCAAAGGTCTGAGCACAGGGATCTCTCCACTTCGGCCTTCGGTCGAGATGACGGAGTATGGGTGGAAATGCGGTGGTTGTACGCTCGGCTCAAGATGATGGCGTGCAACAGACAACGGATTCGTGCAGCGTACTTGCAGCGGTAGCCGCTAGGGAGTGGGTGGAGCGGGCAGGACTCCGAGCTGGGTCATCAGGCCCAGGGTGTCCATGATGATGCGCGTGTCTTTGATGCGGCCTTCTTCCAGGCGATCGATCACTACTCCCCAAACCCGCACGGGGCGGCCTGTTGGGGGGATGCCGAGAAATTCTCCGTTGTGCGTGCCGGTCCATTCAAAGCGGCTGGCCACTTTGTTGCTTTCGGCAATCTGCTCCTGAATGGAGAAGACGATGTCGGGAAAGCCGGTGCGCATGGCGCGGAGGATGTCTTTGAGACCATCGAGTCCGGGACCTTGACCAGGGAGTGGAACCTGCTCAACTACATCTTCCCAGGCGTAGTGTGAAGCCGCTTCAATGTTTCCCTTGGTGATGACTACGTCTACAAATTCACGCACGACCCTGGCGTTGTCCTGTGTCATTGTGTTCCTTTCGATTCCTCGAGCCTGGATTATAGCCAACGGTCAACCGTGAGGACGCTCGCTGTGGCCTGCTATGACCTGTCCGCTGCGAGATAGATCACTACTCCGCCGAGCAGCGCGATTGCCGCCGCGCACGGGATGAGCAAGGCTACATTCCAGCTTTGCATGGACTGCGTGAAGGAGAGGAGGGTCTGGCTATGGAGTACGTCTGATCCGCTGGGCAGGGTGGGGAGATGAACGTCCGCGAGCCAGGCTTGCCACCCTTGTCCCTGCCGCGAAAGCCAGATCGCCGATGCTATTGCGGCGAGCAGGTTCAAGGCCAGCGCGAATCGATGGGCGCCGGCGAGGGGGCGGCTGACGCGCTCGACGGCTTCGTTGCGGCGGCGCAGCTGGGCTCTCCACCAGAGGATGTTTGCGGAGTCCAGCTTCGCTTCGACTTTGGATTCTGCGAGAGCGTTTTGAAAGGCGCTGCGCACCGCGATGGTATTGCGGCAGATGCGGCATCCGTTTGCATGCTCGCGTAGTTCGGGATCAGATGCCGCAGGCCAGCTGCCACTCTTCAGCAGCTGGAGGAGTTCGCGTTCGCGAGAGCATGCGCCGATCTTCATGCATCCTCCTTTGCGGGTGAGCCTGGCTGACGCAAGAGGACTGCCATCTTTCGGCGGGCGCGAAAGAGGGTTACGCGGATGCTGGTGCGGTGGAGGCCGGTGATCTCGGCGATCTCTTCGTGAGAGTAGTCCTCGGCGTAGGCGAGCCAGAGGATCTGGCGGTCGCGGGGACGGATCTGCTGGAGCGCGGGGCCGAGCATGGCCTGGGCGTCGCGCTGGGCGGTGGTGTCCTTGCAGGCGAAGGCGGCTTCGGGATGTTCGTCGAGCGAGCTGGTGGAGGGGCGGCGCCAGTGATCGCGGAGGAGGTTGGTGGCGATGCGGAAGAGGTATCGCCGGCAGGCTACTTCGCCGTCGGCTGCGCCGGCCCAGGTGCCACCGGGGGCGGTGGCACCGAGAAAGCGCAGGTACGCCTCCTGCATGAGGTCGTCGGCGAGCGCGGCGTTGTTGGAGACGCGCGCGAGGTAGGCCCAGAGGGAGCGAGCCGAGCGCTCGTAGAACGCTTCGAACTCCTCGCTATCCATGGATTGCCCGGGTGCCTGCGATGTTTCGCTGGCCGCCGATTGCGGAATGGCGTACTCCCAATTCACGGTGGGGAACTCCTACGAAACACGGTACAGCATTTGCGTTCACCGCAGCGTGCTCGGATCACGGGAGGGATCGTTGCTGTTGGCGGCGGTGTGGTCGGGCATGAGGCCGAGGCGCGTGGCGAGGATCCAGGTGATGCCTGCGGAGACGATGAATCCGAGGCCGGGCATCAGGATGACTGTGCCAAAGACTAGCAGCGGTGTGGCGAGGTCGGTGAGGCTGTGGCGTAGGAACAGCAAGCCGATGCCGAGCAGGGTGAGCACTACGCCGATCTGCAAGGACAGGATGACGCGGGCGACGGCGTTGGGGAGGCGCTGCTGGTTGCCGTCGAAGTCGACGGGGATGGGCGCGGCTTCGAGGAAGCGCTTGCCGGCGTCGGTGTCCATGTAGGTGAGGAGTTCCTGGTTGCTGCCGAAGCGGTCGATGAGCTTGGTGTGAATTTCGGTCTGGAGGCGGAAGATGCGGCTCCAGCGGCGGTTCTGAAGTAGCATGCGAATGAGCCAGAGTAAGGTGACCACTACGAAGACGAAGACTAGCGCGGGGATCATGTCGGGATAGATCTCGAGCGGCAGGCTGGGTGGCGCCTGAACGGACTCGGGCCAGATCTTTTGCTCGAGGGCGTCTTCGCGGCGGTTGTGGCTGGTGTCGAGATCGGAGAAGAGGTAGAAGGTGGGGTTGCGGGCGACCTCGGGATGCGCGATCAGAAACTGCGCGAGCTCTGGATTGTTGCGCGCTACGTACTCCTGGTTGGAGAGAAGAGATGGATCGCTTTCCACCACCGAGGTGAGGGTTGGGCTGAGACGCAACAGCTTCAGGAGCTGGGTCTGCGTCGGGCCTGCGTCCGCGTCGTTTACGGGCGACGCAAGTGCGGCGTCGGGCGTTGCCGCAGCGGGGGCGTGCGGCTGGGCCTGCACATGGGCGGCACACGGAAACATAGCGAGTAAAAGCGTGGCCGGAAGGATTGCCCGGCGTAGAAATTGAAGTTGCGTTTGCATGAACGTCCCTCTTTCGCAGACCGATGAAGCTGCTCTGCCTGTACAACGGACGGACACGCGGTTGGTTAACAAGGGGCGCGCATTCGGTGGAGCTGCGGGTTACTCCTCGGGTTCGTCGATGGGGCGCTTGGAGGTGGAGATGATCTTGTCGGCGATGGCTGTGGGGACGTAGTCGTAGTGGTCCATCTCCATGCGGTAGCTGCCCTGGCCGTGGGTCATGGAGGTTAAGGTGGTGCCGTAGGTTAGCATCTCGGCTAGTGGGACCTGGGCACTTACTATGGCGCGGTGGCCCTGGGTTTCCATGCCCTGGACGCGGCCGCGGCGGCTGTTGAGGTCGCCTACTACGGCTCCGGCGGTGGCGTCGGGGATATCGATTTCTACTCGCATGATGGGTTCGAGGAGGGTTGGCTTGGCGCTTTCCATGCAGGCGCGGAAGGCGAGGCGGCCGGCGATCTTGAAGGCCATCTCGCTGGAGTCTACGTCGTGATAGCTGCCGTCGTTGACGGTGGCGCGGAAGTCGACCATGGGGTAGCCGGCCAGGTGACCGCGGACGGCGGTTTCAATGATGCCCTTCTCGATGGCGGGGACGAAGCCGCGGGGGATGGCGCCCCCGAAGATGTCGTTTACGAATTGGAAACCGCTGCCGCGCGGTAGAGGCTCGATGCGGATCTTGCAGTCGCCGAACTGGCCGTGGCCTCCGCTTTGTTTTTTGTGGCGGCCGTGGCCGGTGGCGGTGGCGCGGATGGTCTCGCGGTAGGGAACCTTGGGGCTCTTGAGCGTGACTTCGGTGTGGTAGCGGCGGCGGAGTTTGGAGACGACCGCTTCGATGTGGAGTTGGCCGGCGCCGGCGAGGAGGAAGTCGTTGGTCTGGGGGTCGCGGTAGAAGCGGAGGAGGAGATCCTCTTCCATTAGCTTGTGGAGGGCGGGGGCCAGCTTGTCTTCGTCGGCGCGGGACTTGGGTTCGATGGCGTAGGTCATGGCGGGCTCGGGCGTGGGGACGGGGTCGATGCGGAGATCGTGGCCTTTTGCGCCGAGGGTGTCGCCGGTTTGGGTTACGCGGAGCTTAGCTACTACGCCTAGATCGCCGGCGTGGAGCTCGGGGACTTCTACCAGCTTGCGGCCTTGCATGACGCCGATGTGGGTCAGGCGTTCGGTCTCGGAGCGGGTGTAGTTTTCGAGCGAGGCTTCGTTGCGGATGCAGCCGCTGATGACCTTGAAGAAGGAGATGCGGCCGGCGAACGGGTCTACGAGGGTTTTGTAGACGTAGAGGGTTGCGGGTTCGGTGTCGGCTATGGAGCAGAGGACGGTGTCGTCGGTGGGGGCGTCTTCTGGCTTGGGGGATGAGGCTCCGTTGCCGTTGGATTTGGCTTGCTTGAGGGCGTGGGCCGTGATGGGTGGGCGCTCGTGGGGGGAGGGGACGTAGAGCTTGAGGAAGTCCAGGAGGTGATCGGTGGCTACGTTGGAGAGGGCGCTGGTGTAGAGGATGGGGAAGATGCGGTCTTCGCGGATGGCTTCGTGGATGGCCTGGATGAGGTGCTCCTGGGGGATGGTGCCGAGGGCGAAGAACTCTTCCATTAGCTCGTCTTTGCCTTCGGCTACCAGCTCTACGAGGGCTTCGTGCGCGGCTTTGGCTTCGGCTTCCAGCGCTGGGGGAATGGGGCCTCGGGTGCCGGTGCCGTTGGTGGCTGGGGTGTAGAGGTAGGCTTCCATGGTGACGAGGTCTACTACTCCGTGGAAGCCCTGGGCGTCGATGATGGGGAGCTGGACTGGGATCACGTGGCGGCCGAAGCGCTCGCGGAGGGCTTCGACCAACGCGACTCTGTCGGCGGTGGATGCAGCCTTGGGATGGTCGGAGTGATTGATTACGATGATGCGCGGGATGTTCAGGTCGGCGGCGTAGTTCCAGACGGTGGTGGTTACGGATTCGATGCCGGATTGCGCGTTGATCAGGAGGACGGCGGCTTCGGCGGGGAGCATGGCGGCGCGGGCTTCGTGGACGAACATGTGGAAGCCGGGGGTGTCGATGAGGTTGATGCGGGTGCCGCTCCACTCGGCGAAGGCTACGGCGTTGGACATGGTGATGCCGCGGGCTAGCTCTTCTTCGTCGTAGCAAGTGACTGCGTTGCCGTAGTCTTGTGGCATCCGGTCGGTGGGCATGCTGGCGGTCTTGAGCATGGCGGTGATCAGGGAGGTCTTGCCGCTGTGCGAGTGACCGGTGAGTGCGATGTTTCGGATGTCGGTGTTGGCGTAGGTCTTCATCCTCATCTCCTTTCGGATTCCCCTTGGGGAGGGTCGACGAGGCGCGGGTGCGTTGTCAGGCGGCAGGAGCAGCGGCAGACTTTGCTTCCACCCCAGCGGGAAAAGAACGCCCGCCGGGGGCCCGGGCTGCTGACAGCGACAGAGGGCCTGTCTTCAACGACGCTATTCTAGACCGCATTGTTGGCTGGTTGCTGGGAGATTTCGCGGACGAAAACCGGAAAGGGAGACGGGTCGCTGCCGGAGGGGTGCGCGCTACAGGCTGCGCTGCACCTTGTTCGAGAGACGGAGAAAGCCTCGGATGGCCAGTGTGGTGAGCACGAGGATGATGGTCCCGCCAAAGAGGGCGATGGGGATGCCCCATGCGCCGAAGATCTCGTGAGGTCCTCCAGAGGTAGGGGTGCCGGGGATATGGCTGCCGGTGGTCACCAGACCGATATTCTGCCAGACGGATCTGGTCGAGTTGGTCGCGAACAAACTGATGTAGTTGGGGGCGTAGGGCTTGAGCAGGCCTCCGATGACCAGCACGCCGCCGGTGACGTAGCCGATGAAGCCAAAGAAGAAGACGAGGATACCGGAGATGCCTTTGGTGGCGAGGCGGAGGGTGGCGCGGAGCAGCTTGATAGGGGAGAAGCTGCGACTGGCGGAGCGGATGAGTGCGCCGTCGCGGTATTCGGCGGCTAGCTGGGCCGGGGCACCGAGGTTTGCGAGTACCGTTTGGATGGGCGTGCCGGTCTCGACGGAGTCGCGGATGTGCGCGGCGATCTCGCGGAGAATCTCTTCGCGCTCGGCGAGGGTGATGGGCGCGAGCTGGGTGCGGAGGTCGGCGAGGTAGGCTTCGGCGGAGAGGTTGGTGGTGGTCATTGGGGGTGCTCCTGCTGGGTGAGGACCGGTTGAAGGAGGTTGTCGACGCCGCGGGCGAAGTCGTTCCAGGCGGCGGCCATGTTGCGGACGCGGTGGCGGCCGGCGGGGGTGAGGGAGTAATACTTGCGCGGATGGCCGGCGTCGGCTTCGACCCACTCGGAGGTGAGCAGGGCTTCGGTCTTGAGGCGGTTGAGGATGGGGTAGATGGTGCCTTCGGCGAGGACGAGCTGGGAGTGCTGCTCGAGGAAACGGATGATCTCGAGACCGTAGAGACGGCCGCTCCAGAGGGCGGCGAGCGTGGCCATCTCGACGGCGCCCTTGCGGAGCTGGGCTTCCCAGGGTCCTACGCGGACGGCGAGGGTTTCTGGGGAGGTGTCGTCGGGTTGAGACTTATTGCGTGCCATGCACTATACCTCGCATTGCTATGTATAGTGCGTGGCGTGGTATGTGTCAAGAGGATTTGGCGGTTGTCGAAACTTTGGGCTGGAAAGACAGTCTGGTGCGGGGGATAACGCGGTTACGAGGTGATGGGATGAAGATGAACGTTCGAAGGGTTATGACAGCGGCGGTTCTGATT
>JBAVDD010000103.1:0-9661 GCA_049587035.1 Acidobacteriaceae bacterium | reverse complement strand
TTGCAGGAAGGCCAAGGCATGCAAGCTGCACTGGACCCAGGTTTGCGGCTGTGGGGGTGACGATGACTGTGAGATTTGTGGTCTGCCCGAGTATGAGTGTAGCCGAGGAAGGATTCACGCTCAGAGTGAAGGAGGGAGGTGGGGTTGGGGGAGCGGGGACGCCCGGGTATTCGTATGCTCCCATGTCGACGATGGCGGTGCTGAGGCCTGTTGCGTTCTGAATTCGCGGCTGGCTAAGGATGTCGAGAGCTGGAAGGGCTTCGGCCTGGTTGTCGCCGGAGTCTACCGCAGGAGAGGTGTGCTGAACCTCATAGGGGTGGGGATCGCCGACGCCGGTGGCGAAGAGCGGATCTGCGGAGATGTTGCCGGAGGTTCCGGTGGGGTTGGTGCAAGCGCCGGTGAATACGGTTGCACCTGGATTATTGAGATCGTACACATCGTTATTGTTGAAGGTGGGAGCCGAGGAGCCGGGCGCCATTACCAGAGCCGATGTGGCGCTGAGAGATGACTGATCGACGGTGGAACGTGCCAGCGGTGGCGGGCGGCCGGGGGGAGGGGGTAATGGAGGAATCGGATTGCAATCGATAGCCGCCTGATCGGTCGAACCGATGATCAGATTATTGCTAAGATGCAGGCGCTGAACCTGATCCTGTGCGAAGAATTGGGAGCCCTGAGGGTTTGCTCCGGTGACCAGCAGCAGCTGATTTCCTACGATCGAGTTATTGATGATCAAGACAGGGTATGAGGAGAACCGACCCGTAAGCACGTCCACATTCAAACCGGCCCCAACGCTGGTGCCTGAAGATGCGGTTAACCGGCCAGGATTAATTGTGTTGTTGTATATAAGATTCTGCACGATCGACGGAGAGGTGTCTCCGTGGACGTAGATTCCGGCACCGCGGTCGCCGGTGAGATTGTTTCTGATGATGTTGTTCTGGATGAGCGGCAGACCGGCGGAGAGCACATTGATTCCTGAGCTGCCAAACTCGGCCTGATTGTTTTCGATGGTATTGCCGATGATTTGCGATTCCAGTCCGTCGGTAGAGTCTCCGTCGAGCAATATCCCTCCGCCAATGCCGTTACTTAGTTCTCCCTGGGGAGCGCATCCCATCTCAATGCCAGTGAAAACGGTGCCGCTGATTTCATTGTTCAGGATGGCGGGAGCGCCTTTGATCACAGCGATGCCGCACTGCTGGTTGTTCTCGATGGTGGAGTTTTGAATTGTCGGAGAGGCGCCGTCGATAAATATTCCCCCTGCGCTTGGGAGGGTCTGTGGTGAGCCGTTGGTGACGGTGACGTTCTGGAGGATTGCGCTGCGGGTCTCGCCGGAATCAAAGGTGACTACCGGTCCATTTTGTGAGCCTTGAAGGATGACGCCTGCTGCGCTTCCTTGAACAGTGATGGACTTGCCGGTGAAGTCAATTTGTCCGGTGTAGGTGCCGGGTGCGATATTGACCGTATCGCCGGAGTTAGCCATGTTGATGGCTGCTTGCACGGTGGGCGCATCTCCAGGCACTTGAATCGTTTGCTGAGCACGTGCGGCCTGGAAGAGTAAGCAGGATAATAGCCCCAGGCTCGAAACAGAAAAATAGAGGCGACCTGTGGGGAACCGAAACTTCATCATTTGCATTGACTGGGGGCCTAATTGGAAACGCAGATACCGCAGAGCGATCATTATAGGGACACTTGCTTCAATCGTGCTTTGCCGAAAGTCTAAAGACGGATAAAGGTAAGGGATTACGATGTCTTTGCAGTATGGGATGGGTATTGTTATCGGTGGATACTGTCAGGTTTGAGACACGGTCGATGTTGAATGGTTGCCGAATGGGTGGGACTTCGCTCCGATGTGGGATGCTGTGCGGTTGGATGCTGGTTGCTGGGGCGGGGTTGATGTCGATGGTGTGCGCGCAGACGGTAGCTGCCGCGCCGTTGGATACGGCTGCGTTGGTGCGGCGGGCAGTGGATCTGCGGCTGCAGGAGGAGAAGCATCATCGGCCGGTGGAGTATGTGCTGCGCAAGCGGGATGGGGATCATGAGACGACCAAGAAGATTGTTGAGACCGCGGATGGAGATGTTGCGCGGTTGATTGCGATCAATGGGCAGCCGCTGAGTGCTGACCAGGAGCAGGACGAGATGAACCGGCTGGATCTGCTGGAGGATCATCCTGAGGTGCAGCTGAAGCGCCGCAGGACCGAGATGAAGGATGCGGCGCGGATTGATGCGCTGGTGGAGCTGCTGCCGGACTCCGAGGTGTACACGATGGAAGGAACGGTGGCCTGCGGGACGGTGCTGTGCTACCACCTCAGCTTTGCGCCGAACCCGGCGTTTGTGCCGCCTAGCATTGAGGCCGAGGTGCTGGAGGGGTTTGCGGGAGAAGTCTGGATTGAGAAGCCGGAGGGCCGGCTGGTGCGGCTGGATGCGCACCTGGTGCGGGAGGTGAATATCGGATTTGGGATTCTGGGGCGGCTGGATAAGGGTGGGACGATGGAGCTGCAGCAGGCGTACGAGAGCGATGTGCGCGAGTGGCAGCCTACGGTGTTGAAGATGAATGTGACCGGGCGCGCGCTGATGGTGAAGACGGTGGATATTCGGATTGAAGAGCTGGCGAGCGGGTTTCAGCCGGTGCCGGAGGAGACGGGGTATCGGGAAGGGATTGCGATGCTGAAGAAGACGGGGACGTCTGGGGCGCAGCAATAAATCAAAGGACAGAGCATTCGCGAAATCAAAGGACAGAGCATTCGCGGGCGCGCTATGCTGACGTTGGTTGAGTGATGCGGACGAAGCGAGGTGCGGTGAGCATGCGCGGCGGCGTGGAGGGGATTCGATATCTTTTCGATCGCGAAGAGGGCGTGGCCGATCATCTGATTGCGCGCTGGGTGTTTCTGCGGGCGATGGGAGCGATTTATCTTTCGGCGTTCCTGGCGCTGCTGTTTCAGATTCGTGGGATGGTTGGGACGGATGGGATTCTGCCGGCGGGGGAGTATCTGCAGGAGGTGCGGACGCTGGGCGCGATGCGGTTCTGGTATGCGCCTACGGTGCTGTGGTGGGGGAGTGGGAACCATGCGCTGATGGCGATGGTGTGGGTGGGGCTGGTGGCGTCGGTGCTGGTGATGTTGAATATTGCGCCGAGACTTTCGCTGACGGTTTGCTGGGTTTGCTTTTTGAGTTTTATCGCGGTGTCGCAGGACTTTGGGTCGTACCAGTCGGATGGGATGCTGCTGGAGGCTGGGTTTCTGTCGTTGTTTGTGGCGCCTGGTGGTTGGTGGCCGGGGTGGGGTGGGAAGTCGCTGGCTGCGCGGGCGGCATGGTTTCTGTTGTTGTGGGAGTGGTTCCGGATTTATTTTGAGTCGGGTGCGGTGAAGCTGCTGAGCCATGATCCTACGTGGCGCAACCTGACGGCGATGTATGAGTACTACCAGAATGGGCCGCTGCCTACCTGGATTGGATGGTACTTGCAGCATCTGCCGCACTGGTTCCAGAGGGCTACGGCGGGCGCTACGCTGGGGATGGAGCTGGTGCTGGTTTGGATGGCGTTTCTGCCGCGGCGATGGAAGATTGTCTGCTTCTGCATGGTGACGGTGTGGCAGGTGGTGGTGATTGCTACGGCGAACTATGCGTTTCTGAACTACCTGGTGCTGGTGCTGGCGGTGTTGCTGCTGGATGATCAAGCGCTGCGGAGGTTTGTGCCGCGGCGCTGGCGTTCGGGTGTGGAGGTTGGTGAGGCGGTTGAGGTGAGGCCGTTGAATTACGTGTCGGGGATTGGCGTGGCCGTGGCGGCGGTGTTGCTGAGTTGGATTGCTTATACGACAACGGCGGAGCTGGTGTTGATGGTGTGGCAGGAGGCTCCGGTGTGGGCGGGACCGGTGGAGGCGCTGGAGACGCTGCGGATTGCGAATCAGTATGGGTTGTTTGCAGTGATGACGCCGCATCGGTATGAGATCGAGTTTCAGGGCTCCGATGATGGGACGAACTGGAAGACATATACGTTTCGGTACAAGCCGCAGGATGTTAGCGAGCGGCCGGGGATTTATGCGCCTTATCAGCCGCGGTTTGACTGGAACCTTTGGTTCGCTTCGCTGACGAACTGGCAGAATGCGCTGATTGTGCCGCTGACCGAGGAGCGATTGCTGGAAGGCGATAAGGATGTGCTGAGTTTGTTTCGTGGCGATCCGTTTGAGGAGCAGCCTCCGAAGTTTGTACGGGCGGTGCTTTGGCAGTACTGGTTCAGCACGCCGGAGGAGAAGCGGGCGGAGGGTGTGTGGTGGACTCGGAAGCTGTTGGGGACGTATGCGCCGACGATTAAGCGGGGGCCGGATGGGAGGTTTGTGGAGGTGGAGGCGCCTACGCTTGATGGGCCTCCGTAGGTTTGAGGTGCGGTGGGAAGCTCTGTGGATGGTGCGGATGTGATACTAGGGGGCGTGGCGATAGAATCCAACGAGCACGGTTCCAACGGGCGGGGTGGGAAGATGCGAGGGAAGCGACGCAAGCTGGTGCGCTTGCTGCTGGTGCTGAGCGTCGTTGTGTATGCGCTGGGGTTTCTGCATCTGCGGGCGGATTTTCCCAATGGGTCGCCGTGGATGGACGCATCGAAGGTGGCGGATGAGGGTTGGTATGCGGGGGCGGCCATTCACTACTTTATGCAGGGGCGATGGGACCTGCCGGGGTTGCTGCATCCTGCGGTGGTGATGCCGGTGTGGCCGGCGATGCTGGGGGTGTGGTTCTACCTGACGAATGTGGGCATGCTGGCGGCGCGGGTACTTACGATGATCTTGTACGGCGTGTCGCTGGTGCTGCTGTACCGGTTGATGTGGAAGGCGCGGCCGGGACGAGTGGCGGGGGTGGTGGTGCTGCTAACGGTGATCGATCCGTTCTGCTATGCGTTCAATCGGCTGGCGATTCTGGAGCCGGTGACCGTGGTGTGGTTTCTGCTGGCGCTGTGGATTGCCGGCGGTACGAAGCTCGGGGAGTGGTGGAAGCAGGCTCTGCTGGGGCTGGTGATTGCGCTGCTGATGTTGACGAATGCTGCAGGCGTGGTGCTGGTGCCGGCGGTGCTCTATATGCTGTGGACGAGCGTGAGGCAGGGGATAGGAAAGCAGGGCATAGGGGAGAAAGATGGCGGGGCGGCGGGTGAGTCCGGTCACCCTGGTTGGCGGCGGGGTGTGGTGGGGATGGTGGTGGTGGTGGGCGTTGCAGGGGCGGTGTGGGAGGGGTATTTGTGGCTGCTGGTGATGCGGCATCATGCTATGGATTGGGCGCAGGACTGGGCACTGATTGCGAGTCTGCATGGACAGCGTGTGCGGCTGGATGCGGCTCCGGGGATGGCGTGGACGGTGTTGCGGGATGGGGGATGGATTGGTCTGGTGGTGTTCTGGGCCGCGGTGGTGGTGGTGGTGCTGTCGGTGGTTTGGCTGAGGGAGCTTTGGAGGCGGCCGTTGTTTGGTGCGGCGGTGATCGCGGTGATTGGACAGATGGCGTATATCGGGTACTACGGAGATGTTCAGCCTAGATATTTTGCTGTGATTGCGATGCCGGTGATGATTGTGGTGGGGCTGGGGGTGGGAGCGGTGGTGGACCGTCGCCGCTTGTCTAGAAAGGATAAGCGGATGCGCTGGGTTGCCGGGGCCGCGGTGCTGGTGCTGCTGGTAGCGGTGGGGATGATGACGGTGCAGACGGCGGAGTATGTGATGCATCCGGACTACAGCTATTGGGAGGCGGCGCAGGGGATTGGCGCGATCATCGATGCGGATGGCGGAACGAAGCCGATGCTGCTCTCCGATAGTGGGGACGACCTGACGTTGTGGACGGGAGTGCCGGCGGTGAGCGTGAGCCGCACGTCGGAAGGGATGGCTGCGGTGTTGAAGCGGTACAAGCCGGGATGGTATGCGGCATGGCCAGGATGGCAGGACGGCGCGACGGCGCAGTTGCGAATGGAGTATCGGCTGGATGCGGTGGCGCGGTACCGGGTGTTTGACGATCCGACGCGACAGACGCTGGTGCTGTACAAGATGACGCCGCGATGAGAGGTGAAGGCGGCGCGTGGGAACGGCTCAAGAGGGTCAACAGCGGCATCTCTTTTGGGGTTTGACCTGTATCGTGTGCAGGACTAGAGTTTCGCGTTGGATGATGTGCGGCTGCTGTTTGTGCTGCATGTGCGATGCGTTCATGACTACCGGTGCCTGTACGAAGAGAGGCAAGCGAATGATGACGACACGACGCGATTTTTTAAGTATGTCCGCTATGGCTGCGGGCTGTGTGATTGGCTTTCCACGCGGCGCGTTTGGCCAGGATCCGGGGCCGCTGAACTATGGCGTGCAGCTGTTCATGGTGCGGAAGCAGGCGGTGACGGACCTGGCGGGAATTTTGAAGTCGATTAAAGACATTGGGTATACGCAGATTGAGCTGTATCCGGTGGTGTATGACCATCCGGCGGCGGAGCTGAAGAAGATTGTGGAGGATTCCGGGTTGGGGTTGGTGTCGGCGCACTTTGACTACGTGGGGTTTCCGGAGAAGATCGATTACGCGAAGCAGCTGGGGCTGATGTATATGGTTTGCCCGATGCTGCCGAAGGACCAGTGGACGTCGACTGCTGGTTTTGAGAAGGCGGCCAACGACTTCAACCAGTGGGGTTCGCGGGTGCATGACGCCGGCATGAAGTTTGTGTTCCACAACCACTGCTACGAGTTCAAGCCGCAGGAGGGTGGGCTGACGGGCTGGCAGACGCTGATGGGAAGCACCGACCCGACGGTGGTGTTCCTGGAGATGGATATCTACTGGCTGACGCAGGCGGGGCAGAACCCGGCGAGGATGCTGAGGGATTACAAGGACCGGGTGAAGCTGATCCACCTGAAGGACCGCACGCCGGGAGCACCGACGGGTTACGATCCGGGGCCGAGCGGGGACCATTTCACCGAGCTGGGGAAGGGCTCGATCGACTGGCCTAAGCTGCTGATGCAGGCTCGGTGGCAGGGGATCCGGTATGCGTATCTTGACCAGGACGATACGGCGGGGCCGGTGGTGGAGAGCATGACGGAGAGTTTTGCGTACTTGAAGGGACTCAACATCTAGAGAACGCTGGTAGAGCGCGCGTAGGCAAAACGGCCGCTGGTTGAGGGGTTCATCCCTGGCGGGGGAGGGTGTGTCTAGCCGGTGGGACGGATTTTACAGGGTAAAACGTTTGGGATCGGTCGAGCGTGGGAGGAAAAGGTCAGACGAATTACCAAAATGGTCGCTGGATCGTTGACAGAAGTGTCGTACGATATCTATCGGTGCGCCATGTGCGAACAGCGACCGATCTGGGCAGTGTGCGGGATATTTTGCGAGGTCTATGAAGTTCTTTGACGTAATGTTCGGCCGGCCGTTAGCGTCCGATGAGGCGCAGCATGCACACATTGGGGTAGCGGCAGGAATACCGATTTTCGGGCTCGATGGGCTGACCAGCGCGGCATATGGTCCGGAAGCAGCGATGTTGCTGCTCGTCCCGCTTGGCGTTTATGGCGTGCACCGCTATCTGCTGCCTATTTTTGGCTTCATCCTGTCCCTGCTGGCGATTCTGTATCTCAGTTATCGGCAGACGATCGAAGCGTATCCAAACGGCGGCGGATCGTTTACCGTGGCCAGCGAGAACCTGGGGTCAAATGCCGGGCTGCTGGCGGCGGCGGCTTTGGCGATCGACTATATTCTGACGGCGGCGGTGGGCGTTTCGGCGGGCGTTTCGGCGCTGGTGGATGCGGTGCCGGAGCTGCATCCGCATCAACTGGTGCTGTGTCTGGCCATTCTGGCTTTGATTGCGGTTGTGAATATGCGCGGCGTGAAGGAGACTGGTTTCGTCTTCATCCTGCCGACGTTTCTTTTTGTGGGAACACTGCTGGCGACGATTTGCGTAGGCATGTTCCATGATCTTGCAGCAGGGGGGCATCCGACGGCGATAACGGCACCGCCTGCGCCGCTGGTGAACACGATGGTGCACCTGACGCCATGGGTGTTGGTCTGGCTGCTGCTGAAGGCGTTTTCAAACGGATGCGCGGCGATGACAGGCGTGGAGGCGGTTTCAAACGGGGTGACGGCGTTCAAAGAGCCGCGGTCGAAGAAGGCCAATCAGTCCCTGACCGTAATCATTGCGATGCTGATTGTGCTGCTGGCAGGTCTGTCGTATGTGGCGCGCTCGTACGGTGTGACGGCGATGGAGCCTGGGTCGAGCAGCTATCAGACGGTGCTGTCGATTGAGGTTGCGGCGGTTTTCGGGCGGGGGTGGTTTTACTTTGTGACGATGGGGAGCGTGCTGGCGGCGTTGTCGTTCAGTGCCAACACCGCGTTCACAGGCTTCCCGCATCTGGCGCGGGCCATTGCGCTGGAAGATTACCTGCCGCATGTCTTCATCCTGAAGGGGCGAAGGCTGCTGTTCTCGCATGGTATCTATGCGCTGACCGGGTTTACCGCGTTGATCCTGATCATCTTCGACGGTGTGACCGATCGATTGATTCCGCTGTATGCCATTGGCGCGTTTATAGCGTTTACGTTGAGTCAGGCTGGGATGGTGAAGCACTGGTACAAGACCACGGATGCGCCGCACCGGCACGTGAAGATGTTTGTCAACGGGCTGGGAGCGGTGGCTACGGGCGTTTCGCTGTGCATCATTGTGTTGACGAAGTTCATTTCGGGCGCGTGGGTGGTGGTGATCCTGGTGCCCCTGCTCATCGCCCTGATGTATGGGGTGAAGCGCCACTATAAGCGGGTGCGGGCAGAGACGGTGGACCCGACCCCGCTGCGGTTGAGCGGGCTTGCTCCACCGATCGTCGTGATCCCGATGGCGGGGTGGGACAAGATTACCGAGAAGGCGATGCGGTTTGGGATGCTGATGAGTCCGATGGTGAAGGTGGTGCACGTGGACTCGGATGATGCCGACGCGCTGGGCAAGGTGTGGGAGGAGATGGTGATGGTTCCGGTGCGCGAGCACAATATGGCCGAGCCTGAACTGGTGACGGTGAAGAGCACGTACCGCACGATTCTTTCGCCGCTCATGGACTACGTGTTGAAGCTGGAGGATGAGTATCCCGGGCGAAAGATTGCGGTGCTACTGCCGGAACTGGTGGTGCGGCACTGGTGGGAGAATCTGCTGCATGGCCAGCGCGTGCAGTTGCTGAAGCTGATGCTGCTGCTGAGGGGAAATCAGCGGATCGTGGTGGTGAATATCCCGTGGTATCTGTAAGTAGAGAGTAGAAAGAAACTTAGATGCGCCGCTCTGTTATGGGGCGGCGTTCCTTTTTTGAGGTAGCGAGCGGAGTAGGGCCACGGCGGCGGGGATGATGGTCAGGGCGCGGTCGATCTCTTCAACGGTGGTCATGCGGGAGAGGGAGAGGCGGAGGCTGCTGCGGGCTTCGGCCGGGGTGAGGCCCATTGCGGTGAGGACGTGGGGGGGCTCGGTGGCGCCGGACTGGCAGGCGGCGCCAAAGCTGACGGCGACGCCCTGCATGTCGAGTGCGATGAGGAGGGCTTCGGCGTCTACGTTGTCGAAGCGGAGGTTCGTCGTGTTGGGTGAGCGGTGGGTGGTGGAGCCGTTGATGTGGGTGTTGGGGATGGCGGCGATGAGGCCGGATTCGAGACGGTCGCGGAGGGCGGCTAGCTCGGCGGGGGCGTCGGAGGCTAACCACTCATGGGCTAGTTC
>JBAVDD010000102.1:0-7863 GCA_049587035.1 Acidobacteriaceae bacterium | reverse complement strand
CCGCCGCCGCCATCATGTATCCCGGACAAATCGAAAACTCCCCCAGCGGCGCATAAGGATAGTTATGCCACCCATAGATCTCATCAAACGGATACTTCTCCAGCAGCCCATCCTCCATCATCCGATGCGCTCCGCGCCCACCCTCCTCCGCCGGCTGAAACACCAGTCTCACCTTCCCCTGAAACTGTCGCGTCTCATGCAAGTACTTCCCCAGCGCCAGCAACGTAGCCGTATGCCCATCGTGCCCACAAGCATGCATCTTGCCCGGATAGACCGAGCTCCACTCCAACCCCGTCTCCTCCGCAATATCCAGCGCATCCATATCCGCGCGAAACGCAATCACGGGTCCCATCTCCGGCGCCTGTCCCTCGATCGTCGCCACCACCCCAGTCCCCGCAAACCCCGTCTCATGCGGAATCCCCCACTCCGTCAACCGCTCTACCACCAACCCCGAAGCAAACGTCTCTTCATACATCGTCTGCGGGTGCCGATGCATCTCCCGCCGCCAGGCCTTAGCCTCCTCAGCAATCGTCCGAATCCGTGCACGCCGCTCCATCAGTGTCATCGCATCCTCCAATTCGGCCCAGTATAAGCCCTGCTCATTGCACCAGCGTGGTTTTGTCTCGCGCCAGTTCCCACGAACGAGTGCAGCCCTCACTCATGTCCACAGCTCACCATGCAATTGCCGCTACTGACGCTTGATAGACTTACTACTTAGGAGAGGCCAAATGTTGCTTTCAATCATTTCACACCCTGAAATGAAAACTTCCTTGCTTTATTTGAGAGAACTTCCACTCGTGTGGTTCCTTGTAGGCTGTTTGTTTGCCAGCGTTGGCCTGTTTCTAAGCTCGACTAGCTCTCCACGAAATCGCTTTGTCTTATTGCGCCGTATTGCACTTGCTGCTGGTCTACTCATCCTGGTCGCATACGTGACGATCAACCTTTATTCTTTCTGCTGCTTCACGTTCCAGCAGGATGAAGCCAATATTCTTAGCATCTCTGCCGCAGCCCTTCGTGGGCTCGCGGTCTATAATCCGCCCCGCTCCCTGGACTCCAGCTACTCGCTCATGTATGGCCCTTTTACGTTCCTTATCTATTGGGTCGTCCTGATTGCAGGCGGAGCCGCACATTTCTGGATAATACGTGGCGCTGTAGTCCTCGCAAATCTTGGCCTATGTGCGGCGCTGTATGTTCTTCTGCGCAGATTTGTTTCAGCCTTTACGGCAATCGCCCTGCTGACGTTTCCACTTAGTATTCTTTTGCAGCATGCTGAAATTGCTCTGGGAGTACGTTCTGATATTTGGATAGTTCTCTTTACTACCCTTGCGATAATGTGCAGCTTTATTGAAATGGAGTTGCCAGCCATAATCCTTACAGGCATTATGGGAGGTATTGTCGTAGGCCTAAAAATAAGCGCCGGGCCAGCAATTTTGTACCCCCTTCTTGTGCTCTATCGCAGATTCGGGCTCCGTGCAGTGGTTATTTCTTTTCTTACAGCATCGGCAGTCACTTTGGCCCCATTCGCCCTTCCGCAATTCTCTTTGCATAACTATATTTCTTGGTTATTATTCACCCGCATGGAGGGCGTTAACGCATCTACCTTATTTTCAAATGCACTATTTGCACTGTTCTTGATTACTCCATGTTTACTTATGGAGCGGTTCATACGTCGTTTCGGGCTGACCTTCAGGCAAAGACTTCCCGAGTTATTTCTTATCGCACTTTGCCTTTTCTTGGCACTGCTAACATCGAAAGCCGGCTCCGATCCACATTATTTTTGGCATATCATCCCGTCCGTCGTTGTATATCTAGCTCTCGTAGCGAGAGATATGAAGGACATTCCTACTAAAGAGCAGGCCGTCCCCGTCTATTGCATCGCGGTCGCCTGTGCGCTATTCGCTTGTATCAACATTCCACGTGCATATGGACATCTAAGAATATCCCTGATGCGTCCCGACGTGGGACTTGCACAGCAGTCGATCAACCGATATCTCGAAGTCTATCGGGACCGGTCATCCATTCAAATGGGCTATGGTTCAGTCGACGGTGATTACCGCACACTTCTTCGTTACATCCTTGTCTACAAAGGTGAGCCATATACGCTTGAGGGCAACACAGGGCGCTTCGAAACTCGACTTTTGCCATTTCCCGTCAACGTTCTCAATCGAATGGAAAATTGTAGGAATGACGTCTGGTTGGTGCCACACGCTCAAAAGCCTTTTGAACTATGGATCTTCCGCAATAATCTTCGTAAAACATTTCTTGAAAATTATAGTGTTGATAGTAGTGATGGAATTTATGACGCGTGGACCTGTAATCATGCGAAGACTCACTGATAGCTTGCAAAAGTAACTTACAGCGATCGTTCTCGCTATAACTGCGAGGCCTCTCTACAATCAGCCAGCAAGATGGATAAGCTCCGACGCCACCTGGAGTCACTTTTGCAGTAAGGTGGCCACGCCACCATGCACTTCCGCTCACCCTACACCGGCCGCCTCGCCCCCTCCCCCACAGGCTTGCTGCACCTTGGACACGCGCGCACCTTCTTCATCGCCCACCAGCGCGCCCGCGCCGCGCACGGCAAGCTCTATCTCCGCGACGAAGACCTCGACACCCAACGCTCACGCCCCGAGTTTTCCGCCGCCATGCGCGAAGACCTCCTCTGGCTCGGCCTCACGTGGGACGCCGAGCTCCGCCAGAGCGACCGCCTCCCGCTCTACCACGCAGCCCTCGATCAACTCCTCGCCGCCGGCGTGGCTTATCCCTGCACCTGCTCACGCCGCGACCTCACCCAATCCACGCAGGCCCCACACGAAGACCCTGCCGCCCCACACGAAGACGACGAGCCCCTCTACAATAACCACTGCCGCCCCGCCTCACCCGCCAGCATCTTCCTCCCCAACACAAACTACCGCTTCCGCACCCCCGACCACACCCTCATCACCTTCACCGACCTCCACGCCGGCCCCCAATCCTTCACCACCTCCACCGACATCGGAGACTTCCTCATCTGGCGCAAACCCCTCACCACCAACCCATCCGACATCGGCATTCCCAGCTACCAGCTCGCCTGCGCCGTAGACGATGCCCTGACCCAAATCACCGAAGTAGTCCGCGGCCGCGACCTCCTGAAGTCCACTGCCCGCCAGATCCTGCTCCAGCGCGCACTCAACTATCCCACCCCCGCCTACTTCCACTGCGACCTCATGCGCGACTCCAACGGCAACCGCCTCGCCAAGCGTCACGACGCACTCGCCCTTCGCACCCTCCGCACTAACGGTCTAACTCCCGCAGACATCCTCGCAATGCTTTAGCGCCCTCGCACGCGCAAAAGGTTGCCCGCACGCCACATAAATCACTGCAACTACGCGACCAAACCAAACCGCATCTCACTACATATGAGACTCGCATCCACGCTTCGCACAACCACCATATTCGCTGCCGCCCTGTTTCTCGTAGCTGGCTGCAAGAAGACCACCGACAACTCTGCCAACTACAAATCCGCGATCAACGCCTGGTACTCCGCGCATCCCGCCTGCCTCTGGGCGCACTCCCAGATGTTCCCCACGCAGGTCGCGGCCTCCAACAGCGATCAGAACGCACCTTTCGCCGCGCTAGTCGATCAGGGCCTTCTCACCCGCTCCACTGCTGAGAAGAAGGTCATCATCATCTCCAAACGGGAGATCGATTACGACCTGAGCGACAAGGGCCGCAGCGACTGGACCGCCGACCCCAACCAGCCCGGCTACGGCAACTTCTGCTACGGTCATCGCTCCGTCCAGTCCATCCTGAGCAGCACACCCAACAACGGCCAACCCGGCGCCACCACCACCGTCAGCTTCCAATACAACTTCTCCGGCGCGCCCGACTGGGCACAGGCCTCTGAGACGCAGAACGCCTTCCCTCAAGTGAAGGCCGACCTCTCCGGCAACGGAACCGCCAGCGCCACACTAACCGACACCTCCAACGGCTGGCAGGTTCAAACGCCGCCGCCAACCTCCATGCCCATGAACTCCCAACCCGTAACCGCTGCTGACGGCAAGATAGTCCAATAGCCACCCCGTCAACAAAACGCCCCGCCAAGGCACCGGCGGGGCATTTCGTTTTTCTACTCCTCTTGATTCACCGCGCCGCGTAGTAGGCTTTCACAGTCTCCTCATACGACTTCGGCACAAAGTCCATCGCCGGCACGTCACCCGCAAGGTAGCGCACAAAATAATCCCACTTGCGCTTCATCACATATGGCGACGCCGCAGCATATCCATGATGCACATTCGGAATCATCAGCATGTCGAAGTTCTTGTTCGCCTTGATCAGTGCATCCACCACCAGCAGCGTGTTGTTCGGCGGAACATTGTCATCCATCGTTCCATGTGTCAGCATCAGGTGGCCTTTCAGGTTCTTCGCATAACCCTCATTGGCCTGCGCGTCGTAGTTGCTCGTCCCATCCGAGCCCACGACCTCCAGCCCAGCCCAGCGCTCGTCCCAGTCGTCTTCATACTCCCGCTGATCGTGGTTGCCACTCTCCGCCCAACCCACCTTGAAGAAATCCGGATAGTGGAACATCGCCGACACCGTAGCATTCCCGCCGCCCGAGTGCCCCGTAATTCCCACGCGATCCAAATCAATCCAAGCGTAGCGCGAAGCCAAATCCTTAATCCCCGACACCTGGTCCGGAATCGTAGCCTCGCCCATCACCTCCGGGCTATCCGCAAACGCATCATGGAAACTCTTCGACCGATGCGGGTTCCCCATCCCATCAATGCAAACCACCACAAACCCCAGGTCTGCCATTGACTGCAAATCACCGCGCGAAGACTCAAATCCCGGCGGCCCAAACACCGAGCACGACCCATCCTGCGGCCCCGGATACACGTAATCAATCACCGGATACTTCTTCGACGCATCAAACTCCGTCGGCTTGAACACCAACCCATACAACGGCGTCACCCCATCGCGCGCCTTCACCTCCACGCGCATCGGAGCCTTCCATCCCGCCGCCAGCAGCTGCGAGATATCCTGCTTCGCCAACGTCACCAGCACCTTGCCCGTCTTCCCATCACGCAGCACCGCCGTCTGCGGCGTGTCCACGGTCGAGTACACATCCACAAACGAGCTTCCATCATCCGCCGCCGTCACCTCATGCGTAGCATCCTCCGGCGTCAGCAGCTTCTGATGCTTACCATCCAGGTCCACGCGAAAGTAGTTCACATCGTACGGGTCCTCGCCCTTCACCTTACCCGTAGCCGTAAAGTACAGCACGCCCGTCTTCTCATCGACAGCTTTCACTTCGGCCACCGGACCATCTCCATGAGTGACTTCATTCTTAAGCTCGCCAGTCCCCAGGTCGTACAGATAGTACTGCGCCCAGTTACTCCGCTCGCTAGCCCAAAGAAACTCATCGCGGCTCCACAGTACCTTCCAGTCCGTCTTCGCCTGCCAGCCGTAGTACGTGTCCGCATGCTCGTGATACACATCGCGCACATCGCCGGTCTCGACATCCGCAACCTTCACCCACTCATCCTTGTGGTCCCGCGACGTCGCCACAAACGCCAGCTTCGAATCATCCGGCGAGAACTCCACATCGCTCCATCGCCCATCTCCACCGCAGCTCACGTCATCGCACTCCATACTGCGATGCTCCATCGGCGCAATCTTCAGCCGCACCATCTTCCCCGTCGCCACATCAATCACCACCGGCTCAATCATCGTGACGTCTTTATCCCCCACCAGCGGATACCGCCAGGCTTCCAGCTTCGGATGCCGATTCGTCACCGGCACCAGATACATCAGCCCGGTCTTGCGCTGGTCCTGCTGAAACGTAGCGATCTTCTTCCCATCCGCGGACCACGTAACAATCGCGCCATCCGAGTGCTGCCACCCCGCGTTATCGGTCGCATACCCAAAGTCCTCAACGCCATCAGACGTAAGCTGGCGCTCCTCGCCCGTCGCCACCACCTTCACCCACAGGTTGTTGTCGCGAATAAACACCGCCATCTTCTTATCCGGCGACAGATTGTCCTCACCCCTATGCCCCCGCGTAATCACCTTCTTCGCCGCCGGCTTAGTCCCCGGCTTCTCCTTCATCTGCTCCGGCGTCGGGGGCTTCGGCTCCTCCGTGCAAGCCGTCACAGCGACATTGCAATCGAACAGACCCTCGTCCGTCGTCACCGAGAACCCGCCATTCGGAAGCTCCGAGTACTCCCGCACCCCCAGCTTGCCCGCCTCCACCTTCTCGCTCGCGTCTGAGCCCATCGCCGTATTCAACGCCATCGCCAGCTTCGCATTATCAAACGCCGGAGCCACAGCGGCCTTCGCCGGGTCGGCAATCATGTACGCCGTCCCACCCACACCCGGGTCGCGATAAAACACCCGCCCATCCGCCAGATAATCCACTCCGCGAATCGTATGGTGCACCAGCCCGTACACGTTGTACGACATCCAGCGTTCAGCCTGCGTGTAATCCTGCTTCGTATAAACCTTCTGCGCCAAAGCAGGCAGCGCAACAGCACTCGCAATCACACAAGCAACGACGAACGAACAACGGCGATTCAACATAGCAGGGCCAATCCAATCCTGAGGAGTTTGGGAGACAACAGTGCAATCAGCCTAGCCCAAAACCCGCTCCACGCGCGACCCTTTTACACATTCCTCCGCGTTCACAACCGATTATCAGTCCGCCCTCGCAACCAGAACGCCTCCACCACCACGAGCCCCAGCAACGCCAGCGCCACCCACGCAAACCAGTTCCCGAACCGCGTATAAATTGTCGCGTCATGCCGCGCGGGCACCTCGGCCAGCAGCGTCGCAAACGGCGCCGCATCGCTAGGCGTCTCCGCCAGCACCCGGCCGCGATCATCAGTCACCGTCAAGAATCCGCGGCTCGCCGACCTCACCAGGCTGAACCCGTCCTCCACCGCGCGCATCACCGCCATGTGCCCATGCCAAAAGCCATCCACCTTGAAGTCCCCACCCGGCACCAGCATCAGCCCCGCCCCCGCCTCGCCATACTGTCGCGAGAGCCCCGTGAAATCCATGTCCTTGCAGATCGCCACACCCCGCACCCCCGTCGCCGTCTGCCACGTCAGCAGCGACTTCCCCGGCGTCATCATCGATTCGAACGGCGGCAGCAGGTGCTCCTTGTCGTAGCTCCGCACCGCCTCACCCGGCGCATACACCCGCGCCTCGTCATACTCGCGCCCACCCTCGTCGCGAATCACACCCACCACAATCGTCACCCCGCTCGCGCTCGCAATCGGTTGAAACGTTCCGTCCACCTGCGCCGCCGTCGCCGGCGTGATCCCCCACACCCCTTCCGACAACACAATCACCTTCGCCCCGCGCTCTGCCAGTTGCCGCACCTGCGCCGCATACGCCTCCAGTCCCTTCTGCCTTGCCTCCGCCCCGGACGCCCCGCCACCCAGTCGCTGGTCCGTCACCACCAACCCCACGCGCACCAGGTCCTTCGACGGCCTCTCCATCCGCACCACGCCACCCACCAGCACCACCGCCGCCACACCCAGCCCCATCCCTGCAACCGCCATCGCCCGTCTCGGCTCCCGCTCCCACAGGTGCAATCCCACCGCCATCGCCGCCGCAAACAGCAGCAGCACATAGCTGATCCCCCATAGCCCCGTCACGCTCGCCACCTGCAGCACCGGCACAAACCGCAGTTGCGTGTACGCCAGGTTCATCGCCGTCCCATGCGGGCTCACCAGGTTCACCACGTACTCCCACGACACCCACGCCGCCGGAAATGCCAGCACCGCACTCCACCACGCGCCCCGCTTCGCCAGTGCCCGAAACAGCAGCACCGCCAGCGCAAACACCACCGCACCCACCCCAAAGATCAGTACCCACACC
>JBAVDD010000101.1:0-5762 GCA_049587035.1 Acidobacteriaceae bacterium | reverse complement strand
GGATGGTAAAGATGCGGCTGCCGCTGCGGCACAGCTGGTTAAGTTGTTGCGTGAGGAAGCTGGGGTGATTGCATGATCTTGATCGTGGTGGAGCACGCTAACGGAGCGCTGAGCAAGAGCGCGTATGAGATGGTGACGGCGGCGCGTGGGTTGCAGAGCGATGGTGTGACGGCGTTGGTGCTGGGCAGTGGCGTGGCGTCCGTGGCGGCTGCTGCGGCTTTAATTGCGGACCAGGTGCTGGTGGCGGATCTGCCGGAGTTGGCGCAGTATGATGCGGAGGTTTGGGCTGCTGCCGTAGCGCAGATTGCTACTGAGGGCGAGGCTGAGGTGGTGTTGATTGCGGGCAGCCGCAGCGGGCGGGAGTATAGTCCGAGGGTTGCGGTGAAGTTGGATGCTCAGCTGTTGGAGGATGTGATCAGTCTCAAGGATGAGGGCGGTGTGCTGCATGCGGAGCACTATACGTTTTTGACTCGGGTTACTGAGCGTGTGGAAGCGCAGGCTCCGGTGGTTGTTACTACGGTGAAGCCGGGGGCGTTTGCGGCGGCTGCTGCGGGAGGTGTTGCGGCGGAGCAATTCGATGTAGATTTGCAGCTGCCGAAGCGACGGCTGGTTGTTACGGGAGGCACGAAGGAGAAGACGGGGCGGATTGCGCTGGCGGAGGCGGATGTGGTGGTCTCTGGTGGGCGCGGCGTTGGGAGTGCGGAGGGCTTTGTGGAGTTGGTCGAAGGATTGGCTGATCAGTTGGGAGCTGCTGTGGGAGCTACGCGCGCGGTGGTGGATGCGGGTTGGAGGCCTTACTCCGAGCAGGTGGGGCAGACGGGTAAGACCGTGCAGCCTAAGCTGTATGTTGCAGTGGGGATCTCGGGCGCGGTGCAGCATCTGTCGGGGATGAACAAGAGCAGAGTTATTGTTGCGATCAATAAGGATGGCGATGCGCCGATCTTTAAGATTGCGGACTATGGGATTGTGGGGGATGTGAAGGAGATTGTCCCTGCGATGATTCAGGAACTGCGCAAGTAAAGGCGCGGAGCAGGAGTGAGTTCGGATGCTTCCTTTCGCGCAGAAGATTGCTTTCCTGGTGTTCGCGGGCGTTACCGGAGCGATTGCGGGGTGGGGGTTCTATCGGCTGTTTCGGCGGATACGCGCGGGACGGCCGGATGCGGATGCGCGCTGGAATCGACTGCCGCGGCGGGTTTGGTATGCGCTGACGACGACGCTGCTACAGCGCCGGACGTTTCGCAAGCGACCGTTGGTGAGCTTCTTCCACTCGTTTATTTTTTACGGGTTTGTGTTTTATGTCCTGGTGAACTTTGTTGATGCGGTGGACGGGTACTACCCGCTGTTGATCTCGTCTGCGACGTGGGCTGGCGCTACGTATAACCTGCTGGCCGATGGCTTGAGCATGCTGGTGATGGTGGGTGTGATTGCGCTGGTGGTGCGGCGGTTCTGGCTGCCGAGCGCGAGGGACTTTCGGTTTAATGAGCGGACGATGTTGCATGAGGATGTGCGGCGGAGTTATGTCTCGCGGGATTCGTTGATTGTTTCGATCTTCATTTTGTTTCATGTGGGGAGCCGGGCGGTGGGTGCTGGGGCGAGGGTTGCCCTGGAGGGGTCGGATCGGTTTCAGCCTTTTGCTACGCTGCTCTCGCATGCGTTTTCGCCAGCACATGCGGAGGCTTGGAGGGTCTTTGGGTACTGGGGCGCGTTGGGGAGTGTGCTGCTGTTCCTGATGTACTTTCCTTATACGAAGCATGTGCATCTGCTGATGGCGCCGGTGAAGTATGCGGTGGCGCGGGAGGTTTCGTCGGGTGTGCTGCCGTTGGTGGATGTGAATCTGGAGGCGGAGGAGCCGAAGCTGGGGGCGAAGCGGCTGGAGGATCTGGGCTGGCCTCGACTGCTGGATGCTTATGCTTGCATCCAGTGCAATCGGTGCCAGGATGTTTGCCCGGCGTCGGCTACGGGGAAGGCGTTGAGCCCGGCGGCGCTGGAGATCAACAAGCGGATGGAGTTGAACGATCTGGCTCGGAGTGGGGCAGGCTTCGAGCTTGGGGTGGAGAGCCCGCGGCCGCTGCTGGCGTTTGCGCTTTCGCCGGAGGCTGCCTGGGCCTGTACGACTTGCGGGGCTTGCATGGAGGTTTGCCCTACGCAGAATGAGCAGATGTTGGACATCATCGATGTGCGGCGGCAGCAGGTGATGATCGAGGGCGAGTTTCCGACGCAGTTGCAGACGGCGTTTCGGGGGATGGAGCGGGCGAGTAATCCGTGGGGGATTAATCATGAGCAGCGGCTGGCTTGGGCGGAGGGGTTGGTGGTGCCCACAATCGAGGAGAATCCTGAGCCGGATGTTTTGTACTGGGTGGGGTGCGCGGCTAGCTATGATCCGCAGTCGCAGAAGACGGCGCGGGCGTTTGTGCAGCTGCTGACGCGCGCGGGGGTGAACTTTGCGGTGCTGGGTAAGAAGGAGTGCTGCACGGGGGATACGGCTCGGAGGGCGGGGAATGAGTATTTGTACCGGCAGTTGGCGGACCAGAATGTGGCTACGCTAACGACGGTTCGGCCGAAGTTGATTGTGGCTACTTGCCCGCACTGCATGAATGCGATTGGCAAGGAGTATCGGCAGATTGGCGGCGACTTCAAGGTGATGCACCACACGGAGTATCTGGAGTCGCTGGTGGTCGAGGGAAGGCTGGTGCCGGAGGCTGCGCCGGCGGCGGTGACCTATCACGACCCTTGTTACCTGGGGCGGCATGGCGGGGTGTATGACGCTCCGCGGAATGTGCTGCGCGTGCTGACGAATGACTTTGTGGAGCTGGAGCGGAAACGGGAGAACTCGTTCTGCTGTGGGGCTGGCGGGGCCCAGTTCTGGAAGGAAGAAGAGGCTGGGACGGAGAGGGTTTCGGACAACCGGTACCGCGAGGCGCAGGCTCGGCTGGAGGGACACGGCGAGGGGGCGGTGCTGGCGGTGGGATGTCCGTTCTGCAAGAGCATGCTGGAGAGCACGCCGGGAAGGGGCGAGTCTGGTGTGACGGTGAAGGATGTTGCGGAGCTGCTGCTGGAGAGCGTGTTGCGGCGAGAGGGTGAAGGCGTCGTAGGGAGTTTGACGGCTGCTGCCGAGGTTCGGATGAGCGTGGTTGCGACTGCAGAGGAGGCGGTCGATGTTCCGGCGGAGGAGCCTGTTGTGGTCGCTCCGGTCGCTTCAGTGACCGAGGAGGCTGTGGTGGTTGAGGCGCCGGTTGTGGTGCGGAAGAAGTGGGCTCCTAAAACGTCGGCGGCTCGAATTGCGCCGGTGCGCGAGGCGTTGCCGCTGTCGGAGGTTGGGCCGGGAGAGCCGGTGGATGTGCCGAAATCTGTGGCGGGGGAGGCGACAGGTGAGGGGCAAGCTCCGGTGCGAAAGAAATGGGAGCCGAAGCGGCCGGGGAAGCCACCCGTGGCAGGTGAGTAGGTTAGCGGGCGCTTATGCGTATAAATAAAGTATTTATTTTCATATTAATAGGAAAATTACTTAAAGTATATTCTCGCTTTTCACCCTCATGTACCGATTGATTAAGAGTGGCAAGCTGGGGCCTTCACACTCAACAATGGTCTTGTGCGTCTGTGGAAAAACGGGTACAACGAGGGGTACGCAGGAAAACCTCGGAGATTCACCTAAGACTGGAGACGTTCATGGCAGCGGGAACAACACAAGGACAGTTGATGTTCCGCGAGGTGATGGATATTCGCCAGGCGGCGGATTACCTGGGGATCAGCGGAGACACGCTGTACCGGTATGCGTCGGAGGGATTTGTGCCGGCGTTCAAGCTGGGGAACCGGTGGCGGTTTCGGAAGAGCCTTTTAGACAACTGGATGGACATGAAGAGTGGGGTTGCGCTGAAGGGTACGGTGGTGGAACCGAGTAAGAAGAAACCGGTCGCTAGCGCGCGGTAAGTCGATCCCCGGTGTGTGGTGTGAGGGGATTAAGCTCGGACGAGCGTAAATTCCGTTAGTTCAGCGGGGCAGTTCAGGCGGAAGGGGAGGCCTACGGTGCCGATACCGCGGTTGACGTAGAGCTGCATATGCCCGAATTGGAAGGCCCCTTCAACGTATTTCTGGCCCATAGGTGGAAGGATGAGCGGGCCGATGTAGGGGAGGCGGATCTGGCCGCCGTGGGAGTGGCCGGAGAGCATCAGGTCGATGAGCGGGAAGCGGGGGTGAAGGACGACTTTTTCGACGTAATCGGGCTCATGGCACATGAAGATCACGGGTGCACGAGGACTGGGCGGGATGGCGAAGTTGAGATCGGGGACGCGGGTGCCTGCGTCGTTGGAGCCACACACCCATAGAACGTCCCGCCCACGCTCGATGGGGCTATAGCTGTCGACGAGCATGGGGGTGCCGTGGGCTTCGAGAGGGCGGATGACGTGGTCCGCGCCTACGTTGACGTCGTGGTTGCCGAGGACGCCGAAGCGCTGGGGTGCGTTGAGGGTGGAGAGGATCTCGGCGGCGACGCCGGCGGCTCGCCAGGAGACCTTGAGCGAAAGGGGGCCCCGGCTGACGAAGTCTCCGGTGATGAGGACCAGGTCGGGATGGAGAGCATTCACTTCTGACACCATGCGCTCGAGAAAGGAGGGCTCGGTGTATTCCTCAAGATGAAGGTCGCTCATCTGGACGATGCGGAAGTTCAGGAACCCATCGGGAAGATCGCGAATGGGGAGGGTGCGATGGGTTATTTCGAACTCGTGGCGTGCATGCGTTCCGGAGTAGGTGGCGAGGCCGAGGCCGGCGACGGCAAGTGCGGCGCCGAGGAAGCCGCGACGGGTTACATGATGAGACTCAGGATGGCCGTGGGATTCGGAACCTTGGTGCATACACCATGATAACGGCTGGGCGCGCTTGAGGGTAACGACTAAGGCATCTACGGCATCATGGGTGGAATTGGGGTATAGCGCGGGTAAAATAGTGAGATGCGCGAACGAGCACGGCGGAAGAGAGCGATACAGGCTGCGTTAGAGGCTGGGGCCGACGGGCTGGTGGTGACGCATGGTCCGGATGTGCGCTATCTGAGCGGCTTCACGGGATCGAGCGGAGCTGTGGCGCTGGTTGGGGGACGTGCGGCGCTGTTTACGGACGGACGCTATACGAAGCAGGCTAAGAGCGAGGCTGAGGGTCTGCGGGTGGTCATCGACAAACGGATGCCTGGGGTGCAGGCGGTGGAGTGGCTGGCGGCGGCCGGGGTGACGAAGTGCGCGTTTGATGCGGGACAGACGACCGTTGCGGGCCTGGATTCCATGAGGAAGGCGCTCCCAGTGCCGGTGCGGCGGAGTTTTCTGCTGGCGACCGGTGGGCTGGTGGCGAGGCTTCGCCAGGTGAAGGACGAGGACGAGATTGCGCGCATGCGGAAGGCGGCGGCGCTGGGGTGTGGGTTGTTTGACGAGGTGCTGCAGTATGTTGTTCCCGGGGCCGAGGAGACGCAGGTGGCGGCGCAGTTGGAGTTTATGGCGCGGCTGGCGGGGGTCGAGGCCATGAGCTTTGAGACGATTGTGGCGAGCGGGGAGCGGTCGGCGTTGCCGCATGGCCGGGCTACGCAGGCGAATCTGCCAGCACAGGGGTTTGTGACGCTGGACTTTGGGGTCCTGCTGGACGGGTATTGTTCTGACATGACGCGGACGGTACATCTGGGACGGACGAGCGGGCGCGAGTGGGACGTGTATCATTCGGTGCTGGAAGCGCAACAGGCGGGGGTGGCGGCCGTGCGGCCGGGCGCCCGCTGCGGCGATGTGGATGAG
>JBAVDD010000100.1:0-4597 GCA_049587035.1 Acidobacteriaceae bacterium | reverse complement strand
TCTCCAGCTTGCCCTTGATCAGCACATGCAAGTCGCCGTTGGGCAATAAATCGCCGCGCATTTGCAAATCGGATATCGCTACATTATCGCAGCGGTAGTAGCTGATCGGATCCATGAGGTCCTTATTGCTCCAGGCCGGATTTCCCCATTGCTTGCGATCTGCGAGAGGAAATGGAGCGGTCAAAATCATGGGCGTATAGAAGTAATGCACTTCGGCCGAGTCATCGGTCGCGGTAGGGACGGCTCGTCGTCCGAAGACTTGAGCCGCCCCCCGCACAGATCCCAGCGGGCGGGGTTACCGCACTGGGCTCTTATCTCGGGTGCGAACGTCAAAGCGTTGCTCCGGCCAAGGATGAACAATGCGGGCCGCAGGAAGCCATCTTACTGCCAGTCGGTGCATACGTGCCCAGTTGAGACGTCGGCGCTGGCTACGCCGCCGCAGCGAACGTCGCCAACACTGAGTCACCTCCTGCCGAAACGCACCGAGCGCCGTGATGTTGGTTGGCACGCCATAATAGGCGTAATGTCCGCGCAAAACGGCGCCCAGCCATTCACCTTGGTCGGCGATCGAGTCGTGTAGGCGACGGCGGAGTTCGAGTTTTACTTCTCGAAGCTTGGCCGTCAGACGCGTACGCATCGTGTGTCGCTGTAGCAAGAACTTCCCTTGCCTCGAGCGGCTGCAACAATGCGTCAGCCCGAGGAAGTTGAAGGTGGGCGGCGCACCTGATTCAGCCCGTTCTTTGCACTGCGCGGAAGCAAACCTTCCGAAGCGCAGCAGCCGGGTTTTCTCAGGATGAAGTTCCAGCTTGAACCCCGCAAGTCGTTCGCGAAGTTCCTTCAAGAACCGTTGCGCGTCGAGATGATGCTCGAAGCCAAGCACGAAGTCGTCAGCGTAGCGCACGATGATGATGTCACCATGTCCATTCCGCCGCCTCCACTGCTCAACCCACAAGTCGAGCGCGTAATGCAGACAAATGTTGGCCAACAACGGCGACACCGTTGCCCCTTGCGGGGAGCCTATTTTCGTTGCCACGCGCTTACCCTGTTCCATCACCCCGGCTCTCAGCCATTTTTGGATGAGCCGCAGAACCCTCCGATCCGCAATGCGGTGCTCAATGAACTTGATTAGCCACCCGTGGTCGATGGTATCGAAGAACCCACGGATATCCGCATCGAGCACCCAGTTCACCTTCTTGCGCAGGATCCCAGTCGACAGCGCGTCTAGCGCATCATGCGCCCCGCGTCCGGGCCGGAAGCCGTACGAGAAGCCGCGAAAGTCACACTCGTAGATGCAGTTCATCACCCCAACCACGGCGCGTTGCAGGATTTTATCCTCCATTGCCGCGATGCCGAGTGGCCGCTGCCGGCCATCGGCCTTCGGGATGTACACCCTACGCGAAGGCTTCGCACGGTACGCTCCGCGATGCACTCTAGTGTGCAGGTCCCGAAGATTCTCCTCGAGTTGCTCACCGTAGTGCTGCCATGTGACATGATCGACTCCCGCTGCGGCGTGCTTCTTCGAAGTCAAGTACGCCTCACGCAGCCGATCCACGCTCACATGATGCAAGAGCGCCGTAAACCGTTTCGTCTTATCTGCCTTTGCAGCTTTGCGTACACGTTCGAGCGCATTGTTCGTGTCGATCCGGCTCTGAGTCCGGGACGCGTTTTGCTCGTCCGTGTTCCCCTTGATCGGGTCCCTTCCCTCCGCAACCTCCGCCGCCGGTCCCTCGGCTTTGTTCGGCTGCTTCGCAGGTAGTACTGACCCGTCCGACTTCCCACCAACGTGCATCTCCGGGTTGCGGCCGATGGCCTTTCCGGAGCGGCCTGCCGTACCATCTACGGCAGGCATCAGTGGGATCTCCCGGTTCTCGCGCAAGAAGGTTCCACACATGTATCGGGTCTGCGACCGCGCAGGGCCATCAGAGACTCGCGATTGCGCCCCCGGTGGGTTTTGCCTTCCGCTTTGCTTAACAGCGTCGGCACCCTGATCGTTGTGATTTCGCGGCTCAATACCGAACCTGTGTGTGCCCCTGTCAACACTTCACGTACAGTCTTACGACTGGCCGCGCATGACTCGGGGTCATCGTGGATCGCTACTCCTTCGATGTGAGACTCTTTCATTCTCTCCTTCTTGCCGGTTTATCCCGGCGTACTAAGCACTCAAGGAACCCCGTTGGATAAGACGCGCCCAGGCGCCGCGGGATTGCCGGCATCTGATCGCCCCATAGGGTTCGATTAACCCCGTACTGGTGTTTCGCGCGAGGTCGGAGTAGAAGGCCGCCGCGTCAGGCGGCGGCCGGTTTCGAAGATTCCTGGGATTTCTTCTTTTGCTCGTCCAGCACCAGCTTGACGTTCCAGGGCAGCAGCGCCTCGGCCTGCTCGACGGTGCTGGCCGCAGGCAGATGCTCGAACACATAGTTCAGGTACGCGTACGGCTCCACTTCATTGGCGCGGCAGGTCATCACCAGCGAATACAGATTGGCGCTCGCCTGGGCGCCGGCGGCATCGTAGGCGAACAACCATGCTCTTCTGCCGGTCGCGTAGCTTTTGATTTGCCGCTCGATGTAATTGTTGTCGACCGGGATTTCTGGATGATCCAGATGCCGCACCAACTTTGGCCACTGACGACTGGTGTAGCCGAGCGCCTTGCCCAGGGCGCTGTTCGGCGGGGTGCCGGGCAGCAGCTCATCCACCCAGGCTTTGAACTTCTCCAAAATGGGCTTGGACTTCTCCTGGCGCAGCGCCCGGGCCACATCCAGCGGCAGCACTTCCCCGCGCGCCGCATGCTCTTCCCGCAGCGCTTTGATCCGCTCCTCGACCTGATAGACCGGACGGATGAAATCCACCATGGCCGCATTCGCCAGAGTGCGGCTGGAGGGCAGCTGGCTGACCTTGCGCGCCTTGAAGAACATCGTCCGACAGTGTTGTAAGCAGCCGAAATGCACCAGCTTCAACTGCGTTGCAATATCGTCATAGCGCTCCAACCCATCGCTGATGAACTTGCCTTGGTACGCAGCCCCCTCCGGAGCGACAAACAGTTCCTTCAAGGCGGCGGTGGTGCGCGAGGCGATGTAGTCGTACAAGATGATGCGTCGCCCCGGTGGACCGCCCGCCCGCACCACGATGTAGTGGTCGGAACCGACCGCCTTGTCGCTGCGCAGAACTTGCAACGGGGTCTCATCGATATGCATGAACGGCGCGGCGAGAAGTTCCTCGACCATCAACTTGATCAGCGGCAGGACCTTCTCACCGCCCACCGCGTTCACCCAGGTGCCGAGGGTGCCCGGAGCCAAGTTCATCTGGTAGCGGCTCAGGTCCTGACTCACCCGGTAAATCGGCAACCCGAGGTCAAACTTGGATTTGATGACGTGCGCGAGCAAGGAGGGGCTCGCCATCGACTTCGGCAGAATCACGGGCGGCGACGGCGCGGTGATCGGCGCCTCGTGCCGCTCTTCGCACACATAGGTCAGGCGGATATGCTTCTCCACGCTGATCTTCGGCGGCTCGAAGCGGTAGCACTCGCGGGTCTCTTCGCCGATGCGGGTGAGCGGATGAGGTACTGCGCACTTCGTGCATATCTTCTGGTCGGGCGCCAGATCGTGTTCAATCTCAATGCGCGGGAAGTGCTCCGGAATCGCCTTGCGCCCAGAGTCGGCGGAACGCTTGCGCTCATGCGCGTCGATCTTCGTGGTGCGCTGGCGGTGTGCTTCGTCAGCCGCCTCGATGGCCGACAGCACCTCCGCTTCGTTGAACAGCATTCTCTGATCGGGGTTCTGTTCGGTGGCGTCGGTGGCCTGCGTGGAGCGTCCGTAGTACTGGGCCTTCAGCCACCGGACTTCCTCTTCTAGCAGCACCTTGCGTTCGATCGCCTGCTGATGCTCGTTTTTCAACCGTTCGTAGGCCTGCTCGATCTGCTTGAGCCTCAGGGTCTCTTCGCGCAGCAGCCGGTTCTGTTCTTCGGAGACCTTTAGACGGACGGCAAGCTCGGTGTTTTTATCCGCGAGTGCGACAGAAGTTTTGTTCGGCGCGAGCACCAACAAAGTGTACCGCGCCGAGCAAAAAACTCAATAAAAAAGCTCAACTCACATGAGTAAATTTTATCATCCGATGCGGTGCCGACCATACATTGTAGCCATCGAGCAGCCAGTTCAATTGCTCAGCCGTCAACGTCACCACATCCTCCTGCAGCAGACTCGGCCAGTGAAACTTCTCGTCGCTTTCGATTTTTTTCTGCCAGATCGCATACCCGTTACGATCCCAGCCCAAAATCTTCAGCGAGTCATAGCGACGACCGATGAAAACATACAACGCCTGCGCCGCGAATGGATCCTGCTGCATCCCCTCGCGCACCAGCGCAGCTAGTCCGTTCCTGCCACGCCTCATATCGATCGGCACCCGGTGCAGGTACACCTTCACTTCCCCGCTCGGCCGCATCATGCCGCCTCTCCCGACATCAACGCCGACATCCAAGATGCCGCCGGAAAGCTCGCGCACTCGATCGTCCAACCCGATGGATGTCGAATCCGACATACCGTCGTCGTAGTCGCAGCCGCGACCGCTGCCGGCGCAATGCGCACCGGTACAAACCCCGCAGGCT
>JBAVDD010000099.1:0-12640 GCA_049587035.1 Acidobacteriaceae bacterium | reverse complement strand
GTGCACCGGCGAAGTTCACCACCATCCTCATGCCGTACCGCTACCCGCTCTATCAGTTGAAGTATGAGCGTCTTCCTGAGCTGGAGCTTGGGTCTAGCGAGCGGTCTAGTCGTCTGCTCTCGTCTGGCGGAGAACCTGTTCAGCTACAACCACTTAGCAAAGGAGGTGTGTAGGGAAAGTATAAGGCAGAGGCGGGAGCGACCCCAGTGCTCCGCACTTCCCGCGTCGGCTACGCCACGCTGGTCACTCCCGCCTCTTCATTTGCAGATACCAACTGTGCACCGAACGACGTACCGGATTTGATCTCAGCGCATAACAGGTTGAGTCCATGTTCGGTACGGCACTGGACGAAAGCGAGTACCAAGTCAGTCCGAGCCAAGTACCTGTTGAGACTTAAAGCGGTATGCGGATGGGACCAACACGAATCGCAAACAGAGCCGCGATCGCGGCCAGAAAGGAATCACCAATGAGCAAATTCAAGATCGAGCATGGAGCCAGCAAGATCAATCTCGTTCTACTCAAGACCAATATTGAGGACACAATCTCGCAGGACATCGACCAGCTATCCAAATGGTCGAACAATGACCGCAAGTATGTCGTCAATGAGCTGCTGCGCTTTGCGCTGACCCAGGAAGAGGACTTCCTACGGTACAGGGCCAACTCCACCGCAAATCCTACGCGGCCTAACGTCGGTACGAAGCCCGTGCCCCCACCGATCAAACCAACGGCAGAAACTGCTCCAAAATCAGATACCGTGACAGCTCACTTATAACGGAGGGAGTCCATTCATGCGCTTTGCTTCGCACCTGCAAAAACTCGTTCGTCCGCTGGTCGAGTACCGCGTCCTGCTCGCGCTGGGGCTGAGTGGGGCTAGCGGCGTCCTCCTCAACACTCTCTTCCCCGTCCATACGTCGAATCCCCTATTACAGTTGATTGCATATCAGCGGCTTTCGATCTTTCAAGGTCTGGTATGGAGTTACGGACTGTTCCTGTACAGCACGCCGTTCCTGATCTTCTCCATGATCTTCTCGCTGCTGTACGTCCATCTATATAGAGCAGAGTCAGAATCGGCTGCCGGCACCATGCCCCCGTATCCCAACCCACGCACCCGGACAGACTTGTCCCTGGTACTTGGCGAAGTCCATCGCCAGCTTGTCCCAGAGCCCAGCTCTGCTCCGCATTGGCTCTCGATTCCTGAGCGTGGGCTGTACACCGGCATCGCATCGTTTGGCTCTATCGGAAGTGGAAAGACATACGGTCTGATTCTTCCAGCCATGCGGCAGTTGTTCGCATACCGCGCCGACGATCCAGCACGAAAGCTGTCAGGCATCGTCCTTGAGGTCAAAGGCGATCTCTGCCGTCAACTGCAGCGCATCCTGAAATGGTGCGGAAGAGAGAAGGACTATGTCGAGGTCTCGCTCCACGGCGACATCCGCTATAACCCGCTAAACAACTCCCTCGATGCCTATGCGCAGGCGTTCAACATTGCGTCGATCATCACCTCGATCTGGGGTAAGGGCAAAGAGCCCTTCTGGCAGCAATCTTATACGGACCTTGTCCGGTACGTGATCCTGCTCCATCGCATCCGCGACGGATACCTCACGATGGTTGATCTCTTTCGTACCGTCATCAGCGCGGGCAGGCTCGAAGACATGTTGACCGAAGTCGGATCAACTTTCAGTGCCGTCAGCTACATCGGTATCGGCAAAGAAGCCTACCGGGATCATGAGAGCCTGCTCTCTTCGCTTGGCTTCGAGTGGAATAAGGATGCGGATCTCTACCTGATCGTATGGAAGAGAGAATTAGAGGATCTGCTGGTCCAGGAAACATCGGCGGCATTCGATGTCTTTACCCGTAAGCCCTATCGATCGGAGCAACGCGACAGCTTCGACAGCATCCAGTATTGGTATTGGGAGCATTGGAAGTTTTTTCGCTCCGAGGTCAAGACGAGCATCATCCAGGGCATCGTTGTTTTTCTTTCTCTCTTCGAGACCGACCCGGATGTGCGCCGTGTCTTCTGCCCTCCCAGGGAACTCTATGGGGGCAAGCCATGCGCCGGTGATCCTCGTGGTCGCGTCCTGCCACCCTTCGAGGAACTGATCGAGTCGGGTGCGGTGGTCGGCCTGAACTTCCCGGTGGCCTTGAACCCTGCACTGGCGAAGACCATCGGAACCATGATGAAGATCGACTATCAGCGTGCCGTACAGCTGCGCATCCCAAAGATGGATGCCGATCCTGAGAGATACTTCCGTCCGACCGTCTTTATCTGCGATGAGTACCAGAACTTCGCTACTGTCGGGGGCGACAATCCGACCGGCGACGAACGATTCCTCTCCATCTCCCGGCAACCGAAGTGCATCCCCATCGTAGCCACCCAGAGCATCTCCAGTCTGAAGGACGCGCTTCCGAACGAGGGTGTCAAGACCCTGCTGCAGGCGCTTCGCAATAAGGTCTTCTTGACAACGACAGACCCGGAGACGGCTCGTTATGCCTCCGAGTTGTGTGGCAAGGCCGACCGGACACGTATCAGCTATACCGTCTCCGAGTCATCCACCAATGCCAACGTCGGCTGGCTCTCGGGCCGCACCTCGTCCAGCAAAGGCTCGGTCTCGGCCTCGAAGCAGTATCAGAAAAACAAGGAGCCGTTGTTTGAGGAGAAGGTCTTCTTCGATCTTAAGAATGCTCAGTCTGTTGTCATTGCCTTCGATGGCATCAGTCCCATGCCGCCGACCTATTGCTATCTCAAACCCGACTTTCTGCCCATCACGATGTCGTGGTTTGACCAGGAACGGATTGATTTCGACCCAAAGAGGGCATCTGCATGAGCTTCGAGATCATCATCCCGTTTCTGAAACCCATCGCACCTCTTCTCGAATCCCAAACCGTCTCCGAGATCATGGTGAACCCAGACGGCTCTGTATGGATGGAGGAGGCGGGTCGAATGCAGCGGTTGCCTGGCGTGCACTTCGACGAAGGAGCATTGCAAACAGGTCTTGAAGTCATCGCCAACCGCTTCGGCAAGAAATTGGATGCCGACTCACCCATCATGAACCTGCGCCTGCCGGACGGCAGCCGCTTGGCCGCAGCCATCCCGCCGATAGTCAATCCTTCTCCCCTGATGACCATCCGTAGATTTACCTCGCGGAACTTCACCATGCATGATCTGATCGAGCGGAAGATGCTGACCGCAGAGCAGGCCGAAACGCTCTCCGATGCTGTACGTACCGGCGACAACATCCTCATCTCGGGTGGTACAGGGACTGGCAAAACGACGCTTCTCAATGTTATGGCCGATGCTATCCCGGAGGAGGAGCGCATCCTGATCATTGAAGATACCGCCGAGCTGCATATTCGTAAGCCCCACGTCGTCCAACAGGAGGCCCAGACCGATACCTACCGGAACCCCATCACCTTCGACGACCTACTGAAAGCCGCACTTCGGCATCGCCCTGACAGGATCATCCTCGGTGAGATCCGTGGCCTTGAAGCCCGTACTCTATTGGATTCCATGAACACCGGGCATCGTGGAGCGTTGGCCACCATCCACGCCAGCAGTGCGCAGGGAGCATTGCTCCGGCTGCGCACTCTACTCATGCGCGGCACTTCCTCCCTGCGGCCAGAAGAAGCCGATGCCGAGATACGCATGTCTATTCATCGCATCGTTCATATTGATCGTGAGAGAGGCCAGCGTCATGTCGGTGAGATTCTCCATTTACCTACAAATCGCCAAACACGCCACTGAGCCTAGCCGTCTGCCGCAACCCTCTTGACTCCGAGCATAGCAAGCCCCGGTCCCAAACACACACATCCGACGGCTTCTTGGTCTGCACTCTCTAGTCCACCGGAGGCGTTCAGCTTACGCCCCTTCTATTCCTTATATGGGAGGAGGGGCGGCCTGAACGTCGATCCCTGCTGGCACCGTCACCTGCACTGTGGTGCTCACCGAAGAGGACGTGTCATTTTGATCGGTCGCAGTGACGGTGTAGGCATAGACTCCCGGAGTCAGGGTCTCTGGACCGGCGCTACAAGCACTAATTCCCGTCAATCCGATCAACATGCCCCCAGCTAGCAACAGGAGACTAGCCCTATTCCCAAACCAACGTGCTCTCCTCCTTTGTAGTCCGAAGCCCAGCATCAGCACCCCTGCCAGTGCCCAGTTCGTCCCTTCTACAGGCCGTTGGATATTCAGTCTGCTGCTGGCCTTTGGAGGGAAATACACGTATGCCATGAGGCTTGCGTTTCCTGTCACCGTTGCCTTCGCGGCCAAGACAAACGAAGTCACTGACCCTCCCCCGCAAACGGGTTCCCTCACGCCAGCAGCCGGATTCGGTGGCGTACACGTGATATTAAGTGTCCCGGCGAATCCGTTGACGGAAGTTAGGGTAAACGGAATGAGGCCGGTGCCGCTGGATGGCATCGTTATAGCGCTCGCGGCGATCGTGAAACTTGGAGTGGGAGCGGGCATCTGAGCACGACCATGACCAACAGCGAAAGCAGGAAACAACCCCAGGCAACATAGTGCTACGTTTCTTTTCATAACAGGACCTCGCAACAGTTCACTACAGCGTCGACCGGCCGAATGGAATTAAGTCGTATTGTCATAAAACTTCTCATTGAATAAACCGTGTTTCCCGTGGAAGCCTCAATCCTTGCAAGAAGTCCCAAACCTTCCGCGCCCAGGGCCTTGTTCCCCGGGGCGCGGCTGCCGGTGGTGCAATGACTCACCTGGAATTATGGGAAGTCAATAGAAGTTACCGGACTTGCGATATAGCCCGATTCCGTTGCGTACATAGTCCCGCTAGGATTGCAGTCGTATTCGCTCTCGTATACAAGAGTGAAGCTTCCGCCGGAGCTTGCAGGATTGCTTCCGCTGGTGCTTCCACTGCAGCCGGAAACCGTCCAGTAAATCTCCGCGCCCGGAGTACTGTCAGTTAAGGTTTCGGTAAACGTAATGGTGGGATACTCTCCTCCAGAGCTTGAATAAGTGCCGCTGCTGCTGGGCACAGCAGTGACATTGCTCACCAAACCTCCGGATCCACAACTCTCCGTCGCGGCAGAGTTACTGCTTTCCAGGAACTGGATGTTTGGCGAGACGTATGTCGACCCAGCATAGGGACAGCAGGACCCCACTAAACTGAGATTATTCGTCTCGCCCGTGAAACCAGTTGACTCACAGGCGGGTTTGGTCGTCGTTCCGTTGACCAGGCTTGTTTCTACCGCGAAGGTGGCGCCGCTGTTGAAAGTGACCTCGGACCCGCTGCCGTTGCCGAAGACATTGAACTCAGCTTGATTCCAGGCATCATCCAAATTGAGCACACTATCTTCCCCGGTTGCGGAAACATCGCCGGCCCCGGGGTAGAATGTCACTTCATCCGTGCTGCTCGTAGCCCCCCCTACCAACTCTAGGTAGGCCCAATTCGCAAGCTCCGGCGCAGTGACATCGGTGGCAGAGCTATTTTTGTAACAATCGCTGCTATACGTGTACCACCCGGAAGGACACGTTGTTCCCCAGTTGAGCAGCCAGTACTGCATGAACGTTTCCGAGGGAGAGGACGTATAGAGAAACTGCTGCCACCCTTGGCACGCAGACGGGACTGCTGCGCCGTCGCAGACAGAGGTGGTAAAGAACTCTGAGTTGAGTTGGAGAGAATAAGCACTTGCGCTTGACAGGCCGCTGACGAGGGGGAACGATCCGGTCGCCGATGACAAAGTGCCCGTCACGGAAGCGGTGTCGTCGGTGCCGTCGCCAACAGTATAGGCGTGAGCACCGCCGACCGTGCCCATCGCAGAGGAATGCGTACCCTTCGCTGGAGGGTACGGAACAGGCGGCGCGACTTTGCAGGTGGTCTGATGCCACGAAGTATCCGGGTAGGAGGCCTTGAAACATCCTGACTTCTCGGGCTTGGGGGTACGCTTCATGGTTTCATGCCACGACTTCCACTTTGCTCGCATCTCACGCTGCGTGTGCTGTTGGGACTGTGTTTGCTGCGCGTGACCGGCCAATATCAAAGCTGGGGTCACCGCGAAGAATATGAGCAGAAGACGGACGAATTTCCAATTCATGATTTCTCCTTAGGCGATAAGCTTCACTGCCCTACTCGGCTGCATCTCACCTAGGAGTTTTAAAATGTTTCAATGTTAAAGCGGTCTAATTAATACACTTCTGCGAAGCTACGTCAAGACTAAATACAATAAATCTTTTAAATAGATTTCTGAAATCCTTAACATATACACGCTTGGAAGGCGAAGCTTTGTAGTACAGAAGTACCCTTTGCTCGCGAATAAATGATTATTGGACGAAAGAAGCGGAATATTTTCCGCAGAAGACATTCCGCCGTCGTGTTAGTTGATTTCGGATCTGAGCTTACGCAGACGAGACAAGAGATCATCGATAAACTCTTTGACTAACCCATATCTCTGATCGCGCCGCATGAACAGCACGGTTTCAATGCGGAGGTAGCGGTCGCTAAGAGCTTTAAAAACGACGCCGCTGCGGGAAAGGCGCGCCGCCGATCGGGGCAGAAGAGCAACGCCAAACCCCTGGGCCACAAACTCAAGAGCATGGGCCTCCGCCCAGACTTCCTTGAAGGTAGGCGCCGCTCCCACGCTGCGGATGTATTTCATCACATGTGCATAGAAGCGGGGATGCAAGGATTGCGGCACCCAGAAAATCAGTTCTCTGTCCAAATCTGCAATCGTAACGTCCGCCTTCCGCGCTAGAGCATGGTTCTGGGGCACGCATAGTGAGAACCTTTCGCGACCTGCGGGCTCGACCCAGAGATCTGCATCTCTGATAGGAAGGACGCCCAACGCGGCGTGGAGTTGCCCGTGGAGAACTCGCTCCACCATCTCTAGCGTAGATGCGGTCTCGAGCACTACGCCTGAAGACTCACCCCTCGGCGAGTTCAAATGATAGAGGAGCGGCAGAAATGCGCTGTGCGTATAAGGAGAATAGCCGATACGGTAAGGACCGTTCTCGATCTGCGCCTGATGCCGAGCTAGGTCCCAGGCACGGTCCGCGTGCTTGAGAGACACAGTCGATTCCATGACAAAGAGCCTGCCTGCTTCGGTAAGCTCCACGCTGCGCGAGGTGCGGTGAAACAATCTGGTTCCGAGGTTTCTTTCCAGCCATGCGACCCTGCGTGTGAGGGAAGGTTGAGCAACACCAAGTTTTCGGGCAGCCCGGACAAAGCTACCTTCCTGTGCAATCGTGACAACGAGAATATGAACTTCGAGTACAGTTCGGCTCTGCATGGGGATACCTTCCTTATCTTCAAAGTAGGAGAGTTTCATTCTTTGCACCTCGTACCGGGCATAGAGAGTACAAGGATGCTCAGGATACGCATAGTGAAGGGCCTGTCTTAGAACTCAGAAGGGCCACTCGATTTAAAGACTGGTTATCCGAGTTATTGATTAGCAGGCTCTACTTCTTGCCGATCGATGTTTCCCACACTTTGAACATTACGGTTTCAAGTGGAAATGCCGTTAGTGCTAACCCGATTTCGAATAAGTCGAGTTATTACGAGGTACGGAATAACACACTATCTGTCCGGTTTGCTGACCACAGTCTGCATCTATTGAATTTCTAGACTCGCAAGATTTCAACTCATTTGACTCTCAGTCATAATTTGATAGCAATTTGGCAAATTTTGGCGCGGTGAATGCAAAATGATGACTACAGTCAGCATTTGCATTCAAGAGGTTCTCGAGAAAGTATATTTTAATTGATGAGCCTTTTATGTCCTGGGGTAGATCAAGGTCGATCCGGCCACCTAGATCGACGAGAGATTTGAGGTTGCAGCGCTGGTATAGGATTGCCGTACCGCAACTTTTTCTCCACGTTCACGTCTTTGCAGCTATAGAGCACGCGCCGACAGGCGTAAATTTCCAGGTAACCAGCCGATGTCTTCGTCTGAGAGAAGTTCACGCACATGCGCTGCAATTGTTTTGCTCTCTTGTCTGGCACTTGTGGTTGGCTGTGCTGACGGCGGCGCGGTACCGGCTCCGCCGGGAGTGGTAGTGGCGGAGCAACGCAGCAGACTGCGCCCATAGTTGGCGCCAGCGTCGGCGCCGCATTACCGCTGATCGGGTATGTCGGCGTGCCCACGAGCTATATCATCACCATCAGCAGTGGCGGTACTGTCACCGCTACCCTCGACAGCATCAACCTTACGAACACCAATGGCTTTGCGTTGACCACCACCTGCCTTACCATGCTTACGGCCTATGCCTACGCACCGGAACGCTTACGTTCACTCCTACAGCGACCGGCAATTATTCCACTGCCCTCACGATCGCGGACAACGCTCCCAACTCTCCGCAGACCTTAGCGATTACTGCCACAGCAAATGCTGCGCCTGCGCCGAACGTTTCCTTAACACCTACGGTGCTGAGCTTCACCAAAATCACGCCGAACAGTACTTCGACGGTGCAAACGATTACCCTTGCGAATGGCGGCAATGCGGCGTTGGACATCTCCTCCATCGCTATCAGTGGAGCCAACTCGAACGCCTTTCACCTGCAGCCTCATTGTCTGATTCAGTTCGGAGTGCTGCTCATTGATTCACTCCCAAATCGGTGATTTATCTTTGGCGGTCTTGTCATGTTTCGCGGCTTTTTGATTGTCCTTGGCCCATTGCAAGCTTTCTTTGGCGTCCCTATAGCCTTTGTCGATCTTGAGCGCGGACTCGAGGTTGGAAATGGCCTGGTCCCAGTCGCCTAACATGCCGTTGGAGATGCCAATGCCCCAGTAGGCATCGGCCATGTCCGGCTTGATCAAAAGAGCACCATGGGACTGAGCGATTGCGTCCTGGTAGCGTCGGGCCTGATAGGCCAGACGCGCCCTATTCAGCGGGACATTGGCCTTGAGTGTCAACAGATCCGGGATCGGGTGCCTGACTTCGGCGGCCTTCGCAAGCTGAAGGATATCCGCGTCGATTGGCCGTACGCAGAGGACGGCGTTGCGATCCGATACCTTGGACACGCGTTCATGGGCCTCGGAGCGATCCGGATTCAACGCTGCTTTCAACTGACCCTTGAACAATATTCCGAACACATCCGGAGGACCCATGAAGACCGAGAAGTACTGCTGATTGCCCGCCACAGAGGAAGTCCATATGCGGGTTTGCTGGACGGTTTGTATGTTCCCTTTGAAGCCGAGAAAATCTACAGTTTGATCGATGCCATTTTTATCGGTGTCGGTTACTGGATAAAGATATTCTTCGCTCCTCATCTCGGGGATCGTGGGCAACCGCCAGCCGGAGAAGCCGCCAAGCGTGAGAGACGAACAATAGGTGCCGGCATCCTCCCAGTTCATAGCGCCTCGGAAGCTCAGAGAGGATTGGCCTGTCCACATGAGGCCGTTGGCTGGGTCGGGCCACCATGTAGTGGGCACCTTGGGCGATTGAGCTGAACAGAGTTGTGTAGGCCCGAGTATCAGGCACAACACGATGGGAAATACTCCACAACGAATCTTCATGGCAGACACAATCGACCTCCGAATTGCCACTAAGTAAAATCTTCTTGAGCATCATCCAGAAGTGAAGGCATTTACTCGGTCCGCCTTGCTGTCAAGGATTGCCAGGGCTCGCTAACGCGCTGTGCTATGGAGTTTGCAGGTGAACAAGGGTCGGCGTGGCATTGCCGCTCTGGATGGCAAATCCCTGGGTGCTATCCACGAGATATAACGTGAAATCGCCCGGAGTTGCAGGGGACAACACGTTGACGCCCGCGATTGAGCCCTGAAATATTCCGTTCGAAGCTGGCGTGAAACTACCCGATATGGAAAAGTCTGTCGTGCCCAACTGAGTGCCCGTCAACTGACTCGTCTCACCAGATCCGGTCAGACTATCCATTCCGTTGGTTGACGTTACCGCTATTGAACCGATCAGGTCTTCGCCTGCAGCAAGGAAGGGAAACGCGCCGGTGTTGAGACCATAGGTTCCGTTGAATGAAGCAGCGGTAAAAGGTGTTGCCTGCTGCTCAATTGCTTCCCCTTGGAAAACACTGGCACTATCGTTCGACAGGACAAAGCCCTGCCCGTTGCCGGCCAGGTAGAGATATAAGTTGCTACCAAGATTTGCTGCCGACAGGTTTGAAATGGTAACTCGCCCTTCGGAATCGACCGTGTAGGTTCCCGTGAATGGCTGGGGGCTTGGTGTCGATTGCCCGTTACTGTTGTTCCAACTGAGCGTGCCGCTAACGCTGCCATTACTCTGTGCGGTAACAACTCCCGCCATGAGGGACGAGTATTCAGGCAAATTGCCAGTCTGAAATACATAGCCGGAACCCGCAAATACGTAGCTGGAGCCTGCAAGAGAGTTCGCTGTGAATTTACCCGTGGCCGCGCCCTGAGCGATCGCCGTGCCATTGATCGCGGCGGTTGCGCCGCGATAGGGATAGTTGTCATTGATCATGTAGTAGTTGCTGGTTTCGATGAGCTGTATGTGCGTCGCATCGATGGGGTACCCGGCGAGATATGCGGACACGCCTGCGGTGGTATTCGGGACATAGGAGACTAAATTGATGACTGCCCGTCCATATTGATCTGGAATGGATACTGTGCCGGGCGAAATAGTCAGCGCTTCGACCGATGACGCGGGAAATGCGCGGAAGTCCAATTCGCTACCTGCTCCTGAAAACGCGCCGGGAGTCGAAGGGCCACCAGGGGAGTCTATGTTCAGCACGCCTACAGTCCATGACGCGCCAGCGCCGTTGTCGCCCTGAAGCGCGACCGCATAGCCTCCGGCGGGAGGAGCCGTACTGGTTTGTAGATTCAGCGTGCCACTGAAGTGAGTCCCGTAGCTGTATTCTCCAGAGATGAAGCCCCTGCCGTGGGGCGCTGGGGTTGATTCGAAAGACGCAGTGCCGTCGTTAGCAAATTGAAGCGTGATCTGCAGGAATCCATCCGCAGACGTCGTGTAATTCCCTCCAGAGATTCGATCAAGAGTGGTGTCATAGAGCAAGGTGTTGGGATCTTCACTGGCGATCGAGTCCTGCTCCCCGCCAACGATGTATCCGCCTGCAGCTACGAACACGCCGTCGATGACAGAGCCATCCTGGCCGTTTATCTGATAAACGTAGTTGCCGTCCGGCAGTGATGGGTTAGAGACTCTGGCCACGATTGGAATTGTCGTCGAGACCGATTTGGTGGGATCGGTGACGGACCTCGCGGTGACACTCACGGACCCACCGGCAGGCACCGCGGCTGGCGCTGTATAGGTGGTGGAAACTTCGTCTCCCGTCGTCGTTGTACTGAACGAACCGCAAGCGGAACTATTGCAAGAAACCGACCAGATCACCTGGGGATTCGCAGAAATGTCATTGGCGATCTGCGCACTGATGGGCGCCGATGTTCCTGTCGGCATGGAAGAAGGAGGAGGTAGGTAAAACGTGACAGAGATAGGGATCTGGATTGTCGTCGTGACCGAAACAGACTTGGAAGGGTCCGTCACGGATGCGGCCCGGATGGTCACGACAGTGCTGGCAGCAGGGCTTGCCGGTGCGATGTAATTTGTCGAAACTTCGCTGGCGGTAGTGCTGAGGGGGGTGAACGTGCCGCAGTTCGATAAGCTGCACGCCGCTGTCCACTCGACCAATGGTTCGGGATTGGGGTCGTTGCTAACCTGGGCGCTGACAGAGATAGAGGCGCCGGGCTGTATTGAAGCGGGAGGAGGCGTTCCATAAAACGTGACAGAGATGGGGGGCGGAGGCGTGGTGGTGATCGTGATGACAGCCGCAACTGATTTGGTGGAGTCTTGTACCGAGGTCGCCGTTATCGTCACCGTTGCACCTGCTGGTACGGTCGAAGGCGCAGTGTACGTAGTGGATGTTCCACTTCCCGTGGTGGCGGTACTGAACGATCCGCACGCGCTCGAGGTTCCGCAAGTTACCGACCAGGTCACATTAGCACTCGATGAGTTGCTTGTAACAACGGCGGAGAGTTGCGTCGACGTACCAGTAGACAGCGATGTAGGCGGAGCGGTGGCAAATTGAACCGAGATCGATTGTGTTGGTTGCGTCTGCTGACCACCGGAGCCGCACCCCGCCAGGCAGGCCATCATGGCTACTCCAACAAAAAGAAGAGCAATTCCTCGTACGGTCATCCTCGGTCTCTTTTCTCATCCGCTAAAGCCGGGTCGCAAACATCAAGAGCGCTCGAAACCTCGAGCCTGTACACGGTGACCGATTGTCATTGCGCTCTACACTACTGCATGAACACTACCGCATCCGAATTGTTGTGAAAGAAATTTATGTCGCGTCCATACACGGCTCGAATCGATCGCATGGTGTCCGGCCGATCGTAAGAGAGCCGATTTGCTGCCCGACATATGCCTCAATTCCATTGAGGGGTTGGCTCTTTGGGAAGCTTCCCTTTCTTCGCTGCTTTTAGTCCGTCCTTGGCCCACTTCAAGGCGGTCGCTGCATCCGCAAAGTTTTTGTTGATCGTTAGAGCGGATTGAAGATTGGCGATGGCTTGATCCCACTGTCCCAGCCGGCCGTAGGAGATGCCAATTCCCCAGTTGGCTGTTGCAGGGTCTGCCTTGAGAGAAATGGCGATCTGCGCCTGCGCAATGCTCTCCTGATAGTTGCCAGCCTGGTATGCAAGACGCGCCTTGTTGAGGGGAATGAAAGTTTGAAG
>JBAVDD010000098.1:0-7851 GCA_049587035.1 Acidobacteriaceae bacterium | reverse complement strand
CTCGACGGCGAACAGATCGTCTACATCGCCCGCACCTCCGTCACCCGCGTCATGTCCGTCGACCTCCACATCGGCTCGCGCCTGCCCGCCTTCTGCACCAGCATGGGCCGCGTGCTCCTCGCCTATCTCCCTCAAGACCAGCTGGAAGCCTATCTCTCCCGCGTCATCCTCACCCAGTACACCCCCCGCACCATCAACTCCATCGACAAGCTTCGCCTGGCTCTGCGCAACGTCCGCCGCAACGGCTACGCCCTCGTCGACCAGGAGTACGAGATTGGCCTCCGCTCCATCGCCGTCCCCGTCTACGCCGGCAACGGTCGCGTAGTAGCGGTAGTAAACCTGAGCGGCCACGCCCCCCGCATCCCCATGCTGGAGATGCAAACCCGCTTCCTCCCCCCTCTACGCGCCGCCGCAGCCGAGCTAAGCGTCTTCCTCCGCTAGCCGCATCCGCCGCAGCTAATCATCGTCATCATCCTTCTTCTTCGGATGATGCACCAGCAGCATCGCTGGCGGAGGCGTCTTCCCCATCGCGTCCGCCCACAGAATCAAATTCAGCTTGTAACTATCCGCGCGATCCGCATGCTTGAAGTCCATCTTCATCGACTCTGCGGCTCCCGGCGCCGTCGGCTTATTCGCCGTATAGATCAGCCCATTCACCCTGTTGGAAACATCCGCCGTAAACACCGGCTGATCTCCCGGCCCCGTAAACAATGTCGAAATCGACGAAGCAAACGCATCGTTATTATTCATCGGAGGCACACCCAGCAGCATCTCCATCGTGCGCAGCACGCTCACGGTCGAATAGAACCGACTGTCCACAAACGCCTCTTTTCCTGGCGCTGCATGCGGAGCATACTTGCTCACCACAATCGCCAGCGACCGATGCGCATCCACATGGTCCGCTCCATTCTGCGCGTCGTCTTCCAAAATAAAAAACGCCGTGTCTTTCCAGTAAGCCGAGTGCGAAATCGCCTCCACCGCCCGCCCAATCGCCAGATCATTATCCGCAACCGACGACTTCGGCGTAGGCCCTCCCGGCCGCGTCCCCGCCGTATGGTCATTCGGCAGCCGCAGCTGGATAAAGTTCGGCATCGTGTCATGCCCCGCCGCGCGATCCTTCTCCCACCGCGCCAGGTGCCGCAGGAAGATGTTCACGCGAATCTGATCTGGAACCAGCAAATTAAAATCCGGAGACTCAGGCGCAAAGTGCCCCACCAGCTCCGGCTTCGTAGCAACGTTGTACGCCAGCCGAGGAATCGACCACGGCCAAAGATTCTTACCCCCTCCCCACTCCTCCGGCATCTCCCCTCCCGGCTTGATCGTAGGAGTAGCACAAGCAGTCTCACCGCCCGACATCGGACCCAGCTGCGGATTCAGCTCCATCTTCTTCGCCGCTTTATCTCCACAGAAAACCGAAGAAATATATTCGGCAAAGTGATAGATCGTCTTCCCATGCGCCGTCATGTCCGTCCAGATATATCCACTGCGAGGGTCCACCACATCCGGAATATGCTGCAACAGCGGATACCCATCCGCCACCATCCCCTCATAGTCATACGTCCGCTGCTCGCCACGATAGTTCTGCTGCCACGTGTCTTCGAGATAGTCCGTCCCAATTGCGGCATTCGACCACACATGCCCGTCGCCTGAAACCTCGGCCGAGTCATAGAAGTTATCCAGCACCCCAAACTGCAGCGCCAGCTCATGCTGATTCGGCGTCACCGCCTCGCCATACATCGTGAGCGTTGGATCGCCATTGCCCACCTGCTTGCCGTCCTTGCTCAGATCACCAAGGATCTGGTCATACGTGCGATTCTCCTTAATGATGTAGATGATGTGCTTGATCGGATCCTTACCATCAGCAAACTCAATCCGCTCCTTAGCCGCCTTCATCCGGTTAGACTCCAGCACCGTCTCCGTCGAAGCCTTCAGCCCATCATCGATCGCGTTCTCGTCAATCGCCGCCAGCGACCCATACAGCAGCGTCGGAATATACGTGGAGTTCCCTCCACGCTGCCGCCCATTCAACTCCGCCGCAATCCGCTGAGGAAAGTTATTCGGCCCCGTCCCTTTGCCCTTATCGGTCGTCACATAAAGCTTGCCGCCCGTGGAAGCCAGCGCCAGCGGCATATATTCGGTAGGAACAAATCCCAGCGGCTCCACAAACCCCTTTGCCTTCTGCACCCCGCGCAGCCTGCGTGGATCCAGCACCGCCACCGCATCAGACCCCAGGTTCGCCACATACAGCCGCGACCCATCAGCACGCAGCGCCAGCGACACCGGCTCCGCACCAAAGTAGCTCTGACCCGGCAGCCGCGTATCGAAGTACCCGCGCACCGCAAGCTCCGGCGCACGCGCAGTCCCAATCGACACCGCCGCCACAGCATCGCGATTCGACAGCGCCACATACATCACGCCCCCGCGCTCATCCAGCAGCAGCGCACAAGGATGCGTCCCCGGCGCAATATCCGACCGCGGCTTCAGCAGCGCCAGCCTCCGCACCACCTTGCCCGTCTCAAGATTCAACTCCACCACCTCGCTGGCATTCCAAAGCGCCACAAACGCGCGCCGCCCATCCTTGGTCACCGCCAGCGCAATCGGATACGTCGAAGGCACGCTGTCACTCTCACTCACATCGAACGTCCGTTCAATCTCTCCCGTCGCCGCATCCATCAGCGCCACCGAGTCCGATAGATTCTCCGCCACCAGCAGCCGCACCTTCGATCCATGATTCACATCCGGCACCACCGCAACCGCCGCCGGATACGAAACCCCCAGCCTCGCATCCTTCTCGTAGGAAGCCGAATGCCGTCCCTCAGCCAGCTTCACCAGCGGCAACTTCAAAAATCCCTCAGACTTCAGCACCCCATCGCTGAACCCATACACCACGATCCCGTTCCCCGTCTTCTTCGCCCCATCCCCCACCGGGTCGGTCGTCGACGCCATACTCGCATACACCTTCGTTCCATCCGCACTGAACGCCAGCCCGGAGAAGAACGTCTGCCCCGCCCCCAACCCCAGGCGCACATCCGGATAGTCCTTCACCACACCCGTCTGCGTATCCATCACGGCCAGCGATTCATCGTAGTTCGACTCATATGTCCCAAACCCGGCATTCAAACTCACCACCCATCGTCCATCCGGCGACACCGCCAGCGTCATCGGCAGGCTGTTCAGCCGCTGCGCATCCCCCGGCACCGGCAGCAGCAGCTTCTTACTCGACGCCAGATTCACCACCGTCTGCGCGCCAAGCCCAGCCCCCATACCTCCCAAACTCAACACCATCCCCAAACCCAAGCCCAAGCCCGTTGACATCCAACCCGGGGTCCCCAGAGGACGTTCTTTGCCCGCTGGGGTGGAACCAACGCGCCGCGCCGTTAACTTACCCAACAATGTCTCTTTCAGCTCCAACCTCACCATTACAAATGTCTTACACACGGCGCTTCACCCTCCTAGTATCGTCAGCATTAGGACGAAACATCCAAAGTACACCCAAGGACCGAGCCAGTACATGAACACAACAACATTACCGGAAGTTGAACAGAGCGCCGCGCCAGCCAGTTCTCTCCTCGCCACCCAACAAGTCGCGCAGAAGATCAAGCAGGACCTCCGCATGGGTCGCGAGCATCAACAGGGCCGCATCAACTGGATCACCACCATCGCGATGAGCCTCTTCCACGTCGGCGCCATCGCCGCGCTCTTCTTCTTCTCCTGGAAGAACCTGGCCGCCTTCTTCGTCATGTACTTCCTCGCCATCAACGTTGGCATCGGCATGGCCTACCACCGCCTGCTCACGCACCGCGGCTACAAGACCCCCCGCTGGCTCGAGTACCTCGTCACCGCCTGCGGCTGCCTCGCCCTCGAAGGCGGACCCATCTTCTGGGTAGCCACCCACCGCGTCCATCATCAAAACTCCGACCAGGAAGGCGACCCCCACACCCCCCAAGACGGCACCTGGTGGGCACACGCTGGCTGGATCCTCTCCGGCCGCGCTCTCCACTCCGAGACCGCTCTCCTCGGCCGCTACGCTCCCGACCTCACCCGCGACCGCGTCCACGTCTGGCTCTCCAAATACCACTACATGCCGCTAGTCATCACCGGCCTCGCGCAGCTAGCCCTCGGCGCAGCACTCGACCCCGGCCATCGCCTGGCAGGCGCCATCGGCATGATGCTCTGGGGAACCTTCCTCCGCGTCACCGTAGGCCTCCACGCCACATGGCTGGTCAACTCCGCCACCCACCTCTGGGGCAAGCGCCGCTTCGAAACCAAGGACGACTCCCGCAACAACTGGTGGGTAGCCATCCTCACCGGCGGCGAAGGCTGGCACAACAACCACCACGCCCACCCAGTAAGCGCCCGCCACGGCCTCGCCTGGTACGAGTTCGACGTCAACTATTACGGCATCTGGCTCCTCGAAAAACTAGGCCTCGCCAAGAAAGTCCAGATAGCCAAGTTCGACCCCCACGACCCCAAACCAGCCGGCGCCTAAACCCGCTCACCTCACCACAAAGGCCGTCTCTCCGGAGGCGGCCTTTGTTTTTTCTACACTCTATCCCCTACCCTCTACACTCTATTCATGAACCTCACACGCCGCCGCGGAGCCAAAGCGTTCTTCATCACGCTCGGCGTGTGTCTCACCATTCTCGCCGTAGTCCTCAACATCACCTGGATCGACAACAACGGCCGCCGCATCGCAATCGACTTCCTCGGCGTAGTTCTCTTCTCCATCCTCATCGCCGGCGTAGTCCTCAACACCGTCTTCCTCGTCCGAGAAGTCCGCCGCAACGAGCGTCAGGACTCCTTCCTGAAAGCCGTCACCCACGAGCTAAAAACACCCATCGCCAGCATCCGTCTCTACCTCGAAACCCTGCAGCGTCATCCCGGTGACGAGCAGCAGCGACAGCGCTTCTACGCCATCATGCGCGAGGACAGCGACCGACTCCTCGCCACCGTCGAAACCGTCCTCAAGGCCGGCGAGCTAGGCCAGCGCCAGCGCGTCCAGCAGCGCACCCGCGTCGAACTCCACCCTCTCGTCGCCGACTGCATCACCACCGTCCTCCTTCGCCACCACCACCTCCAGCCCGAAGACATCACCCTCGCCGACATCCCCGGCGGCGTCCGTCTCTTCGTCTTTGCCAACCCCGACGACCTCCGCACCGCCATCCTCAACCTCCTCGACAACGCCGTAAAGTACTCCCCCAACGGCGTCCACATCACCTGCCGCCTCAACATCCAGAGCTACACCTGGGCCGTCCTCTCCATCGCCGACACCGGCCTCGGTCTCCTCCCCCGCGAACTCAAACGCATCTTCAAACGCTTCTACCGCGCCCCCTCCAACGATCAGGTCAAGATCAAAGGCACCGGCCTCGGTCTCTTCCTCGTTCACACCATCGCCCGTCAGCAGGGCGGCAACATCCGCGCCCTCAGCGAAGGCCCCGGCAAGGGCGCCACCTTCGAGCTCAAACTCCCACTCTTCATCGGCGAAACGCCCACCGGTACCGCATGACCCTCATCGATATCTTTCTGCTCTGGAAGTTTTTCGCCCTCGCCTTCAGCGCCCTCATCCCGCTGGTCAATCCCCTCGGCACATCGCTGCTCATCGTAGGCTTCGTAGGCCCCGTTCCCCTAAAGCTCTATCGCTCCTTAGCCCGCCGCATCGCCATCAACGTAGTCATCTTCTTCGCCGTCATCGAGCTAGTCGGCTCCGCCATCCTCAACTTCTTCGGCATCTCGCTACCCATCGTGCAGGTCTCTGGAGGCCTGGTCATCGCCGCCATGGGCTGGTCTCTCCTCAACCAGAAAACCACCGATCCCGCCGCCTCAGAAGATCAAAAAGTAGAGGTCGCACAGGACGCCGACAACATCGCCACATCCTTGATGGAAAAGTCCTTCTACCCCTTCACCTTCCCCCTCACCGCCGGCCCTGGCTGCATCGTCGTCATGCTCACCCTCACCGCGCAGGCCACGCAGGACAGCATCACCCACACCCTCATCGCGCACGCAGGAATCATCCTCGCCTGCATAGCCACCAGCGTGCTCGTCTTCCTCTTCTACGCCAACGCGCCGCGCATCACCAAGGCCGTAGCACCGTCCACCGCGCACGGGATCCTGCGCGTCATCGCCTTCTTCCTTTTCTGCATCGGTGTCCAAATCACCTGGACCGGCCTAAGCGCGCTAATAACCCCCTTCCTCCATCATTAATCCCATGCCCTCCAACGACCTACTCATCGCCGTCATCGAAGACGAAGAACATCTCGCCCAGGGCCTGATCTTCAACCTCGAAGCCGAAGGCTACCGCACTCACCACGAAGCCGACGGCGACGCCGCGCTAGCCTGGCTCCTCGAAGCCACCGCACCCAACGCCCCCGCACCACCCGCCGCGGTTCTCCTCGACGTAATGCTCCCCGGCCGCGACGGCTTCTCTATCGTCAGCGCCCTCCGCGAAGCCGGTCGCTACACCCCCGTCCTAATCCTCACCGCGCGCGGCCGCACCGAAGACGTAGTAGAAGGCTTCGCCGCCGGCGCTGACGACTACCTCCCCAAGCCCTTCGAACTAAACGTCCTCTTCGCCCGCCTGACCGCTCTCCTCCGCCGCATGCACTGGCAAAGCTCCATCCCCACAACCACACCCCACAACCCATCCACCCCCACGCCCTCAGAACCCACACCCACCCACACCCTGGCCAACCGCATCATCGATCTAGACGCCCTGGAGATCCGCCCACTAGACCCGCAAGACAAAACCATCCACCTAACCCTCATGGAAGCCGACCTACTCCGGTACCTTCTCGACCACCCCGGCAAAATCGTCCCCCGCACCGAGCTCCTCGAAAACGTCTGGCACGTCAAAGAAGACACCGACACCCGCGCCATCGACAACTTCATCGTCCGCCTCCGCCGCTACCTCGAACCCGACCCCTCCAAGCCAGTCCATCTCCTAACCATCCGAGGCGTAGGCTACCGTTTCATCCCCTAAACAACGGCACCGCAAAGGAACCGCATGAGAACCTCCCTCATCATCCTCACCGCAGCCATCACGCTCCTTACGCTCGCCACGCCAACCATCCCCGCCCAGGAACTAGCCGTAGCCCCTCCCGGCTCACCGCGCCTAACCTTCGACATCATCGTCATCCACCCCTCCAACCCCGACGACAAAGGTGGCTTCATCAAGCCCATGCCTAGCGGCCGAGGCTATCTCGTGCAGAACATACCGGTCCGGCTCTTGATCAGCCTCATGTACAAGATCCCCCAGCGCCAGATCACCGGCGGTCCCCACTGGCTCGACACCGAACCCTTCGACATCGAAGCCAAAGCCGACAAGGCCTACACTGTAGACGACCTCCACACCATGTTCCAGGATCTGCTAGCCGATCGCTTCAACCTCAAATTCCACGTAGATAAAAAGGAAGGCAACATCTACGCCCTCACCATCGACGGCTCCGGCCTAAAGATGAAGCCCAACACCAGTCCCCCGAATTACGCCATCTCCGTGCAGCCCACCGGCTTCGCCAGCATCACCGGAACCCGCGTCTCCATGAGATATCTCTGCTGGCAGCTAGGTCAGTTCCTGCAGGATGACCACCGCCCCGTCATCAACTTCACCGGTCTCACCGGCAACTACGACTTCAAGCTCGAGTTCCTCCCACCCAATCTTCCCCCAGGCATCGACAAGGCCAGCCTACCCCCCGGCTTCCTCGACCGCCCCAGCCTCTTCACCGCCCTCCGCGAGCAGCTAGGCCTAAAACTAAAAGCCCAAAAAGGCCCCGTCACCTACTTCGTCATCGACCACATCGACAAGCCCACCGAAAACTAACCCACGCTTAGAAAGGTCTGAACAGAGCATCTCTCGCG
>JBAVDD010000097.1:0-6821 GCA_049587035.1 Acidobacteriaceae bacterium | reverse complement strand
GGCCGTTGGCGTCTTCTGCTTTCTTCACGGCGCTCAGGGTTACGTTGGGCGCGTCGAGCGAGATGAAGGAGTGGGTGGCGGGCATCTCGCCGGTGTGGGAGAAGACCTGCTCGGCTATGAGCGGCGTGTTGAGGTCATAGCCATGGCGGACGGTGAGAGCCTGCTTCCAGCTTCCGGTGTGCGGGTAGATCTCGTAGGTGAAGTGCTGCATGCCGCGGTCGGCGTTGGGGTCGGGCCATACTGGCGAGCGGAGGAGCGTGAGGCGAAGGAGGTTGCCGATGGCGTCGTAGCCGAACTTGCTATTGTTGAGGATGGAGATGCCGGCGGTTGTGTCACCGAGGTCAGCCCAGCGCTGTGCGGGGACCTCAAACTTTGCCTTCTCGAAGCTGTTGTTGCGGGTCGTGGGGCGCTGGATGTTACCGAAGGGAATCTCGAAGGTGGCCTTGTCGCTGGAGTGCGCGAGCGGGAAGGCGGCTTTGAGGAGGATGTGAGTCTCGTGCCAGTCGACCGTGTTGGAGACGCGGACGACGTCGCTGCCGGCATCGAGGGAGATGTCCTGGGTGAAGTGAGACTTGTCCCAGGTGCGGGTGATGTGGATGGTCTTGCGCAGCGGGCCGTTATCGGTTACAGCGATGGAGTCGAGTTCGCGGATGGGGACAGGGTGGTCAAGCGTGCCGTAGTCGATGTTCCAGGCGTCGTAGTCTTTGGGCTTGTCGACGAAGGTCTGGAGCTCGTTACCGCAGGCGTTGGGAGCAATGTACTCGGTGGCGCCGGTGGTGAGGCTGGTGATGCAGCCCGTGTGCTTGTCGATGGTGAGCTTGAGGCCCGCGTTGGCTAGCGTGTAGTCGGCGGCGGAGTCGTGGAGGGTGAGTTTGGTTGCGGGCTCAGCGGTGGTTGATGGCTCGGCGTGAAGGACCGTGTAGCCGAGCGCAGGGATGTCGTCAACGCGGGCGAGGACGGTGAACTGGTGGGTTGTGGCGTCCTTGCTGAGGATTTGCGTGAGCAGCGGATGGTCATGAGCGTCGAGCAGCTTTACACCGGTTGCGCCTTCGGGAAGTTGAACGTTGAGTTTGACGGTCTCTGAGCGCGGCCAGGCCATCGTGTTGTAGACGAGGATCGGTGTGGCGCCGGGGACACGAGTGTCGATGTGAGCGTCGAGGGTGCTGAGAGCAGCGGTGTCGATGTCGCGGTCGTCGTTGTAGACCTGGTGGAAGTCGTTGGCAGCATCACGGTAGATGACGCCGATGCCGGAGCCGGCGGCAAGATCGTGGAAGCCGTTGAAGGTGATCTTCTCCCAGATGTTGTTGAGGAGGTGATCGGGATAGGCGTCGCCGTCTAGCCAGGCCAGTGAGGCGAACTTCTCGGCGTTGATGGTTTCTGTTTCGCTGTGGCGGAGGTTGCGCTTCTGCGCGGCCTGGGTGGTATAGACGCCGCGGTGGTACTCGAAGTAGAGCTCATCTTTCCACGTTGGAATTCCCACTTCTCCATTCGGGCCGGCGGGCGGCGCTGTGTAGCCCTTGGCGATGGAGTCGTAGTTCCAGGTGGGCGAGTCGGGATTGAGATGGGCTTGCACGTCGTCGAAGTAGTGCTGCACGGTGCTGTAGCGCATGGTTGGAACGGCCGTGTCGGACTTGTGGCTGAGATCGATCCAATGGGTGCCCTGGTCGAGCATGTCGCGGGTGGGACCACCGCCGTGGTCGCCGACGCCGTAGAGATCGAGGTGCTCGATGGTGCCGGGGTTGCGCTGAGCGGACTCGGCGAAGTCAGCCGAGATGCGCGTGGGATTCAGGTCGAGGTGAACATAGTCAGTTGGGAAGTAGGTGAGGACCTTGGAGCCGTCAGGAGACTCCCACCAGAAGAGGCGGAAAGGGAGCTGGTTGGTGTCGTTCCAGTGCATCTTCTGGGTGACGAAGTAGTCCAGGCCGCTGCGCTTGTAAACTTGTGGCAGCTGCCAGTTGTAACCGAAGCTGTCGGGGTTCCAGCCAATGCGGGCGGTGACGCCGTACTCCTTTTTGAAGAAGCGCTGGCCGACGAGGAGCTGGCGGACTTCGGACTCGCCACCGGGAAGGTTGAGGTCGGGTTCGACCCACATGCCGCCGACGACTTCCCAACGGCCTTCCTTGATGCGCTGCTTAATCTGATTGTTGAGGTCGGGGTACTTGTCGGCCATCCACGCGTAGTACTGCGCGGCGGACTGCGTGTAGACGTAGTTGGGATACTCGTTCATCAGCTGCAGCGCGGTGGTGAAGGTGCGGCGGACGACGTCGATGGTCTCCGAACGCGGCCATAGCCACGCGGCGTCGATGTGCGCGTTGCCGTCGAGGACCATTGTGGCTTCCTGCAGCACCGGGTGCAGTGGCGCGAGGATCTGCTGGGCCTTGCGAAGGGAGGCATCGAAGGCCGACTGGTCGGCGGACTTGAGAGCGTCAGTGTCGATGGCCGCAATCGCGTCTTCGACGACGGGGAGAAGATCCTTGCGGGGAGTGGCGAGCGCGGGCAGCAGATTGGCTGCAGTCATGCACTGGATGCGGATGTCCTGCGGATTGGGACGCGCACTGGAGGCGGCATCGTCGGGGTTGGGCTGGACGCGGAGCTGGACGCCGGTGAAGCTCTTGTCGTCGACGGTGTGCAACAGTTTCACGGCTACGAGAATCTTGTCGCCGGGCTTGGCGGGCGCGAAGAGCACGATGGGTTCGAGGTCATCGCCCAGAGCGACACGGCGGCCGTTGAAGTAGATGATCTGCGGCATGGGGCCGTTGGCGTCGGCCTGGAACTGGAACCAGATGCGCGAGCCGGTGATGTCGTAGCCGTTGAGGTTCTTGGGAACTTCGATGACGCGGCGATACCAGACGGCTTCCTTGGGGGCTGCGGAGTGCGGCGCGACGAGCGGCCAGGAGGAGTCGTCAAGCGTGGGCGACTCGCCGTGCGGAACGTCACCAACGTGGAAGCGCCACTCGCCCGGCGGCAGTTCCGTGAGCGACTCCAGTGTTTGCAGCTTACTGATTGCGGCCGGCGAGAGGTTCTTCAGCTCGCGCTTGGGCGTGAACGACTGCGCCTGAATCGGCGCGGGCAAGAGTAGAGACGGACCAGCAGCCAGGGCAAGAGCAAGGGACACAATACGTAAGCGCATGGACAGAAGGGTAGCAAAAATGAGTAACAATGGGTAGAAAGTGGCACGAGTTTGCATTTTTCCTTGCTGATCGCACTAATTCCACGCGCAGTTGGTCTAACTCTGTCGTCCAGAAGCTTCCTGGGGCTACATCTTAGCCAGGAGATTCTTAGCGGCTGCCCAGTCCCTGGAACGCTTTAGTAGTCGCCAGTCACGCTCCGTCTTGTCGGCGTAGGCGAGGGCGAAATTGAGGATGGCGCGATCGAAGCGGTTGGAGGTGCCAAGGTAAGCGGCCATGGCAACAGGGTCGCCTGCACGAGCGTGGCTACGCGCCAGAAGCTCGCCGCAGATGTCCGCGTAGCCCAGCAGTGCACCTGGCGTGAGATCTTCGAGGACGAGCGCCGCCTTGTGATCGTTGAGCTGCCGCACCAGGTAGTCGCGTCCTTCCAGCGTGGTGTAGCCAAGCAACGGGTCCGAGGTCAACTGCATGGCGCGCTGGCCGTCCATAACGCGATGGCCCTGGTGCGTGTGGCCGGATCCCTCGGGAAGATAGGGGGCATAGGCCGATGCGGGTTCCTCCTTGATCTGCAGGAAGAGTGGATCGGTGCCATGCGGGCGGCTGAGGCCTTCGAAGTAGATCACGTAGTCACGCAAACCCACCGAGCCGGTTCCCACGACCTTGAAGGCAACATCCTGCGGAGCGTACTGCTTCAAGAAATGACGGCGTTCGGGCTGCAGCGTTCGCTCGTAGGGGCCTAGCGCTGCAAGGACAGCGGCAGCATCTTTGACGTTGAGGCGCTCGAGCAGCAGCGGCTCGGAACGAAAGAGTCGCGGCTGGGCCGGGCCGCCGTTGGACTTGCTGGCGTTGGGCCGGGCAGCGTTCGGCTCGGTGAGTGCCCTGAGACTCTTTTGTGGGGTGGATCGGCCTGCCTGGGCGAGGATCGCGGGCATGGGCTCGGTCTCGGCGAGGCGATGGATCTGATAGCGCGCGAGTTCCAGAACCGGCATGGCGGCAAAGGTGTGCATCATGCTGCGATATTGCTCGGTGAAGTGAAGCACGGCATCGCGACGCGCAGCGCGTTTGATGCCGGCTTCCCTGCCCGCAAGGATCAGGCTCGTAGCAAGGCGCTTCACGTCATACTCGAACGGCCCGCGGATGGTCTCATCAAAATCATTGATGTCGAAGACCAGCCGGCCATCGAGCGCAGCGAATGCTCCAAGGTTCAACACGTGCGCATCGCCGCAAAGTTGTGTCGTGATACCGGTGTTCGGATGGCACGCGAGATCTGCAGCCATGATGGGAACCGCGCCGCGAAAGAAGCCGAACGGGCTCGCAACCATCCGCTGATACTTGAGCGGGACCAACCGGGCGACGCGATCGTGCATTGACACACGAAGGAGATCGAGGGGGTTGTGCTGGCAAGCTGAAGCCTTAAAGTTGGCGTGTTCACTGCGGGCAATCTGCTTGCGCGCGCGTAGGCCGAGTGCCTGTCGGTCAGCGTGGTTGAGTGGCGTCGTGGATGTCGTCATAAGACCATTAATTTCGGGAACGATACGGCATACAGATGCGTAGAGACAGGTGTAGGATATCGGCGCATTGGTAATCCAGTATCCGGATAGCTGCGATGTTTCCGATACTTCGTCGGGCCCCAAACTCGAACGAGCCTTTGATCATACCTGTACGCGCAGCAGCGACGCCAAAACGCTCCCACCGCACAATGACTGGCGTCCGCAACAATTTATAGTCCGGCAAATGAGACATTTGCCGGACTGGCCCGATGTGAGTGCAGGTCGATTCGCGGGTGTCTCGTTCTCCCAGATTAAGAAGGACAGAACGTGCCTGCAACAACTGGAAATCTTCTTCTCGACGCTTTGTCACCGGAGTTGCGCGATACGATTGTTGCGCTATGCCGCCCCGTCGATCTGCCCGCTCGAACCCTGCTCCACGAGCAGGGCGAAACCCCGGCGCATGGCTACTTCCTGTGCACCGGCGTGGTGTCCATGGTGGTCACCATGGCTGAAGGCGGCAGCGCTGAGGTGGGACTGACCGGCCACGAAGGCGTGGTCGGCGCGATGCAACTGCTCGGTCCGACCCCCACACCTTCTCAATCCCATATCCTTATGCCAGGGTCGGCGCTGCGCGTGCGGCTCGACGACCTTCGCGGCCTGTTTCTTACCTCCGCCGAGCTGCGCTGTCGCGTTCTCGAGTTTGTGCAACAGCAGAACGTCTCGATGGAGCAGGTTGCAGCCTGCAACAAGTTGCACGAAGCTGAACAACGCCTTGCACGCTGGCTGCTGATGTGCCGCGACCGTTCCTGCGAGGACACCATGACCCTTACCCAGGAGTTCATGGCCGACTTGCTCGGCACCCGCCGCACCACCGTTACGATGGTCGCCAGTTCCCTACAGGAACGCGGCATGATCAGCTACCGTCGCGGCAAGGTGACCATCCTCTCGCGCCAGGAGCTGCAAAAGGCCGCTTGCCACTGCTACACCGTCTGCAGCCACGCCCTGCGCGCCCTGTACGGCGATGCCTGCGAGTGAAGGGCGCCGCGGGCCCGCAGTCTGAACGCGGTATACACTTAGATGTCAGTACTCTTAGCGGCCTGCCAGTCAATGGCGGGCCGGACTGTTTGAGTCCGCGCTTGGGGGCTGAGGAGAAGCTGGAGAGCGCGATGGAAACCGCGAAGGAAACAAAGACCGCAGACCTTGCCGCGCAGAACGGGCATGCTTCTGCCAGCGCGCAGGTCACGTTGTATGGACGCGAGTTGACACCCAACCGACGGATTCCGCTGAACCTGGACTGGGTGGAAGAGGTGCGCGTAAACACCAGCGCGGTGGAGCGGCGGGCCGCAACGATCTCCACGCGACGTTCTATTAAGAAAGATTGGCAGGCTGCGTGGCTGCTGCGCGCAATTGCTTGCATGGACCTAACCACATTGAGCGGCGATGATTCCGCCGAGCGCGTGCGGAGGTTATGCGCGAAGGCGCGGAGGCCGGTGCAAGACCACCTAGTGAAAGCGCTCGGGATAGAGGAGTTGGGCCTGCACGTCGGCGCGGTGTGCGTGTACCACGCGTTTGTGGAAACGGCTGTGAAGGCGCTCGAAGGCTCGGGGATCCCAGTGGCCGCGGTGTCGACTGGCTTCCCTGCCGGGCTCTCGCCGCTGGAGACGCGCGTTGCCGAGATTCGGCGGAGCGTCGATGCCGGCGCCAGCGAGATCGACATCGTCATCACCCGTGCGCATGTCTTCAACGGCGAGTGGAGCGCGCTGTACGACGAGGTCGCGGCGTTCAAGGACGCCTGCGGCGGGGCGCATATGAAAGCGATCTTGGGGACTGGAGATTTGTTGACGCTGCGCAACGTAGGCCGCGCAAGCTGGGTAGCCATGATGGCCGGTGCGGACTTCATCAAGACTTCTACTGGCAAGGAGGCTGTGAATGCCACGCTGCCGGTTTCGCTGGTGATGGTGCGCGCCCTCCGCGAGTACGCCGAACGCACTGGCATGGCCGTCGGCTACAAGCCCGCTGGCGGCATCAAAACCGCTAAGCAAGCGCTGGACTGGATGGCGCTCATGAAGGACGAGTTGGGTAGGCCGTGGCTCGAGCCTACGCTGTTCCGGTATGGCGCGAGCTCGATGCTCGGAGATATCGAACGGCAGTTGGAGCACTTTGTCACGGGCAGGTATTCAGCGACATATCGGCACCCGATTGC
>JBAVDD010000096.1:0-5349 GCA_049587035.1 Acidobacteriaceae bacterium | reverse complement strand
GCACGCCGTCGCGTCCTCTTCGCCGGCGCCGCTGCCACCCTCGCCGGCGCCCTCTTCGTCTTCGCCTGCATGCAGTGGTTCAAGCACCAGCCCTACTCCATCCGCGAGCCCATCCTCCCCACTGCCTTTCCCGTGATGCATGTCATCTGGCAGTTCCTCCGCACCTCTCTGGGCCTTCCCTTCCTTCTGCTCCCCCTCGTTGCCCTGTTCCTCCCCGAGATACGCAAGAGCCGCGTCCGCACTATCGCGATCATCTCGGTTGTATTCCTCGGCTATCTTTTTCTGGCCACCTATCCCAGCTCCATCCGCGTCCACATTCCGCTGGAGCCGACCATGAGCAATTGGGTCACTCCTATCGGCATGTTCGAAAGCGTTCCCCCCGTGGCTGACCCGCCGATCTTTCTCAACACCGGCGTCCAAATCCTCTTCACCATCGTCTCCATCTTCGGCCTGCTGGGCCTGATCTCCCTGTTATTTCGATCCCTGCTGCTTCGCTCCCGCCGTAGCACCTCGCCCATTGCGCCGCCGCCGTCCCCTGCGATCTCGTGGCATACGCTCGGCGTGCTCCTCGCTCCTTTCTCACTGGTTTACATCCTGCTTCTTGTTCCACGCGCCACATGGAACATCATCCTCGACCGCTATATGCTCGAGCTGCTGGTCGTCGGGCTCATCTGCATCGCCCGCTTTTACCAGGAGCGCGTCCAGCCGCGGATTCCCTTTGCAGGCATCCTCCTGGTCGCGATCATGGCCATCTACGGCATCGCCTGCACCCACAACATGTTCTCGCTCGATCGTGCTCGCGTCGCTATCGCCGCCGAACTCCACGCCAACGGCATCCCCGACACCTCCATCGACAACGGCTGGGAGTACAACCTCAGCGTCGAGCTCCAGCACGCCAGGTACATCAACGATCCCCGCCTTACCCTTCCCGCGCACGCCTACGTGCCCACACCTCGGCCCGCTCCCGACACCTGCGAGATGGCCTGGTACGCCAAAACCCCCCACATCCATCCCCTCTACGGCATCTCGTTCAACCCCAACGTCTGCGACGGTCCCGCACCCTTCGCCCCCGTCCACTACTCCCGCTGGCTAGCCTCCCCTACCGGCACACTCTATGTCGTCCGCTACACCCCACCCGCAAAACCCTAACCCCTCGCACCCATAGTCTCATCGCGCCCTTGCTATCCTTAAAGCAAGATACCCGCAACGCGAACGATCTTCCCGATCGTTCCGCGTCTGCCAAACAAGATCTCGGCTCTGTTCCGTCCCACAATCTTGCCGGAGGCTGATTGCAACTCGTTCGCCGGTTTCGTCTACCCGCCGTCTTCTGCGCTCTGGCAGTCCTGGTCTGCGAGCTGATCGCACGCCCCTACGCCAACATGGGCATCTGCGACGATGGCCCCTACATCATCATGGTGCAGCATCTCGCCGCCACCGGCCACATCGCCTACAACGGCTGGGCAGCTCCCATGCTCGGCTGGCAGCTCTACCTCGGCGCCGCCTTCATCAAACTCTTCGGCTTCTCCTTCACCTCCATCCGCATGAGCAACGTGCTGGTAGCCATGGCCCTGGCCTTCGTCCTGCAGCGCACTCTGGTACGCGCCGGAATCAACGAGCGCAACGCCACCTTCGGCACCCTGGCTCTCGTCCTCTCCCCGCTCTACCTCATGCTCTCGGCCACCTTCATGACCGACATCACAGGCCTCTTCGCCGTCGTGATCTGCCTCTACGGCTGCCTCCGCGCGCTCCAAACCTCGGCAAGCCCTTCCTCTTCCGACCGCTCTGTCATCGCCTGGCTCTGCTTCGCCGTTGCCACCAACGCCCTCTGCGGCACATCTCGCCAGATCGCATGGCTCGGCCTGCTCGTGATGGTGCCCTCGACCCTCTGGCTGCTCCGAGCACGCCGTCGCGTCCTCTTCGCCGGCGCCGCGGCCACCCTCGCCGGCGCCCTTTTCATCTTCGCCTGCATGCAGTGGCTCAAGCACCAGTCCTATCTCATACCGGAGCACCTCTTCGTCCATTCCCTCCCCGTAGCCCACACCCTCGCGGCCATCGCGTATCTCTTCGCCGACATCCCTTTCCTTCTGCTCCCCCTCGCGGCCATCTTCCTACTCGAAATTCGCCGCAGCCGCCCCCGCGTGCTCGCACTCATCGCGGCCGTCTCCATCGCCTATCTGCTGCTCGCGCTTCACTGGAGGCACCTGCACCCGAACCTTCTCCTCGAACCAACCATGCGCGATTGGGTCAACATCTACGGCACCTTCGAGGGCAGCGATCTACCAGGTAGGCCCCTGATCTTCATCAGCCAGGCAACCCAGATTGTCATCACTATCGTGTGCTTCGGCGGCGTCATGGGTCTCCTCGCTTCGCTCTTCGCTCCTCACCAGCAAGAACGTCAAACGGTCGCTTCTAAATTAACTTCTGACGCCGCCTCCGTCGCCCCCTCCACGCCAATCTCCTGGAAACAACTCGGCGTCCTGCTGCTGCCATTCACCGCGGCCTATACGCTTCTCCTCTTCCCGCGCGCCGCCGACGTCGTCATCTACGACCGCTACGCACTAGCCCTGCTGGTCATCGCCGTACTCTGTCTGGTGCGCTACTACCAACAGCGCATCGAACCCCGACTCCCGCTCTCTCTCGTAGCCTTCATTGCACTCGTAGCCGTCTGCGGCGTCGCGATGACCCACAACACCTTCGCGCTCTATCGCGCCCGCGCCGCGCTCGCCGCCGAGCTCCGCGCCAACGGCGTCCCCGACACCTCCGTCGACAACGGCTGGGAGTATAACAACTCCGTCGAAATCCACCAGGCCGGCCACATCAACGATCCCAGCATCGTCACCCCGGCACACGCGTACGTCCCTGTCGCCCCACCTTCCACGGACACCTGCTTCCTGCACGGCTACTTCGCCTTCCCCCACATCCATCCCATCTACGGCATCTCCTTCACCCCCAACGCCTGCCACGGCCCCGCGCCCTTCGCCCCCGTCCACTACTCCCGCTGGCCCTACCCCACCCCCGGAACCCTCTACGTAATCCGCTACATCCGACCCGCCAAGCCGTAGTCCCGTCGCGAACTTGTTATCCTCAAACCAGGACATCCGCAACACGGGCGATGCTAGCGAACGTCCGGCGTAGCCCAAACAAGATCCTCGACTTTGCCACCCCAGACCTTGCCGGAGGCTCCTTGCAACTCATCCGCAGATACCGCCTTCCAGCTTTCTTCTGCGCCTTGTCCGTACTCATCTGCGAACTCATCAGCCGCCCCTACACCACCATGGGCGTCTGCGATGACGGACCCTACATCCTCATGGCGCGCACCCTCGCCGCCACCGGCCACGTCGTCTACAACGGATGGACCGTTGCGATGCTCCTCGCACAGATCTACCTTGCGGCTGCCTTCTTCAAGCTCTTTGGCTCCTCCTTCACCACTGCTCGCATGAGCACGCTACTGGTAGCCGTAGTGCTGGCGTGGCTTTTGCAGCGAACACTGGTACGCGCAAGCATCTCCGAGCGCAATGCCACCATCGGTACCCTGGCGCTCGTCTTGTCGCCGCTCTATCTCTTGCTCTCGGTCACCTTCATGAGCGACATCTATGGCCTCTTTGCCATCGTGATCTGCCTCTACGGCTGCCTTCGCGCGCTACAAGCCTCCACCGACCGCGCCACCATCGCCTGGTTCTGCTTCGCCGTCGCCACCAACGTTCTCTGCGGTACATCCCGCCAGACCGCATGGTTCGGAACCCTCGTCATGGTGCCTTCGACCCTTTGGCTGCTGCGTGCGCAACGCCGCGTCCTTCTGTCTAGCGCGGCCATTACCCTCGCCGGCGCTCTCGTCATCTTCGCCTGCATGCACTGGCTTTCACGGCAGCCCTACATCATTACCGTCACTATGCTCACAAAACCAACGGTTACGATCGCCACCGCACTCGCGAAACTGATCCATGCTGGCCTGGACGTCCCATTTCTACTGTTGCCAATCATCGTCCTGTTTCTACCGAAAATCCGGAGAATCCGGCCTGTCATCTTGGGCGCTATCGCTATCATCTTGTTTATTTCCCTGCTGGTTCTCAGCCTGAAGCACCTTCACCTTGGCAACTGGTTGGAGCCGACCACGGGCGACTGGGTCACAATGCACGGAATGATCATTGAATCTGGAGTAAAGGGTTATGCGCCTGTTTCTCTCAATCTACCTTTGAGGCTTCTGCTAACGATTGCTTCATTTGGCGGCTTATTAGGATTAAGCGTTTCATGGATGAACTTGCGGCGCATATCCCCTTCCGAGCAGCCCACGCCTGTAGTCTCACAGCGGCAGCTGGCTATCCTGATCATCCCTTTCAGTGTTGCCTATATCGTCTCCCTTTTTCCTTTAGCAGGCACACTCGGCCTCAGCGATCGATATCTAATCGGTTTACTGGCAGTTGCTCTGTTCCTTCTACTACGCTATTACCAGGATTACATCCGCCCCCAGGTGCCCCTCGTAACCCTCGTAGTAGTCGCCATCATGGCGATCTACGGCATCTCCTGCACGCACAATACCTTTGCATACTATCGCGCTCGCGTAGCCTTGGCCGCGGAACTTCACTCTGCTGGTGTAAGCGACATCTCCGTCGACAATGGCTGGGAATACAACTTCGGTATTGAGCTCCAGCATGCAACCCATATTAATGAGTCCCGGATCAAAATCCCTGCGAATGCTTATGTCCCGACGCCAGATCGCTCATCAGACAATTGCCCGATGGCGTTGCAGGATGACACCCCCCACATCCATCCTCTCTACAGCGTCTCCTTCGAGCCCAACCTCTGCTACGGCGCCGCACCCTTCGCTCCCGTGCATTTCTCCCGCTGGCCTTTCTCCAAACCCGGTACACTCTACGTCGTCCACTCGATTCCACCAACCAAACCGTAAGCCAAATCCATCATTGCTATGCTGAAAGCAGCAGGCACCTCTTGACCTACGCCCAGCAGCGCTCTTGACTGGAGACTCCTTGCAACTCATCCGCAGATACCGCATCCCGGCCCTCTTCTGCGCCTTGGTCCTGCTCGTCTGCGAACTCATCAGCCGCCCTTACACCTCCATGGGCGTCTGCGACGACGGTCCCTATATCTTCATCGCACGACACCTGGCAGCCACCGGCCACATCGCCTACAACGGCCCAACAACACCCATGCTCGGCTGGCAGCTCTACCTCGGCGCGGCTTTCATCAAGCTCTTCGGCTTCTCTTTCACCTCCGTTCGCATGAGCGTCCTGCTGGTAGCCATGGCCCTGGCCTTCGTCCTGCAGCGCATCCTGGTCCGCTCCGGCATCTCCGAGCGCAACGCCACCATCGGCACCCTCGCTTTAGTCCTCT
>JBAVDD010000095.1:0-3169 GCA_049587035.1 Acidobacteriaceae bacterium | reverse complement strand
CAGCCAACACCATCGCAAACTTTCCGCTGAACGGTCTGGACTTCAGCGCGCTCACGCTCTATACCCCCGGAGCGGTCAGTACCTATGGCAACACCGCCACGAACGTCATCGAGCGTGACACCTATTACAGTGACTCGGTAAACGTGGACGGCAACCGCGCCCAGGCGAATAACTACACGCTCGAAGGAATCGACACGAACGAGACCTTTAATAACGAGATCGGCTACAGCCCGGCGCCAGCTGCACTCGATGAGATCCAGGTTGTCACGGCGAACTCACCGGCTTCACTGGGCAACGTGAATGGCGCAGGAGTTGTTAGCGTTCTCAGGAGCGGCACTAACCACTTCCATGGATCGCTCTACGGTTACCTGCAAGATTATCGGGCGAACGCGGACTCATGGGGGAACAAGAACCAGACACCTGTCGTTCCCACAAATCCGTTTTCGCAGGACCAGTTTGGTGCGACCATCGGTGGCCCGATTCTGCATAACAAACTCTTTTTTTTCGCCGACTACCTGGGCTCGCGGTACCACGTCGGCGGTATCGGATCCACGAGCGTGCTTACGGCTGCGATGAGAACCGGGGATTTCTCGGCGTTACTCCCTGAGGGTTGCGACAGCTCCGGATATACGATGGTCTCTGGCGTGGCGACCTGCAACTCGAGCGGAACGGCCGACACCTATCAGTTGTTCGACACGCTGAACAACAATCAACCTTTCGTCGGCAATATGGGCGTACCTATCGTCAACCCCGTGGCGCAGTTCCTGATTGCAAACACCACGTTGTATCCGCTGCCGAATGCGACGCCGACTGACGGTATTGCTGCCAATAACTACCAGGGGCATCGGCGCAATTACAAGGCCAACAACCAGGGTGACATTAAGATCGAGTACGACAAGAGCGATAAAGACAAATTCACCGGCTTCTACTCGATGTCCACGGCCTACGACGGCACGACTCCATTGCTGGCGATCAGCTTCTCCGGTCCGAACCTGTATCCCACAAAACTGGGCGGCATGACCTGGGTGCATACCTTCTCGCCTGCGTTTGTGAACTCACTACGCCTTGGCTTCACACGGATCGTGTGGGCGCAAAACTTTTCCGTGGACTCAACGGGACAGTTTGGCCTTACCGGCGATGCAAAGGTCGGCATCAGCTTTCCCAACCAGAGCGTGCTGGGGTACACCAACCAAAGTATCAACGGAGGCATCTTCGCAGGTGGCAACTCGGTACAAGGCGGCGGGTTGATCGACAACACGTACCAATACATGGATCAGGCGAGCTGGCAACATGGGCGCCACTATTTCAGCTTTGGCGTCTCAGCGCTTCATTACCAGAACAACTATCCCACCGCGAACAACAACGGCTATCTTGGTTCGCTGAACTACAACGGCCAATATACAAGCGACTCGGCGAATTCTATCGGCGGCTATGGAGCTGCGGACTTTTTGCTGGACCGTATCACTTCGGCCGCAGCCACGTTGGCTAGCGTGAACGTAGGCCAGCGGCAGTGGCGCACCGGCATCTACGCGACCGACGACTTCAAGCTGACCCCGACCCTCACGGTAAGCTATGGCTTCCGCTATGAGCTCGACCAACCATGGGTGGAGCAGCACAACAAGACAGGCAACGTCAATCTAACCACTGGGCAGATTATCTATGCGGGCAGCGTCCCCGCGGACGCACCGCCGGGATCCGGGGTGTGCTCCAACCGCGCCTGTTATGACTGGAATTTCCACCAGTTCATGCCGCGCTTCGGCTTTGCATGGCAGGTCGCGCCTCGTTTCGTCGTACGCGGCGGATACAGTGGTTCCAGCTTCTTTGAAGGCAACTCGAGCAATCAGCGGCTGACCTCGATCACACCGTTTATTCAGGCGATTCAAAACTCCGGTCTGACAGTATCCGCCAGCAATGTCCCTACGCCTTATACCACCCAAACTGCGTTCGACGTGTCAGCGCAACCCGGTGGAACGTACAACACCTATCCCCAGAACATACAGCCGGCCTACGTACAGAACTTCAACTTCACGCTCGAATACGCCCTCACTCATCTGATGAGTCTGCAGGTCGGCTACGTAGGCGAGACCGGGCAGCACATTGAGGATTACGGAAACGTAAACCAGTGGACCGTCCCGGGTGATCCTACTTCGGCGCCCTTCTACAACAGCCCGTATATCGGCTGCAATTCGCCGCAGGCTACGCAGGTCTGTTCGAATGCCCTGCTCATCACGGAATCTCGCGCGATGTCGAACTACAACGGGTTGCAGGTTGTGCTGCGGCAGCGGTTGTCCAACACTGGCCTTGAGTACACGGTGAACTATACGTATTCGAAGTCGATGACGAACGCAGTGGGCAACTATGGGCTGAACACAGGCGGCTTCAACGGGGATCCCGGATTCCAGAACTACTATGACAGCCATGCTGATTATGGAGTGGCGGGATCTGACGTGAAGCACAACCTCAACGGCACAGCGACCTATGCTATTCCTGTGGGTCATGGACGCAAGTACATGAGCAACGCGAACCGGCTCGTCGACGCGGTGCTTGGCGGCTGGAAGGCAAGCGCAGGGTTCATGTTTTACAGCGGTTTCCCGGATACGATTGCCGCTGGTAGTAGCAACGTGAACAGCTATGGGCAGACGCGGGCTGAGCAGTACCGGCCACTGCATATCGTCAACCGCTCTCGCTATGCCTGGTTCGGTACGGATCCCTCGGCCAAGCCCTGCACCGTGGCTGGTGTCGATAACGGTATGTGCGCCTTCGGTGTGCCCGCGCAGAATACCTTCGGCAACTCGGTCAACGGTTCGGTGCGCGGTCCCGGCTTCCGAGATGTGGACCTGTCCGGATTCAAGGAGTTCCGTATCATTCGCGAACAGTTCCTTGGCTTCCGCGTCGATGCCTTCAACGCATTCAACATGGTGAGCTTCGGCAATCCCGATCTAAGCATGTCGCCGCAGTTCGGTTGGCTCGCACAGGAGAACCAAATTCGTTCGTCTGAGCGTCATCTGCAGTTCTCAGCCAGCTACCACTTCTAGGACGGCATGATTCGTTCTGACTGGACTAACCATGGCTGTAATTGAAATTGCGGTCGACTCAGCAGAATCGGCTCTTGCATCGGAGCACGGTGGTGCGCAGCGCATCGAGCTTTGCAGCGCGTTGCGCGAGGGCG
>JBAVDD010000094.1:0-6241 GCA_049587035.1 Acidobacteriaceae bacterium | reverse complement strand
GTGCGGCGAGTTTGTAATGGCTCCAATTTGGGCGAGACTTTCCCCGCGGGCGGTTCGTATACCGGTTTATCTACACACAAATAGTTTCTTTGGAGGTGTTCTTTGGACGCGACTGCAAGAAGGTTCTTTGTGACGTTGCGCGTGGCCGGAGTATCGGCTTTGGCGCTGGCTGGCTTGATGACGTTGATGCCGATGGGGCATGCGCAGGAGACGCGACAACATCGCAATGCTGAAGCTTCGGCGGAGAACGCGCCGGGGATGCAGGCGGGGGACAAGGATAAGGATAAGAAGGATGCGGCGCTGCCGGTTCCGGACGAGACCAAGGTGGAGACCAAGCACGAGTGGACGGCGGGCGCGCGCACGGTGCACTACACGGCTACGGCGGGGACGCTGCTGATTAAGGATGAAGACCAGAAGCCGATTGGGACGATGTTCTATGTGGCCTACACGGAGGACGGCGCCGCGCCGGGTTCGCGGCCGATTACGTTCCTTTATAACGGCGGGCCGGGGTCGGCTAGCTTGTGGCTGCATATGGGGTCGGTGGGGCCGGTGCGCGTGGTGACCGACAGCCCGAAGGCTACGGGGCCGGCGCCGTTCAGCGTGGTGCCGAACCAGTACAGCCTGATCGATAAGACGGACCTGGTGTTTATTGATGCACCGCTGACGGGGTTCTCGCGGCTGGTGGGTAAGGGAACGGTGAAGGACTTTGCGGGCGTGGATGAGGATGTGACGGCATTCAATAAATTCATTACGCGCTACATCACGATTAATAACCGGTGGAACTCGCCGAAGTTTTTGTTTGGCGAGAGCTATGGGACGCCGCGGTCGGCGGCGCTGGTGGCGTCACTGAATAATGACGGGATCGAGTTCAACGGCGTTGTGCTGCTGTCGTCGATTTTGAACTATAACGTGGGGGACCCGGGTTATGACTCGGCGGCGGAGTTCTATCTCCCGAGCTTTGCGGCGATTGCGTGGTACCACGACAAGGTTCCGCACACGGGCACGATGAAGGACTATGAGCAGAAGGTGCGGGAGTTTGCGCGCGGACCCTACGCTACGGCGCTGGAGCAGGGCGATCAGCTACCGACGGCGGAGTTCGACTCGATTGCGCAGCAGGTGGCGGCGTATACGGGGTTGAGCGTGCAGTATGTGAAGGACTCGAAGCTGAGGATCTCGGCGACGCGTTTCAGGAAAGAGCTGTTGCGCGGCGATGAGCAGATCATGGGACGGTATGACGCACGGTTTGAGGCGTTCGATGAGGATGCGGCGGGCGAGAATCCGGGGTTCGATCCGTCGGACACGGGGATCTCTGGCGCGTTTGTCGGGGCGTTCCACAACTATCTGCAGAATGATCTGAAGTACACGGACTCGGGACCGTACTATTTGCAGGGCCCTGGGATCAATCAGAACTGGGACTGGAAGCATCGGCCGTCGGGCGGTGGACGCGGCTTTGGACGCGGGCAGGCGATGCCGGATACGGTCATCGACCTGGGCGATGCGATGCGGAAGAATCCACACCTGAAGGTGTTCTCGGCGAACGGATGGTTTGATCTGGCTACGCCGTTCTTCAGCACCGAGCATGACCTTGCGCAGATGATGCTGCCGCCTTCGATTGCTTCCAATGTTCAGTTTGGGTACTACCCGGCTGGTCACATGGTGTATCTGAATGTGGAGGCGCTGAAGGAGTTCCATGCGGATCTGGAGCAGTGGTATCCGACGGCGATTGCTAAGTAAGGCGGGTTCCTTGAGAGGCAGTGCAACGCGTGTTCGCTACAGATGTTTGTTGCTGTGCGTCTGCGTTGCACTGCTTGCTGTTTGTGGTTGCAACAATCCCCATCGCTTTGATGATTGGAATGGCACCTGGAAGCTGAATGTGGCTGAGAGCCAAGCCTATGGAAGCTATTTGAATGTCGGTATCGCAGGGGATGGGACGATCACCAAGTCAAATGGCGTGACCAGTTTCAGCTTTCGGTGCAACAACAAAGAGTTCCTAGATGGAGCGTACATCGGCGTTTGCGCTCCTATGGGTGAAAGCGAATGGAAATGGACGTACACGCTCAAAGGGAAGCACTTCGAGACGATTCTGTGGGATGTTTCTCCGGATGGAAAGATGTTTACGATTCATTCGAGTGAGATTCGTCCCGACGGCACGCAGAAGGTAAATGAAGGTATCTATTCGCGGCGGAGTGGGACCGCCGGGTTTGCTGGGAGATGGCAGGACGCAACACCGCTCAAGGGAAAAGCAAAGATCATGGGCCTCGCCATTCGCGGCGGAGTCCTTCATATTACGTACCCTGAATTTAAGATTTACGCGGATGCAACTCTCAATGGATCCATTGTTCCGATCCATGGGCCGCAGATACGTTCGGGAGCGGCGATCTCGATCACGGCAATGAGTTCGCAAGAGCTCTACGCCGAGTGGAGGTTTGGGGGCAAGATCACTCGGGGTGGGGCCTTCGACCTTAGTCAAGACGGTCGAACGATCGTGGTCAATAGCTGGGCGCTGGCAAATCCGGATGAGAAGAACCGGCTGGTCTACGACAAGCAGTGATCGCCTTGGGGTCGCTCCACTTGGACAGATGCATGTTGGTGGGTGGCTAGTAGACTTATAGCTGATGAGTGATCACGCGGTAGACAACAAGTTGAATTCTTTGAGCCGGGCTGCCTCGGCGTACCTGCGGTCGGCGCAGCACCAGCCTATTGCGTGGAATGAGTGGGGCGCGGAGGCGTTTGCCAAGGCGAAGGCCGAGAACAAGCCCGTGCTTCTGGATATTGGTGCGGTGTGGTGCCACTGGTGTCATGTGATGGACCGCGAGAGTTATGAGAATCCGGCTACCGCTGAGATTATCAATGCCAATTTTGTGGCGGTGAAGGTGGATCGGGATGAGCGGCCGGATGTGGATACGCGGTATCAGTCCGCTGTGGCGGCGATTAGTGGGCAAGGGGGATGGCCGCTGACGGCGTTTTTGACTCCGGATGGGAAACCTTACTTCGGTGGCACCTACTTCCCTCCAGACGAGCGATATGGGCGGCCGAGCTTTCAGCGCGTGCTGTTGACGATGGCCGAGGCGTTTGCGAATCAGCGCGATCAGGTGGAGGATTCGGCCGGCAGCGTGATGATGGCGATTGAGCATAATGAGAGTTTTTCTGGCAGGGCTGGAAGTCCGGGCGAGCCGCTGCTGGAGAAGATCATCGATGCGGTGGTGAAGCAGTTTGATGAGCGGAATGGTGGGTTTGGATCGCAGCCGAAGTTTCCGCATCCGGGCGCGCTCGATTTGTTGATTGATGCGGCTGGTAGAAGTGGCGAGGAAGCTGCGCGGGCGAAGCATGTTGCTACGGTCACGCTGGAGAAGATGGCTGCGGGTGGGATCTATGACCAACTGGCGGGCGGGTTCCATCGGTACTCGGTGGATGAGCGGTGGATTGTGCCGCACTTCGAGAAGATGGCGTATGACAACAGCGAGCTGCTGAAGAACTATGCGCATGCGTTCCAGAGTTTTGTGGAGCCGGAGTTCGCTCGGGTTGCAAAGGACATCTTACGGTGGATAGACGAGTGGCTTAGCGATCGCGAGCTGGGTGGGTTCTATGCTTCGCAGGATGCGGATGATTCGCTGGATGATGATGGCGACTACTTTACCTGGACTCGCGATGAGGCTAAGGCGGTGCTGACGGCGGAGGAGTTGGATGTTGCGGGGGCTTACTTCAATCTGCGGGTGGTGGGGGATATGCACCATAACCCGTCGAAGAATGTGCTGCATCGGTTGGGACCTGCGCGTGAGGATGCTGTGCTGCGTTCGGCGATGAGGAAGATGTATGCGGCGCGGTTGCTGCGGAAGACTCCTTACGTGGATAAGACGGTGTACACGGGTTGGAATGGGATGTGCGTGTCGGCTTATCTTGCGGCGGGGCGCGCGCTGGGGTTGAAGGCGCCGGTGGAGTTCGCGCTGAAGTCGCTGGATCGGGTGCTGGCTGCGGTGTGGGATAAGGCGGCTGGTTTGGCGCATGTCGTCGCGTATGGCGAGGGCGTGGCTGGAGTGCGTGTGGCTGGGGTTTTGGAGGACTATGCGTTTGTCGCGAATGCTTGCCTCGATGCCTGGGAGGCTACTGGTGAGATGAAGTACTTCAGCGCGGCGAAGGAGATTGGCGATGCGATGCTGGAGCGCTTCTGCGATGTGACCGGCGGAGGGTTCTTCGATACGGAGCTGACCGCGGACGCGATTGGTGCGCTGAGTGCGCGGCGGAAGCCTTTGCAGGATTCTCCTACGCCCGCGGGGAATGCTACGGCGGCTACGGTGTTGCTGCGGCTGCATGCGCTGACAGGTGAGGCCGTGTATGAGACTCGTGCGCAGGAGACGCTGGAGACGTTTGCGGGAGTCGTGGAGCACTTTGGGTTGTACGCGTCGAGCTATGGGCTGGCACTGCGGCGGGCTGTGGCTGGGCCGGTGCAGGTTTGTGTGATCGGCGATGATGCTGTCGCGGAGGAGTTAGCGGTGACCGCGATGGCTCGGTATGCGGTGAATAAGAGTGTGGTGCGGCTGCGGCGGGATCAGATGGGTGTGCTGCCGCCGGCGTTGGCCGAGACGCTGCCGCATCTGCCTGCGGCGCAGGGAAGCGTTGCGGTGGTTTGCCGAGGGAACAGTTGTTTGCCACCGGTGGGGAGCGCGGAGGAGTTGATGAAGGTGCTGGCGACTTAGAAGGGGTGGATGCTTTTGGTGGTGCCTTCGAAGAGGTAGTCGCAGGGTTCGGTGCGTTGGGTGCCGTCGTGGACGACGAATTTTTTCTGCGTGCCGGTGCCGCGCGTGCTCCATAGAGAGACGCCTGCGTATTGGCCGTCGCGGCGGACGATGTAGTAGATCATGTCGAGGTAACGGAGCTTGGTCATGTCGTTGTTGTAGTTGCGGGCGATGCGGCGGAGGGCTTCGAGACCGGCTTCTTTGGGAGTTGCGCCGCGGCGCATCAGGTCGACGATGGTGTGGGCTCCGGCGATCTTGATGTTCTCTTCGCCGTTGCCGGTGGCGCCGGCGGAGCCGATGTCCTGGTCGGTGTAACAGCCGGCTCCGATGATGGGGGAGTCGCCGACGCGGCCGGGGATCTTCCAGGCCAGGCCGGAGGTGGTGGTGGCGCCGGAGATCTCGCCTTTGGTGTTGAGCGCGGAGACGTGGATGGTGCCGGTGGTGGGCCACATAACTTGCAGGACGGCTTCGGGTCGGAGGGTGACGGGGATGCCCATGCGGTCGGCCATCTCGGAGAGGTGGCGGATGCGGGCTTCGACTGCGGGGAGTTGGTCGGTGGTGGGATGGCGCGGGATGAGGGAAGCGCGAGGGACGGTTGGGATTTCGCCGGGCTGGAGGATGACTGGGGGCCTCCAGTCGGGGCTGTCGAGGCCTGGGCCCCACCAGCCAATGCCGTGTTCTTTCCAGAGGAGCCAGATCTTGCGGGCGTCATCGGTGAGCATGTCTTCGCGGTGGAAGCCTTCGGTGACGGCGAATCTTTCTGCTCCTTCACCGACAATCATGACGTGGCCAGTGCGGCGCATGACCGTCTCTGCAACTTTGGCCGCGTAGCGGATGTTGGGTAGAGCAGCGACGGAACCAGCGCGACGCGTGGGTCCGTGCATGACGCAAGCGTCCAGCTCGACTACTCCGTCTTCGTTGGGCAGGCCGCCGAGGCCGACGCTGTGGTCGTGGGGATCGTCCTCGCGGGCCTGGCAGATGTGCAGTGCTGCGTCGAGTGTGTCGGTGCCTTGCAGAAGCATGGCGTAGGCTTCGGCGATGGAGTTGTCGCCGGTCTCGCGGGTTATGATGATGGGCTTCTTCGGAGGCTGGTAGGTGACAGGCTGGTCGCGATGCGGTGTTGGATCAGGCGTCTGGGCGGCAGCGCTGCCGGCTACTCCCGCGGCCATCATGGCTGTCTGCGATAAGAAGACGCGACGACTTGTGGACATGAACTTTCCTCCGAGCCGGTTTGATGCACTCCCATCTTGCCACTGTTCAGCCTTTGTTGCGATGGGTATAACGGATTGCGCTCACCATGAGGATCGCGGCAAGCCCGATGAATAGGATGGGGCCTCTCCATTTGTGCACCCAGCGCAGGCAGGGCAGAAGCAGCGTTGTTAGGCCGAGCCACAACAGAATCAGCAGAGCGAAGCTGCCATCGTCTACAAACAGCCCAAAGATTTCGCGGGAGATGGTCCGAAGCCAGTTCATGCGCTCACCGGTGCTTGCGGGCTGGCTGCCGACCC
>JBAVDD010000093.1:0-56746 GCA_049587035.1 Acidobacteriaceae bacterium | reverse complement strand
CCACATGGGCGTGGACCACGAGCGGATCTGCGGGATTGTGAGCAAGGACGGCGAGCTCTGGGATACCGTGACGCTTAGGTCCGGGGGCGCGAAGGACGGAATCTCGCGCAACCAGCTGCCTTTGGATGCCGCGAAGATGGCCGCCGAACAGGACTGCCGCTAGACATAGCTCGCGGCGGCAATGGGAAGTGCTTGCGTGCTGGGTTGTCGATTTAGTTAATAGCTTCCGCGCGGCTTCCTACGATTTGGGGACGGCTTGGGACTGGTTTGGCTGGTTTCCTGCTGACGGCACAGGTCGGGCGAGGCTCGATCGTTGTACCGTAGTAGCAGGGACGATTTCTTATGACGCCACGCATTGCGATTCCGGTTCCGACATCGACTGACTTGCCCTATAACCAGCGCTCCTGGCCGAGCTACGCGACGGCGGTGACGCAGAGTGGCGGAGAGCCGGTGGCGGTTGACCTGGCTACTCCGGTGGATGAGCTACGCAGGCTGGTTGCTGGCTGCGATGGGGTGCTGCTGCCGGGGAGCCCGGCGGACGTGGACCCGGAGTTGTATGGGGCGGAACGGGATCCGGCATCGGCGCCGACGGACGCCGCTCGCGAGGCTGTGGACTACCTGCTGCTGGACGATGCGGAGAAGCATAGGAAGCCGGTGCTGGCGATCTGTTTTGGGGTGCAGTCGCTGAATGTTTGGCGAGGAGGGACGCTGGTGCAGGACCTGGCTCCGGTGCCGGTGAACCATAGTGCGGGCAAGTCGGTAGCGGTGGCGCATACGGCTTTGGTGGCTCCGGGGAGTGTATTGGCGTCATTGCTTACAGAGGAGGAGGCGCCGGAGGTGGATGGGTTTCTGCGGCTGCCGGTGAATACGAGCCATCACCAGTCGGTGGCGGCGCCGGGGAGCGGGCTGCGGATTGTGGCGCGGTGCCCGGAGGATGGGGTGGTGGAGGCGGTCGAGATGGAGGCGGATGATTCGGTGTTCCACGTGGAACATCCGCGGTTGAAGCAGTTTGTGGTGGGGGTGCAGTGGCACCCGGAGCGGAGTTTAGAGATCAGCGCTGCGAGCCGCGCGTTGTTCGGGCGACTCGTGGCAGAGGCGCGACGAGTGGCCGAGGCGCGGGCAGATGCGGCCCGACCTACGGAAAGCGCGGCGCGGTAGTCTCCGTGGGGAATCCTTCGGAAGCGCGGATTGCAGAGCTTTTGCGGCCTTATATTGGGTCGGCGGAGGTGCCCGTAGGGCTGTATGGGCAGCTTTCTACGTATCTTGAGCTGCTGACGAAGTGGAATGCTCGGACGAACCTCACGGCGATCCGGGAGCCTGAGGAGATAGTGCGGCGACACTTTGGCGAGAGCCTGTTTGCCGGGCTGCAAATCGGTTCTCGACAGGAAGCAGGCGCTACACTGCTTGATTTTGGCTCTGGGGCCGGGTTTCCGGGGTTGCCAATCCAATTGCTGCGGCCAGAGATGCGGGTAACGCTGGCGGAGTCGCAGGGGAAGAAAGCGTCGTTTTTGCGGGAGGTGGTGCGGACGCTGGGGCTCACGACCGAGGTTTGGGCGGGGAGGGTGGAGGCGATGCCCGAGGCAGCGGGGGCGGCGAGGCAGTTTGACTCGGTGACGCTGAGGGCGGTGGACAACATGGAAAAGGCGATGATGGAGGCGCGGCTCCGGGTGCGGTCGGGAGGGTGGCTGGTGGCTCTGACGACTGAGATGCAGGATGGGGTCGAGGGCGTTCGGTTGCCCGAGGAGGGCCCGGGGTGGGTGACGATGGAGCAGGTCGGGTACCCCACAGGGTCGGCCATATCCATAGGCTCCTCGTAACCCACAGGTTCCTCAAGGGTTGCACAGCATTTCAACCGGATGTTCCACGTGGAACACTAGTTGGAGATGTTCCACGTGGAACATTGGGCCGCGGGTTCTGCTAGGCTTGGGATCGTCCCACCATGCCCGAACCGACCGAACCAACGAACCCGCCCTCGCCCCCGTCCCAGAGCCCTACGCCGCATAGTAAGGTGATTGCCATCGTCAACCAGAAGGGTGGCGTTGGTAAAACAACGACAGCCATCAATCTGGCGGCAGCCGTGGCGCTGGAAGGCGTGCCGGTCCTGCTACTGGACGTCGATCCCCAGGCGAATACGACCGGTGGGCTGGGTTTCTCGCGGGATGAGGCGCGGCTCTCGGTCTATGACCTGCTGCTGGGGAATGCGACAGCCAGTGAGGTGATTGTGTCCACGGAGGTGGCGAATCTTTCGCTGATCCCGGGCACAAAGAACATGATTGGCGCGAATGTCGAGCTGGTGGGGGTGGAACGCCGAGAGCACCGGCTGCGCGAGGCCCTGGAGCCGGCCCGGAACGACTTCCCGTTTATCTTCCTGGACTGCCCGCCGGCGCTGGATCTGCTCACCTTGAACTCACTGGTTGCGGCAGATACGCTGCTTGTGCCCATGCAGGCCGAGTACTTTGCGCTGGAAGGGATCTCCGAGTTGATGGCGACGCTGGACCGGGTGGCGGCGAGCTTCAACCCTGAACTTTCGATCGAGGGCGTCCTGCTGACGATGTTTGACGACCGCACGAACCTCTCGCAGCAGGTCCGCGACAACCTGCAGAGCTTCTTTGAGGACAAGCTGTTCAAGACCACTATTCCGCGCAACATTCGCCTGGCGGAGGCTCCGAGTCACGGAAAGCCGGTGGCGCTCTACGATCCCAAGTCACGCGGGGCTGAGGCCTATCGCAACCTGGCGTTGGAGTTGCTGGAGCGGAATGGGATGAAGATTCCCAAAAAGCCTGGGCCGAAGCCAAACTTCTCCGTGCTGGAGGGGATTGGCGAGTCGAAGGGCATCTGGCCGTTTCGACGATAGAGGCCTTTGCTTCTTGCTTCTAGCTAGCGATGGGCTGGGTTGAAGCAGGGGTTGGACCAAATGAGTTTATTTTTTACAGGTAGGAATTCGATATGACAACGCAGAATCATGGTGATCAACAGGGAACGAAGATCAAGCCGCGGGCACTGGGTAAGGGGCTGGAGTCGCTGCTGCCTGCGAAGCCGATGGCGGCTGGTATTGCCGTTTCCGCCGCAGCCGTGGAGTCTGCGGGGAAGCCGCTGGAGATTGCGTTGGATTTGATCGACCGCAACCCCTTCCAGACGCGCACGAACTTTGATGAGACCAAGCTGGCGGAGCTGGCGGTGTCGATTGTGGCCTCGGGGGTGGTGCAGCCGATCGTGGTGCGGCACGGGGTCAACTTCAGAACAGACGGGCGCTACACGCTGATTACAGGCGAGCGGCGGCTGATGGCAAGCCGGAAGGCGGGCAAGCAGACCATCCCGGCGATTGTGCGCGAGGTGTCGAACCTGCAGGCGATGGAGATGACGATCGTCGAAAATCTGCAGCGCGCCGACCTGAATCCGATGGAGCAGGCGCATGCGTATGTGCGATTGAGCCGGGACTTCCATATGACCCAGGAGCAGATGGCTGAGCGCACGGGCAAGGATCGGGCTAGTGTGTCTAACTTCCTTCGTTTGTTGAAGTTACCTGAGTCCGTGCAACGCCATGTGGAGCTGGGCGAGCTGAGCTTTGGGCACGCGCGGGCGCTGCTGGCGCTGGAATCGCCCGAGGCCATTCTGGCGGCTGCGCAGAAGGTACTGGCGCTGCATCTATCGGTGCGAGCGACGGAGAACTATGTGCATGGGTTGCTGAATCCGGAGTCGAAGGTAAAGCAGCCGAAGGTGGCGGAGGCCGTCGACCCAAATGTGCGCGAGGCGCAGGATGCGCTGCGGCGGCGGCTGGGGTTGAAGGTGACGATTGAAGACAAAAAGGGCAGGGGCAAGGTGGTGATTGAGTACTCCGGCGTGGAGGACTTCGATACGATTCTGACGGCGCTGGGGGACGCGCCGGGAGCCTGAGACGCGGCTTGCGCTTGCGGTCTATTTTGTACGCGTTGAAACCTCACAGCTAATGTTTATGGCGGAGATGTATGTCTTTAAGAATACAGTTTCGTATACATTTGCTTGTGAGGTGGTCCATGTCTGCGAATCGTCGTGAGTTTTTGGTGGGAGCTGCCACGCTGGCGGCTGGTAGTTCTCTTTCGCCGTTTGCTCTTGCCTCCGATCAGGGCGACGCGGCAGAGATAGCTGGAAATGGCGCCGGCGGTTCGCCGTTCCTTCTTGAATATGACGGTGGCGCTCTAACGAGTCTGCGCTTTGCGGGGGACGCCTCGCAGACGAATTATGTGGCCACCGGGCAGAAGCTTGGCCATGTGGAGATCGCGTGGCGGCGTGCAAATGGTCCGTGGCAAAGCTTCCAGTCAGCGGAAGCCACGGGGGCTGATTCCTCAGCGGGCACGTATCGAGTGGAGGATGACCGTGGCGAAGCGCTGGTTGCAAACGTTCACCTCGAACCGCAGCGCCGCGTTCTGCGCTGGACGATCACGTTGCGTAATACGTCCTCCGATCCGATCGAGATTGGTGACCTGGCACTACCGCTTCCCATGCACGCCGCCTTCGGTGGCAAAGCGCATTCGTCGTTACCGGTTTTGAAGCACAGCTTCATCTCCGGACATGGTTCGTTTCTGTTTTGGATGCGCTCCAACAGCGTCGGCCCCTATCTGGTGATGACGCCGGAGGGCGATACCTCTCTGGAGTACTGGGACCATGCGCACGGAAGACCACCCGTCTACCGCGCGTATGTTCATTCGGTTGCTGTGGGCGAAAAGGTGCAGGCGATGGGAGGCCGTTGGCGTCAGCCTCGGTCGAGCGTAACGCTGACACCCTCCGGCACTACCGGGGACCACCGACAGTATGCCTTCCAACTGGCCGGGGCGCAGGATTACGAAGCGGTGCGGCAGCGGCTGGTCGACGCCGGAGGGATCGATGTGGAGATTGCGCCAGGGATGACCGTGCCGGCGGATCTCTCTACCTGCATGTCCATCCGGTCGCATGAACCGATCAGGAGCATCGTTGCGGAGCATCCGGAGCAGACGACGATCGAATCTCTCGGTGAGAGAAAGGGACGCAGGCTTTACCGTGTGAAGTTCAATCGGCTGGGTGAGAATTTGCTGACAGTGAACCACGGGGCAGGCCGCAGCACGCGGCTGGAGTTCTTCGCTGCACAGCCCCTGGAAACGCTGATTCACAAACGCGCTTTGTTTACCACCAAGCATCAGATTCGCGATACCAGCAAGTGGTACAACGGCCTTCTGGCCGAATGGAATATGGATTCGCAGGTGCAATTAAGCCCAGACAATTACGACCGCATCAAAGGCTGGCGTATTTACGAGGTGTCGTGCGATGACCCAGGTTTGAGCAAGCCGGCCTATCTAGCCAGCAAGAATGCGGAGTTTCCCGATCAGGCCGAAGTGGAAGCACTGGACTACTACATTGAGCACTTCGTTTGGGGCGGACTGCAGCGCACAACGGACGAGACCCACAGCTACGGCATCTATGGCATCCCCGACTGGAAGCAAAACCGCGACAGCAGCGATCCCGGGCCGAAGGGCAAGCTCCACATCTGGCGCCCTTACGATTATCCGCACATCATGGTGATGTATTTCAGCATGTACCGCATCGCCCGCGATTATCCGGGAATCAACATGAAGCTGGCCCGCGCGACCTATCTGGAACGCGCATACGGCACGGCGATCGGTATGTTTACCATCCCGCTCGAAGTCGCCAAGTGGTCCGCGTACGAAACGGGTTTCTATAACGAGCTCGTCATTCCGCAGATCATCGAAGAACTGGATCTTGTGGGCAAGCACGATGAAGCTTCGCGGTTGCGGATGCATTGGGAGAAGAAGGTGGTGTCGTTTATAGCCGGCAATCTGAACCTGTTTAGTTCGGAGTATGCCTTCGATTCCACGGGCTTCGAGTCGACGCAGGCCATCGCGCGCTATGCGCTCGATCATCCGTCGACGCCGGGCATAACCCAAGAGGGAACAGAGGAGTTTGCGACCAGGCAGATCAGCGACAATCTCTTCTGCCGCGGTGTCATCGAAAAAGCGTATTACTACTATGGCAGCGACTATCGCGCCGGTGCGGGTGACTCCTTCACGCTGAGTTACATGTCGCCGATGGGTGGCTGGGGAGTGCTGAACCACGCACTCTACGATCGCGCGGTACCTGACGCCACGATCCGCCTTGGCTACGCTTCCTTCCTCAGCTCGTGGTCGCTGATGAACACCGGCACGCAGGAGTCCGGGTTCGGGTACTGGTTTCCGGGTGAGGCAAATGATGGCGGAACAGGTGGCGGCTTTGAGCCGGCGGCCTACGGCATGACGTGGCTCGGACAACCGCACCACCGCGGCGATTGGTACTACTCCTGCGAAACGGACCTGGGCTACTGCGGCGCACTTCGATCCGCTTCGACCATCGTTGCAGACGATCCGATCTTTGGGCGATTCTGCTTTGGCGGTGAGATGAGCGCCGAGAAGACGGCCCTGCACATCATCCCTCGCGACGGTGTACGCCGGCGGCTGCACCTGCGTACTGGCGGTCAGAAGATCGACTTCGAACTGACAGGTGCGAGATTCGCCAAAGAGCAACCCATCCAATGGTTCACCGATCGGCAAAGATTCCGCTTCATGCTGGAGACGGAGGCCACGGGCAGCGGTGAGGTGCAGCTTCTGTTCGCGGACGCACCGGCGCGGCGTTACAAAGTCGTTTGCGGCGACGAAACGAAGGAGTTCTACCCGGACCCAACGAAGCCTCTGCGACTCCGCATCCCTGCTGGAAGCTCCAAGGCCTTCGTGGAGATCCTTCGGAGCTAGCAGCGGCGAGAATCTACCTCTTTGCAAGCCTTTGGTTGACACCGTTTGTAGCCATCGGATCGGTGCGTAAACTAGTGGCGAGTGGGGATGCAGGGGAGCCGGTAGAATCGGATGGGATGGAGAACCGTTTTAATGCAGGCTACGCGATTTGAGTTCCGGTACCGTATGGCGATCCATGCGGTAATTTATATTCTTGGGTTCACGGCGCCCTGGCTGTTTCTGAAGTCGATCGCGGGCGTGCCGGGGTTTACTACCAGCTCGACGTGGCTGGTGCTGTCGGCGCTGCTTACGCGGCGAGGTTGGTTGGGGTTCGATGCGGCTACGGTTACGCTGCTGGTGATTGCGCTGGTGCTGACGGGGCTGGGAGCCTGGCTGCGGGTTTGGGGCTCGGCGTATGTGGGGGCTGGTGTTGTGAAGTCGCCGACGATGCATGGAGAGGTGATGCTGGCGGATGGGCCTTATCGTCGCACGCGCAATCCGCTGTACCTCGGCACGCTGCTGCACACCATCGGCGTTACGATTCTCATGCCGCCGAGCGGCGCGGTGTTCGCGGTGGTGTTGTTGTGGATCTTCCAGATGCGGCTGGCGCTGGCGGAGGAGCCGTTTCTTGCGGCTCGGTTTGGGCAGCCGTATCTCGACTACAAGGCAGCGGTGCCGCGGTTTCTGCCGGCTCCTACGGCGCAGATTGCAGCTGCGGGTGCGAGTCCGCGGTGGGTGCAGGCACTCCTTGGCGAGATCTACTTCGTGTCTGTGTTTGTGGTGCTGGCGGGGTTTGGATGGAACTTCAATGCCCAGCCGCTGCGCCAGGGACTGATCATCTCGGTGGGACTGTGGCTGGTGGTGCGGGCGTTTATGCCGCGCGCGCCGCAGGATGCGGCAGCGGTGGCGTAGAGCGCAACTGATCAGCCGCAGAGGTAGAAATAAAAAGGGCCGGAGAGCCGACGCATCGAGCGTCGAATCTCCGGCCCTTCTCACTAGCCTCCACAAGGCCCGAATGCCGGGGCTCGCGTTGCAAGGCCCCTGTTTACTTCTTGGGGGGAGCGATGGTGTCCTTGGCAACCTTGGCGACGCGGAACTTGACCACAGTCTTCGCCTTGATCTTGATGGCCTCGCCGGTCTGCGGGTTGCGGCCGATGCGCGCCTTGCGCTCTGCCTTCACCAGCTTGCCGATGCCGGGGATGGTGAACTCGCCGGACTTCTTGGTCTCCTTGACTGCGGTCTCGGCCAGCAGCTCGAGGAAAGCCGCGGTCTGCTTGTTGGTGAGCTCGAGCTTCTCCGCGAGGAGGCGAACCAGCTGTGTCTTTGTAATTCCCTTTGCCATATTGTTTCTCCTTCGTTCAATAAATAAAGAAATAGGTAAAGCGGACGGAGCATGAACCCGGGCTCATCCTCCGTATCCGCGACCTGCCTCTGGCAGCCTCTCGTTATGTCTCCCAGCGAACAGATGGAAGCTTTTACGAGGCGGGCAAACGCCAGTGTTCATGCGGGTGCGGAGAACCGCGCCGATGTTCACCTTCAACCTTCCTGAGCGCTTTGTCAACGACAATTCTCCCATTTCCACAGATATTTGCAGGTGTTTGGCGAAATTGTTCCCTTATGGGCCCATTTCTGGTGGATTCGCGCCAATGTGGTTTAGAAAAAGTGCGACATGTTCGCGCGTGTGACAGTGGGCTCATCGCGATGAAGGATCGCGGAATTTAATGTGTCGACGAGCGGTGTGACCATGCGAAAACGTCGTACGATCTCGCGCGCAAGCGTGGACTCCAGCGCGAGCTCCGCAGGCAGTGTTGCGCGCACGCCCCAGCTCTTGGCGCGGACCAGTTCGTCGGCAGGGTCGTCGGCTGCAAACCCTTTAGGCATGCGGGTGAGGGCTTCTGCGTCGCTCAGCTCAAAGCCTGCGTTGCGGACCTTCAGAAGCTTGTTGACGGTGGCGCGGTAGCTCTTGTGGTTGGCGCTCATCCAGCGTCGCAGCGTGAGCAGCTGTTCGCGCTCCGGCATGTAGACGCCGCAAGCGACCACAATCTGCTGCGGGCTGATCTGAAGGTAGAAGCCGCCGCCAGAGGTCTTCTCCATGCCGCGACGCGCCCACCACGCGGCAAGGTGCGTTTTGTACGGCTGCTTGTTCTTGCTGAAACGGATGTCGCGATAGATGCGCATGGCGATCTTGTTCGGCGGGCGGACGTGGTCGGGCGCGAACTCCAGCATGGCGCTGTTGATCTCATCGATGAGTGCGAGCATGGGCGCTTTGAGTGAGCGCTCGTAGAGTGCGCGGCGGGCCTCAAACCATTCGCGGTCGTTGTTGCGCGCGAGGCCGCGGAGGAACTTCATTGCTTCGGGATCGAAGTGAGTCGGCATGACTCTTCGATGTTACGCAAGCTGCGGCGGTCACAAAAAAGCGGCGAAGACGTTGGTCCTCGCCGCTGGGTTTGATCTGCCTGAGAATCTACTCCGTTGCGTTGGGGTAGATGCCCTTGAGTGGTGCGTTGAGCTGCTTATCTAGCTCGGGGTGTGGGAACGGCTTGCGCGGCATCATCGCGTCGCGCTGGCTGGTGTTCCAGAGGAAGATGGCCTCGACGACGGCTGCTTGTTCGAGGTCGGCTTTATGTAAGCGATCGACGGTATCCATGTTGGAGTGGTGCGAGCGGGTGTCGTAGGAGAGCGGGTCCTGGAGGAACTCGAAGCCTGGCAGACCCACCGCGTCGAAGGATTCGTGATCCGTGCTTCCGGTGTTCCGCTCCGTTACCGTCGCTACACCGAGGTCAGCCAGCGGCGCGATCCACTGCTTGAAGATCGGTCCAATCGCAATGTTTGACTGCGCATAGATCCCGCGAATCTTTCCTGCGCCGTTGTCGAGGTTGTAGTAGGCGTCGAGAGTGCTCCACTCGGGCGTGGTAGAGAGTGCGCCGTGGTGGTGCATGAAGAACATCGTCCCTGGAGGATCGGGCGGTGTGGGTTGAGCAAATGTGCCGAAGTGATGCGCGACGTATCCTTCGGAGCCATACTCGCCTTCTTCCTCGCCCGACCACAGCGCGATGCGAATGGTTCGCCGCGGATGAACGTCAAGCGACTTCAGAATGCGCATAGCCTCCATTGCTACGACCGCGCCCGCGCCGTTGTCGGTCGCTCCAGTTGCCGCAATCCAGCTATCGAGGTGACCGCCGACCATGACGACCTGATCTTTGAGTTCGGGATCGGTGCCGGGAATCTCTGCGATCGTGTTGAAGCCGTGCTGGTGGTCGCCGGTGAACTTGGTTTCGATGTTGACTTCGACGGTGACGGGCACGTGATGCTCGACCATGCGGGCGAGGCGGTTGTAGTGCTCGATCATCATGACGGCGTTGGGAATCTTGACGGCGTTCTCGGGCTTCTGCGCATCGCGGGCAAGGTCTGCGCCGTTGTCATCGAAGATCATGCCGGTTCCGCCGCCATTGGCGCCATCGCGGCTGGGGGTGATGATGGCCAGCACGTGTTCGCCTTCCATCATGGCGAGCGCTTGCTTACGCAGATCCGCCCTCTTCACGTATGCAGCGATCCGCGCGCGAAACTCGGGATTACTGAGGTCGAATGTGTGGGCGCCTGCGCCGGAGGTTTCCATCTCTTTCAACTCAGCGTCGGTATAGCGTAAGAAAAGGGGCTTGGTGAGATCAGGCGTTGGGCGCGTGGAGCCAAGGAGGACGATTTTGCCGGCCAGCTTGCCCTTCAGCGCATCGAGTTCGCTAGCGTCCGTCAGAGGAACATAGACCACCTCCCCGGTGACAGGACCCTTTGTTGCGGGCGACCACGGCGAGGCCTCCATCCACAGCGGCTCTGGATCGGGCGAGACCATGCGCGCCCAGGTGTTGATCTGGTACCAGCCCATGCCGAAGTCGCCCCAGTCTTCGAGGTGTGCGTTGGAGAGGCCGATGGTGGTGAGGGTGTCGCGTGTCCAGGCATTGGCCTTGGCCATGTTGGGTGAGCCGGTGAGCCGCGGCCCAATACCGTCATCAAGAGCTTCGGCGAACTGCATCACCTTGCCGTGCTGGAAGCCTTCGTCGCGAATGCGTTGATACATGTTGAGGTCGATCGTCTCGGTCGCAGGCTGCGGACCGTCGTACGAAGGGACAGACTTATCTTGCGCGATTGCGTGAATACAACCCGCAGAAACGAACGCTGCCGTGAGAGCGGCACAGGCGCTCCAACGCAGAACGGAACGAGCGAACGTCGCCATTAGAGTGACTCCTTGCGAGATGACTGCGCGAGATTGACGCAGAAGGATTGAAACTGGATGGCGTAAGCATACGCTCCCGCGTGGGGACATGGGGGCTGATTTTGGGGGACCGTGCGGCGTCGGAAAGGCTATGACGCCAGGGCCTGGATGGTTGGGTTTGGCTTGCGGCGGGGCTTGCGGGCGGGAATTGCGATTAGGCCTTGCGCGACTTGCGTATCATGCGTCGTGCCCACTGTACGCCGAGGAAGGCTAGAGCCAACACCATGACGACGACACCGACGGGAAAGCCTGCGAGGCGGTAGGTCTCGGCGAAGTCCGGATGCTTGCCGGTGGCCATCATGTAGGCGAGCATGGCGAAGATGGCCAGAAACGTGGTGAGGAAGAAGGCTGCCATGCCGGTAGCAACGCCCATCATCAGGGACTGGAACCAACCCAGATCGCCCAATGGAATTCCGAATAGTTCACCTTCGCGGCGTGCGCGAGCGACATCGTTTGCAGTAGCCATACTCATTTAGAATAATCCAATGGCAGAAAGTGTACAGCCCGGCCCGTCGCGAGCGCCGCAACTGGTGCGCGCCGCGCGCCTCGTGAACGCCGCGCAGATCGCGCACGACACTGAGGTTCGGCAGTCGCCTAATGGTGTGAGCTTTGCCACGTTTGGCGAGACGGGGCTGGCCGATCTCGATCTGGACCGCATGCTGGAGGCCGTGCCGAGGGCTATTACAGCGGCGCTGAAGGCCAACACGTATTATTTTGTTCCGCTGGCGCTGCGGGAGGCTTCCGAGAATCCGGATGCTTCTGGGAATCAGGAGGCGCCTGGGAATTCGAATGCGCCGGACAGCGTGGACATTAGCGAGAGCCCCGTGCAGCCCACCATGGTTGCGAGCGCGTATACGGATGAGTTTTCAGACGCGGCGATCTGCCATCGGAATGTGGAGTTGGGTCATGGCAAGCGCGGGGTGTTCATCTCGACGCGGCTGATGGGCGACCGGTTTGCGCTGAGCTTCGAGTTCTTTATCAACGTTGCGCACGCGTTTGTGGACCAGGCTGGAGTTCCCGAGACGTTCGCAGAGCTGGTGTGGAAGCAGGCGCTGAGCGGGGTGCGCGGCGAGACAAGCATCGATGCATGGGAGTCGCGCAACCTGGCGTTTGGCCGCGCTGCGAATGCGTTGCCGGAGGCGGAGGCACCCATGTCCAGACGCCGCGGGTCGATAGCCGGCTTCTCGGCACGTCCGCGTGCGTTTGCGAGTGCGCAGGAGGGACGGACGCTGGCGCAGGTGAGTGTGTCGTCTGACGCGACGAAGAGCGTGAACGAAAAAGAGCGCGGCGTGTACCTTGAGGCGACGTTCTCCGACGCAGTGGCGATGTATCTTCTGTCGCTGGCGCTGGACTTCGATTACAGCGAACTGCGGGAGCGCGAGTATCCGCTGCTGACGCCGGCGGCACTGGCTGCAAGGTTGCGTGCGGTTGCGGAGCTTTTCCCGCCGAATGATGGGTACGAGTTTGCTGTGCGGTATCGCCGCAGGGCGTAAGGACTAGCGAATCGCAGCCATGGCGGCACGGAAGAGACGCTCGAAGTCGGGGGAGACTGCAGCGTCCTTCGCGGCTGTTTCGACTGCCTTCTGCGCTGCGGGTCTTGCGTAGCCCAGGTTTACGAGGGCGCTTAGTACGTCCTCGGCGGTTGCGCCCAGGGATGGTCGTACTGCTGCGCCTTCGGTTGTGAAGCCGGCCATGTCGTCGAGCTTGTCCTTGAGTTCGAGCACTACGCGCTCAGCGGTCTTCTTGCCGATGCCGGGGATCCTGGTCAGCGTTGCGTGATCGCCGCCGCGAATGGCGCCTACAAGGCGGTCGGCGGAGATGCCGCTGAGAACAGTGATGGCCAGCTTGGGGCCGATGCCGGAGATGGTGAGCAGCTTCTCGAAGAGACGCTTCTCGGTGGGCTCGGCGAAACCGAAGAGCTGCAGTGCATCTTCGCGCACGTGGGTATGCACGTGGAGACGGGCCTCGGCGCCGATGTCACCGAGCTCGGTGTAGGTGGTGACGGAGATGGCGAGCTCGTAGCCTACGCCGTTGCAGTCGATGACGACGGCGTTGGGAGTCTTGCTGAGAATCTGTCCGCGAAGATGCGCAATCACAAACTGAGTTTACCCTGCGCGCGGGAGCAAAATCCGGAGCCGCATTAGCCGTGATGCTGAATATAGGTTTCGTGTATGACCGTGCGCAGGCGGTCGGTGAGCGCTTCGGCGTCGCGCGTCGACATGCCCACCGTTGAGATTGGCTCGCCAACGATCAGCTTCAGCGGACGCGGCTTCAGGGCGTAGACGTGGATGGGGAGCAGTTCGTAGGTACCGACAAGGGTGAGCGGGACAAGCGGGACTTGCGCCTTGATGGCCAGCCACGCGGCGCCAGCGACCATCGGCTGCAACTCGCCGTTGAAGGCGCGACCGCCTTCGGGAAAGATCACCATCGGCATCCCGGCTTCGAGAATGCGCGCGCCGCGAGCCAGGCTTACGACGCCGGCACGCGCCGAACTCTGGTCGATGGGCACCTGGCCGGAACGCTGCAGGTACCAGCCGATGAAGGGGATCTTCCAGAGCGGCGCTTTGGCGAGAATCCGAAACTGGAAGGGCAGCTTGGCGAACAGCACCGGCGTGTCGTAGTAGCTGAGGTGATTGCTGGCGTAGACGGCGGCTTGTTGCGCAGGAAGCTGTTCCGCGTGCTCGAGCGCGACGGGAGACATGGCGATGCGTAGCAGGGTGCGCGCCCACATGCGCGCGATGGCGTGCTGCTGGCTGCCATTCTTGTCCCAGATGCCGCAGGCCAGCGAAATGGTGCCGAAGACGCCGGTGGCTAGTGCCAGGAGCGGGATGACGACGAGGTAGTTGACCCAGCGCCGCCGCCAGGAAACGACGGGCGGCAACACGTCCGGCTGTTCGGCCGGGGTGGGCTCTTCCGTCTTCAGGGTCTCGTTTGCGGCGGACATCTCACCCCATGCTACCGCGCTTCGCCTAACGCAAGTGCGCGTATCTCTCCCACCAGAAAAACCGAGCCGGTAGCAACGATGACGCCGTCACTCGGAGTCACCGACTCTGCGTAACGCAGCGCATCGCGCAGATCGGTTGCAGCGTAGGCGGGAACGTCGATGCGGGAGGCAGCGGCGGCGAGATCCTCGACTGTTGCGGCACGGGGATTGTTCACAGCCGCTAGAATCACGTGATCCCCGGACCGTGCCGGGTCGCCGGAGGTTGGGTCGAACAGCGGGAGGAGGACCTGTTCCATCTCGTCGATCTGCTTGTCTGCGAGACAGCCAAAGATGAGGGTCCGCGGAAGATGCTCGGGCAGTTGCGCGAGTGCAGCGCGAAGGGTCCAGGCGCCAGCGGGATTGTGCGCGACATCGAGCAGCAGTGGCGCGTGGGGCGCGCGCAGGCCGATCCACCCCTTGATCCATTCCAGGCGCCCAGGCCACTCGGTTTCTCGCACACCCTGCTCAATTGCCGCGTTCGAGAGGGCGAAGGGGCGACCGTCCACGAGTTGATGATTGGTGCGCAGCTCGATGGCCGTTGCGAGGGCGAGCGCTACGTTGCGCTGCTGGTGTTGACCAGCCAGCGGCGAGTCAACATGCAGCACCTTCCCATCGATCACCAGGTCGTAGATATTGCGCGCCAGTGGCGAAGAGTTGGCGCCGGTTGCAGGCGGCGTTGCGTGGTCTCTGGACGGGGGAAGGCAGCGAGCAGCGTCGACACCGCGGACGTTGAGCTGCACGGCCTTCTCACCGATGGCCGCGTTGGCTTCAGGATGTTGTGAGAGCGTGACGAGGACGCCGTCCTGACGAAGGATGCCGGCTTTCTCCTCAGCGATCTCGCGAATGGTGTTGCCGAGATATTCGGTGTGGTCGATGCCGATGTCGGTGATGACGCTGACGAGGGGCTCGACGGAGTTGGTGGCGTCAAGCCGGCCGCCGAGACCCACCTCGAGCACGGCCACCTCCACGCCCTGTTCGGCGAACCAGGTGAAGGCGATGGCGGTCATGAGCTCGAAGTAGCTGGGGTAATGAGGGAGCTCGTCGCGAGCGATCAGCCGCGCGGCTGCCGTGTCGACGAGGCCGAAGACACGGCCGAACTCTGCATCGGGAATCTTGAGCAGGTGCGGCACGCCGGTGGCTGAAGGGCCAGAGATCTTGATGCGCTCGTTGACGCGAAGCAGGTGCGGCGATGTATAGAGGCCGGTCATGAGACCGGCTGCGTTGGCGATCGACGCGAGGGTCGCGGCGGTTGAGCCTTTGCCGTTGGTGCCCGCGATGAGCACCGAGGCGAAGCTGCATTGCGGTTCGCCGAGCGTCTTCAGAAGGGCGCGAATGTGGTCGAGGGAGAACTTTCTGCGCACGATCGCCGCTGCGCCGGCGGAACCAGCTGTGCCATCCGCCGCGCGCGCCGTGTGCAGCTCCGGTCCCAGGGTTGCCAACCGCTCCAATGCATCGTCGTACGTCATCACGTCTACCAGTCTCGCACTTCCCTCAATCTCAAACTTGAAAGGATGCTGCTATGCACATTCGTCCCGCCTTGCCGCGCAGGGCGAGGCCGTCTGTGCGGGCGACCAGGTAGCGTGCGGTGAGTGTGGGGCCGTCGAGGTCCTCTACCACGCGCATGCCCAGCCACTCAAGCTCTTCGGCTAGCTGCGGCGGGGTGAAGAATAGCTGAAAGGGCTCACCGGCGAGGGCTACGCGGGCGCTGAGCGAATCAAGCATCAACTGCTCGACCGGCGGGAGGGCCTCGCGTGGTTGAGAGTAGTCGAATACCACCTCGCTGCCGGGGGCGAAGCGCGCAAGCAGGCGCATCGTCGCGCGGAAGGCTTCCTCAGTGAGGTAGGGAACGACGCCCAGCCACGCGGTCACCGTGGGCAGCGTCTCGTCGAAGCCCGCGGACTTGAGGCGGGTGTGCAGGCTATCCTTTTCGAAGTCCACGGTTACAAAGTGGGCGGTATCGGGCGGCGTGATGCCGGCGGACGCCAGCATCTGCTTCTTCCAGGATTGCGTTGCAGGATGGTCTACCTCGAAGACGCGGAGGCCGTCGTATGGATTGCGACAGGCGAAGGTGTCCAGTCCCGCGCCGAGGATGAGGTATTGCCGAACGCCGCGATCCCGCACCCCCGCCGCCAGCGTGTCCTCTGCGAGCCGCGCTCGCACCACCATGAACGCACGCAAAGCAGCCGAAAAAGGACGCTTGGTGCTGTCTGGCGTACGCTTCACTTCTTCGTAGAATTCTTTGCCAAGGATGGGGACAGCGAGGGGGTCGTCGAAGACCAGCGGCCTGGCGTCGTGAAGCTGATGCGCAGCCCGCCGCAGGGCCACGCGCAACGCGGTCCGCGATGGATTCACCTCATGCATGACGCATGCTCATACGCGGCGGTAGTCCATCGTTAGACTGTGGCGCCTTCGGCCATCCACTTCAGTGTTTCGGCGAGATAGGCCTTCAAGTCTTTGCGCTCGACGACGGCGTCCAGGAAGCCGTGCTGGAGTAGGAACTCTGAGCGCTGGAAGCCTTCGGGAAGCTTCTGCCGGATGGTCTGCTCGATCACGCGCGGCCCAGCAAAGCCAATGAGCGCGCCAGGCTCGGCGATGTTCAGGTCGCCAAGCATCGCGAAGCTAGCCGTCACGCCGCCAGTGGTTGGGTCGGTCATCAGGCTGATGAAGGGGATCTTTGCGTCGTCCATCTTCGCCAGGCCGGCGGAGACCTTGGCCATCTGCATCAGGCTGGCGATTCCCTCCATCATGCGCGCGCCGCCGCTGGAGGAGACGATGATCAAGGGCACGCGGCGCTCGAGCGAGCGGTCCACCGCGCGGGCGATGGTTTCGCCCATCACGGACCCCATGCTGCCGCCGATAAAGCCGTACTCCATCACGGAAAGAACGACTTCCTGCTCGCCGATTCGGCCGATGGCGTTGATGATGGCGTCGTTGAGGCCGGTCGACTTCTGCGCCGAGGCGAGGCGACCTTTGTAGGGCTTCAGGTCGGTGAACTCCAGCGGATCGGTGGAGCGTAGACCGAGATCTACCAGCTCATAGCCGGGCTCGAGCAGGCTTTCGATGCGGTCGCGAGCGCTCAGTTTGAAGTGCTTGCCGCAGTTCGTACACACCTGCATGTTGGCGTCGAGATCGGCCTTCCAGAGGGTCTTTCGGCACTGCTCACACTTGATCCAGAGCCCTTGGGTCCGCACCTCGTGATCCGGGGTGGGGGAAATCTCGTGCTCATCTCGCTTGAACCAGGTCATCGCCGGGATTCGCTCCTGCCCCGCACTGTGTGCCAGGGACCTTTGCCATTGTATCGAAATCGCACGCCCTTCGCGCCCGATGCACTATCCTTGTAACGTGAGCAACCTTATCAAGATCCAGCTTCCTGACGGCTCCATCCGCGAAGTTCCCAGGGGAACAACGCCGCTGGAGATCGCTAACAGTATCTCGCCGCGGCTGGCTGCCGCTGTTGTTGTTGCCCGTGTTCGCCCGGTTGCGCTTGTTGCGGCGAATGCGAATGAGACGGCGCTGGAGCTTTCGGAAGAGGCTATGTACTCCGGCGAGAGTGCTGCCGGCGAGCGCGTTGTTGGCTTGAACACACCGTTGCATGACGATGTGGCGCTGGAGTTGCTGAAGGAGAATGATCCGGCGGCGCTGCGCGTGGCTCGCCACTCGGCGGCGCATATTATGGCTACCGCGCTGCTGGAGCTTTTTCCGGAGACCAAGCTGGGGCATGGGCCTGCTACGGACAATGGATTCTTCTACGATGTGTATCGCGAGGTGCCGTTTACGGAGGCTGACCTTGCGGCTATCGAGGCGCGCATGGCCGATGTGGTGGCGCGCGATGAGCCGTTTGTGCAGGTGATTGAGTCGCGGGAGTCTGGACTTGCCGAGTACGGCGCGCGTGGGGAGTTCATGAAGGTCCACTTCATTGAGCGCTTTACGAAGGCTGGCGATGAGATTTCGTTGTACAAGAATGGTGGCTTTACGGACTTCTGCCGCGGGCCGCATGTGCCGTCGACGGGCCGGGTGAAGGCGTTCAAGGTGATGTCGATTGCCGGCGCATACTGGCTGGGCGATGAGAAGAACCAGCAACTGCAGCGCATCTATGGCACTGCGTTTTTTAATGCCAAGGATCTTGATGCTCACTTCAAACAGTTGGAGGAGATCAAGGCTCGCGATCATCGTGTGCTGGGCAAACAGCTTGACCTGTTTTCGATCCAGGAGGTTGCTGGCGCGGGGCTTATCTTCTGGCATCCGAAGGGCGGGCTGATCCGCAAGACGATGGAAGACTGGATGCGCGAGGAGTGCATACGGCGTGGCTATCACATGGTGTTTACGCCGCACATTATGCGCCGTGAGTTGTGGAAGATCAGCGGGCATGAGGGCTACTACTCGGAGAATATGTACCCGCCGATGGAGCTGGACGACGCCGAGTATCGGCTGAAACCGATGAACTGCCCGGGACATATTCTGATTTATAAGAATGCGCCGAAGAGCTACCGCGACCTGCCGCAGCGCTATGCGGAGTTGGGCAACGTGTATCGCTATGAGCGCAGTGGCACGATGCATGGACTGCTGCGGGTGCGCGGGTTTACGCAGGACGATGCTCATATCTTCTGCACTCCGGACCAGATCACAAGCGAGATCGAGGCCTGCCTGGACTTCGCGGAGTCGGTGCTGAAGACGTTTGGGTTCAAGGAGTATCGGGTGGAGCTTTCGACGCGCGACCCGAACAAGGCAGGCGACTTCGTCGGCTCCGACGCCGACTGGGCGCACGCCGAGGGTGCGCTGAAGGGCGTGCTGACGCAGCGCGGGCTTAGCTTTCAGAGCTTCCCCGGCGAAGCCGCCTTCTACGGCCCGAAGATCGATATCAAGCTCGTCGATGTGCTGGGTCGCCTGTGGCAGCTCAGCACCGTCCAGTTCGACTTCAACCTGCCTAAGCGGTTCGAGCTTGAGTACATTGGCGAGGACGGCGCGGCGCATCAACCAGTGATGGTGCATCGTGCGCTGTTTGGATCTGTCGAACGATTCTTTGGTGTGTTGATTGAGCACTACGCTGGGGCGTTTCCCTTCTGGCTTGCGCCGGTGCAGGTGGGCCTGGTGCCCATCAGCGAGAAGCACCACGAGTACGCGAAGAGCGTGCAGCAGCGCCTCGAAGCCGCAGGGTTGCGCGTGGAGGCCGATCTTAGTAACCAGAAGATGAATGCGAAGATTCGCGACTTCGGGTTGCAGAAGGTTCCGTTCATCCTCATCCTGGGCGACAAAGAAGCTGCTAGCGATAACGTCAGCGTCCGCGTGCGCGCGAAGGGCGATGAGGGCAGCGTCACGGTCGACGCCTTCCTCGAGCGCACAAAGAAACTGGTCGCGGAACACGCCATGGAGTTGTGATTTTGGAGCTGTGAACCTGACGCTTCTAGCGTGAACCTATCCATGCACTGAAAGCAAGGCGTGTACAGCGTTCATCCCACGCAAGCGTCGTAGTCACGGCACGCTACTTCCCCGCATACTAAGGGAAGCCATGTTCACCGTTCGTGAAAGCGTCCTCATTCAGGCGCAGATTGAGCGCGTCTTTCATCTCTCCACGCGCATTGAGCTGGTGAGAGAGACGCTCGGTATGAAGCCGGTCGGCGGCGTTACATCGGGCCACGTAGGCTCGGGCAGCCGCGTCGTCTGGCGCGGATGGAAGTTCGGTCTTCCCACGGGGCACCACACCCTCATCACCGCCTTCATCCCGCCCCACGAACATCTCCTCCGCGTCGATGACCACGCCATCACGACCGAGGCCTTCTTTCAGGACACTCAGGAACGTGGCCGCTTCGCCTTCTTCCAGCACGACCACCACTTCTACGAATCGAATGACCTCGCCACAGGCGCGCCGATCACCGAGCTGCGCGAAGAGGTGCGGTTCAGCCTTCCCTTCGGCGTGCTGGGACGCATCGCCGGTCGCCTTCTGCTGGTTCCCCACGTGCACAAGCTTTGCCGCCAACGCTTCGCTCGCATCAAGTCTCTCGCCGAAGGAGACGATTGGCGGCCCTTCATCGACCCCTCACTCCTGTAACCTTACGCAGCAACGACACTGCCAGCTCGCGCATCTCATCCGTCAGAGGTAACCCATGAAAGCTGTTGTCCTGCACGCCTACGGCCCGTCTTCCAACCTGCATGTTGAAGACGTAGCCGCGCCCACAGTTGGCCCCAACCAGGTGCTCATCGAGGTCCACGCCGCGGGCATCAACCCTATCGACTGGAAGATGCGCGGTGGCGAAGCGCGAGAGATCTTTCCTGTGGAGTTCCCTGCCATCCTTGGCTTCGACGTAGCCGGCGTCGTGCGCTCTTGCGACGAGGGAGTCACAGCATTCGCGCCCGGCGATCGCGTCTTCGGCCGCGCTCCAAAGGCCTATGCGGAGCTCGTCGCCGCTGACGTATCCGGCCTTGCAAAGATTCCCGACGGCGTTGACTTCAACACCGCCGCAGCGCTCCCCGTCATCGCCACCACCGCGGACCAGTTGATCGTGAAGGCCGCGAATACAAAGGCAGGCCAAACCATCCTGCTCACCGGAGCGCTCGGCAGCGTCGGCCGGCTGGCCCTCTACCGCGCGCTGGAGCTCGGCGCAACCGTCATTGCAGGCGTGCGCGCCACGCAGATCGACGAGGCCCTGGCATTGGGCGCACAACAGGCCATCGACATAACCGATGACGCCTCGCTGCGCAGAGTCGGAACAGTGGATGCCGTCGCCGACTGCATTGGCGGAGACCTCGCGCCCAAGCTACTTACGCACGTCAAGTCCGGCGGCAACTACGGCAGTATCGTCGGTCCACCGCGCGGCGCAGAGCTCCATCCCTCCGTCCACATCAACGCCTTCGGATCCCAACCAGATCCCGCCGCCATGGTGCACTTCGCCGAAGCCATTCGCGATGGCAAGTTCAAGCTCCCCATCGACCTCGTCCTTCCACTCTCCGAAGCCGCAGAGGGCCACGCCAAGGGCGAGCGCGGCGGCATCGGCAAGATCATCCTCACTCCGTAAATCCAAACCACCACAAAACACAAAGGCCGCCAACTCTGGCGGCCTTTGCTACTAACTACTTCCTGCTCGTTAGCCCAGCGTCTCCATCAGCTTGTTGACGGTGCGGTTCAGGTCCTTGTCAGTGCGGCGCTGTCCGTCGATCTTGGCGATCGAGTGCATGACAGTCGTGTGGTGCTTGCCGCCGAACTGCCTTCCAATCTCCGGTAGGCTGGCCTCGGTGAGCTGCTTGGCGAGGTACATCGCAATCTGCCGCGGCACCACGATCTGCCGCGAGTTGTTCTTCTGCTTCAACTCAGCGACGCGCATGCCAAACGACTCGGCCACGGCGCGCTGAATCGCTTCGATGGTGATCTTGCGCACCTGCGTGTCGATGAACTGCTTCAGGCACTGCTGGGCCGTCGGCAAAGTAATTTCGACGCCGTGAAGAGAGCACCAGGCGATCAGTCGCACTAACGCGCCTTCGAGTTCGCGGACGTTGGTGCGCACGTTGCCGGCGATAAATAGAGCGACGTCGGTTGGCAGTGTGGTCTGTTCGAGCTCGGCCTTGCGCTGCAGAATCGCAACCTTGGTCTCGAGATCAGGCGGCTGGATGTCGACTACCAGACCCCACTCAAAGCGCGAGCGTAGACGATCTTCGAAGTCGTTCAACTCTTTGGGAGGACGATCGCTGGCGACGACAATCTGCTTGCTCTGCTCGTGCAGCGCGTTGAAGGTATGGAAGAACTCCTCCTGGGTGCGCTCCTTGCCGGCGAGAAACTGGATGTCGTCGAGCAGCAGCACGTCGACCGAGCGATAGCGATCGCGGAAGCCTTGCATCTTGTCGTAGCGGACCGAGTTGATCATCTCGTTGGTGAACTTCTCACCGGAGACGTAGCTTACCGAAGCCAGCGGATTGCGCGCCTTCACGAGGTGCCCGATGGCCTGCATGAGATGGGTCTTGCCGAGCCCAACGCCGCCGTAAAGGAAGAGCGGGTTGTAAGCCTTCGACGGGCGCTCGGCGACTGCCTGCGCGGCGGCCTGGGCAAACTGATTGCCGCTGCCAATGACGAACGAGTCGAACATGTAGCGCGGATTCAGCTGCGCGGCAGTGTTCCAATCAAAGCGCGACTGCTCTGGTCCGGCGGGCATCGGAGTCGTGCCACCGCGGCGTGGAGCGTTCTGGCTGTGGCTGGGCTGCGGTGCGAAGCCGCCGTCCTCACGGACGCGCGCAGGAGCCTCCTGCGGTGGCACCTGGAAGACCACCTGATCGATCTCGAGGCCCAGGTTGTCGATGGCCTCGCCGATCAGATCGCCATAGCGATCGCCGACGTGCTGGAACTCTTCGGAGGGAATGCGCACGTGCAGCGTGCGGCCACTGATGTGCGAGAAACGTGTCGGTTTGAGCCAGGTTTCAAAGCTCTGCCGATTGATTTTTTTCTCAAGCGCACCAAGAATGCGGACCCACTGGTTCAGTACAGCAGCCGGGACTGGAACAAATGACATCGTCTAAGTCTTCCTTACTTTCCTGAAGTCGTCCACTGTTGCAAATATCGGCCTGTCGGTATTCGAAAAAGAAGCAACAGAAGTCCATGTTCGCGATCACGTCGCGAATCCAGACCATCCTGAAATGATGTTGAAGTCCAGCACTCTACTACGCGTTGGAGGAATGAAGCAACTCTTTGGCCCGTTGGATATTTTCAACCACGAGTCATTCACACATCACGGAACGGAATCGATACTAGCACGTCAACTGGTCCTCTCTGGCAAGCGAAATTAACCAAATCGAGAAACTTTTTTTGAGTTGCACCATCCGTAGTGAAGAATCGGCGAGGCGTCATCGGTAACCGCGTCGGTCAACTGCATGTGAAGCGCGCCGGAGGTATTTCGTTGCCCGTTTTCCTCAAGTCGGATATACTTGAATCTTGCTGTCGAGCAGGCTTTATGGCCTCTCCCATGCGTCCTCGTCCGGATCCATCGCCAAACGGCACCGGCATCTGAGGCCAGCAGACAACTTCGAGATTTGAGACAGGAAGAACACGATGCCCAAGCGCACCTTTCAACCCAACCGCCGCCGCCGTAGCAAGGTTCACGGCTTTCTGACCCGCATGGCCACCAAGGCTGGCGCAGCTGTTCTCAACCGCCGCCGGGCCAAGGGCCGTCACAAGATTGCCGTCTCCGCAGGCTTCCGCGACTAGTCCCTCTCCTCGTTCCTCTCAAGGATCCAACACCGATGCCATCGCATCCGGTTAGCCCGAAACCAGTAAATCTGGAACTCGCGTGCAGCGCTCTCTCTGAGCTTTGGTCTCCGCGAGTCGTCGGTCAGGTCAACAATCAGTACATCAAGGTAGCGCGTGTCCAAGGGGAGTTTCCCTGGCATGCGCACGCCCTTGAAGACGAGATGTTCCTCGTGCTCCGTGGAGAGCTGCAGATTGGCCGCGCCAAGGCTGATGGTGGGAATGTTGTGGTTCGCCCGGGCGAGTTCTTCGTTGTACCGCGAGGTGTTCGCCACAACACTTCGGCTACCGAAGAGACTTGGTTGGCGCTGATTGAAACCGTCTCCACGGAGCATACCGGCGGCGAACAGACACCGATGACACGCTCCATCGCCGAACAGCTTGCTGGAGTTGACGGAGTTCCCCTCACGTCGCTGCCCGAGAGCGCAACCAAGCCTTCCGGAACCTGAGCATGCCCCATGTTGATCGCCAACAACTCGCATCGCCTCTGCAAACACGCCGACTACCAGCTGGTGTACAAGGCGGGCCGCAAGCAGTTTGGCAAGCAGTTGGCATACTTTCATGCGCTGCGGCCGGCAGACCGGCGGTCGGAGACTCCCGGGCCACGTATCGGACTAACCGTACCCAAGGCCCTGGGCGATGCCGTGGACCGCAACCGCATCAAGCGCCGCATGCGCGAGGCGGTTCGAGCCGGCCTCCCGCATCTGACCGCTCCCGTGGACGTCATTCTGCATCCGCGACGCTCCGTGATCGATCTCGAGTTCGCGCAACTCAAGCGCGAGGTCGCTACCATCTTCCGCAGCGTGCAGGCAGCCTGCGATCGGGCGGCCTCCAGTCGAACGGCTCAGCGCTCTGCGTCAACCTCAGAAGCCGGCACCGCTTCCGTGGCGCCATGACCGACACAGCTGCTGCCAGTGACCGCCGTGAACGCATCGCCTCAGGGCTGTTGGCGATCCACAAGCGTGTCTTGTCCCCGTTGTTGAACGTCTTTGCTCCAACCCAATGCAAGTACCTTCCTACGTGCAGCGAATACGCCTACGTGGCTGTCGTCCGCCATGGCTGGCTGCGGGGAGGCTGGCTTGCAGCGCGTCGCGTGGGTCGCTGCCACCCGTTTGCCCGCGGGGGTCACGACCCGGTTCCCTAACAGGAAGGCTGCACTCATTTGGCGCAATCGCCGCTTTCACCATTTATCATTAGATGTACGCTCGCCGTGAACACAACCGGCCTAAGGAAAGAGTAGGAATTCTTTGCCAGAGATTCGTAATCCCAATCAGGGCGGAAGCCAGGATAATCGTTCGTTTCTGGTCATGATGATCGTCATGCTCGGCGTCATCTTTGGCCTGCAATATTGGCGCACGCAGCGCAACCCTAAGCTGGAATCGCCTGATCATCCCGCGGCCTTGTCCACGCCTGCCTCCTCCGCTCCTGCCGCCTCGGCGACGACCGCTGCTCCATCAACTGCCCACGCGACGGCGGCAGTCACTGGCCGTCCCGCTACGCCAACGGTGGTGGCCGAGGCCCAAACCACCACCGTGGTTGAGAACGATCTCTACCGCATCACCTTTTCCAATAAAGGCGGAGAGGTGACCTCCTGGATCCTCAAGAAATATAAGGACAACGCCGGGCATCCGCTGGACATGGTGCACCAGGGCGCCGCAGAGCTCTTCGGCTATCCGCTCTCGCTCTACACCAATGATGACGGCCTGACGAAGCAGCTCTCCAGTGCGCTCTACGTCGCCTCGGCCACCGGCACGCTCCACTCGCCTGCCACACTCACCTTCAAGTACGCCGCCGGCAATATCTCCGTCACCAAGACCTTCACCTTCGGCTCCGACTACGTCGTCCACGCCAACACTGAAGTCCTCCGCGATGGCGCCCCCGTCCGCGCTCTGCTTTCCTGGCCCGCGGGCTTCGGCGACATGGACACAGCCTACTCGTATGCCGAGGCACAGGTCGCTACCAGCTCCAACGGCAAGGTCGAACATATCTCCTACAAGAAGGCCGGCGACGGCAAAACTCTCGATGGCCCCTTCGACTTCGCTGGGCCCAGCGATCAGTACTTCGCCGCCGTCTTCATGCCTGACCAGCCGGATAAAGCCGAACTCGTCACCCTGAGCCATAAGATTGATATCAGTAAGGTAAAGAGCAACAAGGAGACAGGTAGCAAGGAAAGCTCAAAACTCCTGCCGGTCGTTGGCGCTGCTGTTGGTTCGATCACCGGTCACAACGAGACACGCATCTTCGTCGGTCCCAACGACATAGATGTTCTCAAAAGCATCCACACGGCCGATGGTCACTCGATTGAGCCGCTCCTCGACTTCGGCTTCTTCGGCCCGCTTGCCAAATATCTCTTTCTCGGATTGCGCGCCGTCCACACCGCCATCGCTCCGCATGACACTGGCGTAAACAATTACTCCTGGGGATGGGCAATCATCCTCTTCACGTGTATTATCTATGCGTTTCTTGTACCCCTGCGCGTGCAGGGCATGAAGTCCGCTGTCAAGATGCAGCGCATCCAGCCTCAGATCGACGCCATCAAGGCGAAGTACAAGAACCCCAAAGCCACCGACCCCAAGGCCGGCGAGATGAACGCCGAGGTCATGGCGCTGCAGAAGGCCAACGGCGTCAGCATGCTGGGTGGCTGCATTCCTTCGCTGATCCAGTTGCCGCTGCTGTTTGCCTTCTTCGAAATGATGACCAAGGTAGTCGAGCTCCGCCAGGCGCACTTCTTCTGGATGCCCGACCTCTCGGTCGCCGACCCTCTTCACATTCTTCCCATCCTGATGGTTGTCACCTCGTTCCTGGCGCAGTACTATACCCCGTCGCCGGGCGTTGATCCCAAGCAACAGAAGATGATGGCCTTCATGATGCCGCTCGTCTCCGGCTATTGGACCTGGACCTACGCCGCTGGTCTCGCGCTCTACTGGAATGTTGGCAATATCGTCATGATCGCCCAGCAGCTCATCATGAACCAGACCTCTCTCGGCCGCGAGATGAAGGATATCGCCGAGAAGCGAGCTCGGCGCAAGGCTTCCGCTCCCAAACCAGGGCTGCGCGGAGCGGCTGCGAAGACCATCCAGGGCCGCAAGTAGTACCGTTTGGTTGGTCTTCGTGCGGGTAGTCGAGTCTCAACTGGAAATCGTTGATAGTATTTAACTTTGGGCTCAGTTAGTTCATCATATGAACCAAACTACATAAAATACAAAACGATATACAATATATTAGTGGTTTCCTTTCTCATATACATTTCCCTTTCTAACTTTTTGCTTTTCTTTATTTCTCGTTTTGTCAATTTTCTTGCATTTTCTGATTAGGACTGAATTCTGTATGGAAGATTTAGCACAAGCTGCAGAAAAGGTCGCAGATCTCATGCGGCTTATCACCACCACCGGTGGTCTACGTCTCAAATATCGGATTACGGCCGGCGCGGGTGCTGTGGACCCCGACGGCTTTGAACGCCGCGATATCTACGTGGAGTGCAAGGGACCGGATGCGGATTATCTGCTGGACAGTGATGGCGAGCTTCTGCGATCCCTCGAACACATTGCAGCGAAGATCCTTCGCCTTGAACCGGACGACCACGACCGCATCTCCTTTGACGCCAATGGCTTCAAGGCATCAAGGGCCCGGGCGCTACGCGAAGCTGCCGACGAGGCGATTGAAGAGGTGGAAGACACTGGCGAGCCCTTCCGGTTCCCACCGATGAACTCCCGCGAGCGCCGTATGCTCCACCTGTTCCTGCGCGACTCCGGTCTGCAGACGGCCAGCTCCGGCGATGGACCGCGCCGGTTTGTGGTTCTCTATCCAGAGGGCTACCGCATCCCGCCAGAGCGTTCCTACGCTGGCCACGAACGCCGCGACAGACCCCGCCGCCGTTCTGCTCCAAGCCGCTACTAAACTCCGTACATTTTCCTCGCTCGTTTCACGGGAGACCTTTGCCTAGCGCCTCGCAGGCGTGTGTCTCGCATCGCTCTGAATCGGTACGGCATTTCCTCTCCTCTTAGCGGCATTGTCGAAAAGGCCGCCACTCGCAACCCTCTGCCCACGGGGTTGTTTGCGTTCTCCGCACATAGACCCGTCTTTCACGTGCAGCGTTCCGCAGCGCTCTGTGTGTAGTTTGGAAAACCCGGGTCTTAACCTTGCCCGCTGTTCCGCACTTCCAACAGCTGGTCCCCAACGTCGCCTGGTTTTGGAAACCTTGTACCTGACTTCCAACCAGTCTTAAAAGGGATTAGCCCGTCTTATCCACTCTTCCACTTCAAACTACTACTACTACTAGAAATATCTATCCTTTCACTCTGTTTCTTAGAAGCGTTCTTCCGCAGCAAGAAAGCAGCCTCACCAACCGCCACTGCGCGAAGCCTCTCGTCGTCCGTGCAGGACCCCCACAAGATGCCCCCGGAAATTCACAGCCCCGCACCCTCGCACGAAACCCTTCACACAACCTAGAATCAGGGTGTTGCTCCACGGCAAATCAGAGAGGGGAGACACCCGTCCATGTCCACCACCACCCTCACGACAACCGTGGAACAAATAGCCGCAGAGCCGTTTGCCGAAGAGCAAGGGAGAGCCTCCATCGTGTCCACCGCAGCCATCACCCCTGAAGCCGTCCCAACAGGCAATCTTGAAATTACTGTCTCCCGCGCCGAACTTCTGCGCGAGCTCACCGCCGCTCAGTCGGTCGTGGAGCGCAAGACCACGATTCCGATCCTCTCGAACTTCCTCTTCGAGGCCACCGTCGACGAACTCGGCGCGGGCAAGCTGACCATCACCGCGACCGATCTCGACCAGTCCCTGCGCACCTCCTGCGCGGCCAAGGTGAAGAAGCCTGGTGCCTGCACTATTCCCGCCCGCAAACTCTTCGATTACATCAAGCTGCTTGGCGACGGCGACATCTCCATGAAGCTCATGGACAACCACTGGGTCCAGATTAAGTCCGGCCGTTCCAACACCAAGATGGTGGGTATGGCGCGCGCCAACTTCCCCCAGGTGCCTGAGTTCCCTTCCGCCGGCAACTACAAGATCTCCTCGCCTGCGCTGGCAAACATGATTGCTAAAACTATCTTCGCCATCTCCAACGAAGAGTCGCGCTACACGCTCAACGGCGCGCTGCTTGTGCTCAAAGCAGAGTCGATGGCGATGGTGGCCACAGACGGTCACCGCCTCGCGCACATTGAGAAACTTGGAGAGGCGCTGGAAGGAATCTCCGGCGAGAAGAAGACGCTGGTCCCGCGCAAGGCGCTGGCCGAGCTCGCCAGCCTTCTCTCGTCTTCTGATGCCACCACGCTCGAGTTTGGCGACGATGACCAGACCCTCTTCTTCCGCGTAGCAGGCCGCGTCCTCACCAGTCGCAAGCTCACCGGCCAGTTCCCTAACTATGAGGCCGTTCTTCCGCGCGACAACAACAAGTTCGTGATCGTCCGCAGCGAAGACCTGATGGCCTCCATTCAGCGCGTCGCGCAGTTCGCCGACGAGCGGTCCGGCGCAATCAAGATCCGCCTCGAGCAGAACGAGTTGAAGCTAAGCGCGCAATCAACCGACGCCGGCGAGTCCGAGGACGTCATCGAGACACCCTACAACTACGATCCTCTCGTCGTCGGCTTCAACAGCTCGTACCTGGTCGACTTTCTGCGCGCGACCGGCGTCACGGGCGAAGTCCGCCTGGAGTTCAAGGACGCCCAATCCGCAGGCCAGATGCGCCCCGAGGACGCCAACGAGGACGTCAAGTATCGCTACATTTTGATGCCCATGCGCATCTGATTTTCGACAGCAATGTTGTTTTATGTCAAAGCTAAAGGTTGTACGCGCGGAAGCATTCAGCATGTGACGCGAGGCGGCGAAGAGCGCGACTTCGTTTGCCATCCAGATGGCGGAAGAATGGGCACCTAGAACTGAGAGGCAACCACACGGTGAACTTTCTTCAATCCCAAATCGGCTTACTTCCGGATAAGCCGTAACCCTCCCGCAACTCGCAAAAGACGCACAGAATGACTGTCAAGATCTCAGTGAGCTTCTTGCCTGTTCTCGTCAACTCAGCATGACGAACAGCCAAGCGCGTCCACCATCTTCGGTAAAGGTGCGCCATCGAGCGCCGAGACCTTCTGAGGTACACAGCAGGATTTGTTGAGAAGGGTGCGATCAGCCCGCATCCCTTTGTCCTCTCTCAGAACAGCCAGGGTTTCGCGAAGGATCTTCGCAGCTCCTGTATCGGCGGGGGCAGCGATCTGGTAGTGCACCCACTTCCCCTCGCGCCGTGCTTCCACAACGCCTGCACGTCTTAGGTATGCAAGATGCCGCGAAATCTTGGGTTGACTCTGCCCAAGGATTTCGACAAAGTAGCAGACGCACACCTCCCTGCCATCCATGAGGTTCAACAGCCGAAGACGGGTGCGGTCGGCGAGCGCGGCAAACAAGAGAGCGAGATCGTATTTTTTAGAGTGAGGATTCACCCTCTTATTATATGCGCCTTGACATATGTATCCAGAAGATAATACATTCGCTTTAGCATATACGTGGAGGCACGATCATGGAATCGTCGAAGAATGTTCAGGAGCAGGTCAAAGAGAAGTATGGCAGCGCTGCGCGCGCGGTCGCGCAATCCGGCAGTGTGCAGGCGTGTTGCGACCCGGGCCTGCGCTGCTGCGATCCGATCACGACAAACCTTTACACCACGGATCAGACGGGCATCATTCCCGAGAACGCCGTCCGGGCCTCGCTCGGGTGCGGTAACCCGACCGCTCTGATTGATCTTCGGCCTGGAGAGACGGTTCTCGATCTTGGTTCCGGTGGGGGCATCGACGTCCTGCTCTCGGCAAAGCGCGTCAGTCCAGGCGGCAAGGCATTCGGCCTGGACATGACCGACGACATGCTGGCTCTCGCGCGTGAAAATCAGAAGCAGGCCGGCGTCACCAACGTCGAGTTCCTCAAGGGTGAGATCGAAAACATTCCGCTCCCCGACGATTCTGTCGACGTCATCATCTCCAACTGCGTCATCAATCTCTCTGCCGACAAGGACCGCGTTCTTCGCGAAGCTTATCGCGTACTCAAGCCCGGCGGCCGCTTCGCCGTCTCCGATGTCGTAGTTCGGGGAGACGTCCCGGAGGAGGTGCGCAGGAGCATGTTGCTCTGGGTCGGCTGCATCGCTGGCGCACTTGAAGAGCGCGACTACCTTTCCAGGCTGACCGCCGCAGGTTTCGAGGACGCCACCGCGGAGCCGACACGCGAGTACAACGTCGAGGACGCGCGTCACTTCCTCACCGAGGCAGGCGTTGATGTCGACGCCATCGCTCCCCAGGTCAACGGGAAGTTCTTCAGCGCATTCATTCGTGCTAACAAGCCTACAGCTGCCTGCTGCGAGCCTGGTTGCTGTGCCCCTGCTCGTGCAGAGGCAAACGACTACGCGGAGAGGTAGTGAAGCGATACAGCTCCACGAGTGCGCCGGAGCCCGCCAACAAATAGAGCGCGCCGATTCCATGCCGTGTATGAGGGTCCATAAGCCGCGCATGGCAATTTCCATTGATGTCATCCTTTCTGCAGGTGAATCCCGGAATTTAGCGTCAGAGTCCGTTCCTCTTTGGCGGCACTGGAAAGAGCGCATTTTCCTGGGAGCCTTTCTTGTCGCTCTTGCCCCAGGTCCAGTACATGCCGGCGTAAGCGTAGTTTTCAGTTTGTCCGGCAATCGAGTGGCCGTAGCAAAAGAGAAATTGCTGGTTGGGATTGTGCTTGAAGTGGTAATAACCGCCAACGTCGATCATGGTGGAGGCCTGTGTTTGCGCGGCGGCAAAGCCTTCGCCGCCGTGGGCAAAGACCTCAACACCGAGCTCCAACCGCTCGCTGAGCACTCGTTTGATGAGCCATCCTGTATAGGGGAAGTTGCTGTAGTTGGCCTGTGGAACGACCTGATATCCAGCGCCGCCGTCAAAGAGCCATTTGCCGGAGTTCTTTTGCAGCCACAGCGGTAGTTTGTACCAGACTTTGCCTACGCCGAGACCTTTGGAATAGCTGCCGGTAGGAATTTCGAACATGGGGAAACTGCCGATCTGCGGGAAGTGCGCGGTCTCTTTGATGAAGGCGATCTTTACACCCAACTCCATGTCTGTGAGGCCGAATTCGGCGGGTCCGGTTCCTCCCGGAAGATAGACGGGATTGTTGGACGGGGCCACGACACCCCAGGGCAGGATGGCGTGAAGCTGCACCCTGGGTATGGCACCCCAGTTGAACTCAAAGGCCGGTCCGGTCGAGTCGATTTCCGCGGGTGTGCCATCGACGCCGCCGAAGATGTAGAACTCGTAGTGGTGCAGATCGACCGGCACTGGGTCGTCGGTTTGATAGGGTGGCCCCTGTGCCCAGAGCTTGAGGGGGAGCAGGAGGAGGAAGAGAAACAGCATTCGTCTCAAGCTATTGCCGGAGTCCTTCATGAATGCCACTTCCTAAAAATTATGATGTGCCTTGGCTACCGGCCCGTGATGCGAGAGATTATAACGAAGTTCGATAACATGTAAAACGATACGGTGCCTGCGACGATATATTGAGTTTGCGACGAACCGCTAGCGAGAGCTCTTTTCGGATTGATTCGAATTCATGTGCTCCTGCGCGCCTCTCAGGAGCCAATCTTCGGCCTGGCGATGATGGAAGAGCTGGAGCATCACGAGTATCGCATCGGTCCTGGCACCCTCTATCCGCTGCTGCACGGATTGGAGCGCGCTGGCTTGCTGAAATCTATCTTCAAGAACGTGGGGGAACGAAGGAGGCGGGTTTACAGGATTACATCCGTTGGCAAGAAGGCCCTGGACAATGCGAGGACAAAAGTTGACGAGCTGCATCGTGAGCTTCATGAAAGCCCCCTCCGACGTATTCACTGAAAATCGCTTCAGTATGAGATCAGCGCGAAACCCGACCGGTGAGGCTTAGATCGATGTCAACCTGCTTCTCCACTCTGAATATGAAGAAGCTGGGGTCTTTGAGTCCCCACTGCACGTAAGGAATGACAAAGTGGGCTTTGGCGGTGCAATCTTCACCGGCAATGTGGATCTGTAGAGGGATGGTCAGATTGTGGGGAGATCCGAGTAGTGTGATAACACCCATGACCTGAATCGTGGAGTCACCCGATGGCGCGATTGTGCCGGTATAGCCCCTGGGCGTAAAGAGAACCGTGGTGTACTGTTCGGTCTTGAGAACATCTTTGTCCATCTTCTTATCGCGGCTGTCATTGCCGGTTTTGCCGCTTGTGGCAGATACGATGATGCTCCCGCTCATCGTAGACGCACCGCGGTCAAACTCAATCAATCCGGATTGAACGTGAAACGCGCCGTGGACTACCTCGTGGGTCGCGTTGAGCGTCATCCTGACCTCGCTGGCATCGGGGTTGATGGTGAAGGTCTGATGCTGGGCAAGTGCAGGTGAAGCGAGTATGACCGTGAGGGCAAAAGCTGCCAAGGATTTCATTGCATCCCCCCCAAAAGGGATTTGACTGCTGAAGGTTGTTTTGCTCGCCTCGACTTCAGCTGGCGACTGTCTGAGGATTCGCAGTGGCCTGAGGATTCGCAGCAGCGTTCTGGGCCACTCGTGTGAGCCTAGCCGTCACGCGCATCACGCCGGGCCAGATCCTAAGGCAAAACGGCAGCACGGCGCGCGCGAATGGGTTGTTCAAGCCACTGGCGGCAGACTCGGCGAGACGCATCTGGAACCGGAGCGCGGAGCGCAATTTGGCTTGAAAGATCGGTGCTGGCACTGCCGCAAGATAAGCCTCCGCGGCACAGCGGGCGGTATGCAGCGCGATGGATATGCCATCACCGGTGAACGAGGGGATGACGGCTGCCTGATCGCCGATGCAGTAAAGCCCGCTCTCGGTTGAGCGGCGAATGTATCCATAAGGAATGTGGGTGATGGCGATGGGCCTGGCGAGCAATGGCTCCGCACCGGCAAGCCTCATCGCCAAGTGTGGACAGTCCTGCTGCATCTTCGCAAGGAAGTTTTCCCAGCGATGACCCGCGCGCGCGAGATGCCGCTGTTGCACCACGCAGCAGAGGTTTGCGATGCCGTCTTCCACCGGCTGTATACCACCGTAGCCTCCTGGGTAGAGCATCAACTCGGAGGCGCCTGCCAGCTGAGCGGCCTGTGCGGGAGTCAAGCGAAAGTACATCTTAAACGCGACCCATTGTTGCGGGTCCTTCGGGCGAGCGTGGCCGCGAAGATCGTGCTTGCCGGTGGCTAGAAAAACTGTTGGGGCTTCACGGGTGGTACCGTCATCGAGTGTGGCCTGCCAGACGTCGCCTATAGTGCGACTGAGCGACTGCACACTGCAACCGCGCTCAATGCGAACTCCAGCCTCGACGGCCGCGGCAAGGAGCGCTGTGTCAAGGGCCTTGCGCGTAAGCGAGGCCGCGGGGAAAGGCAACGGGGCCTCCGCAGCCCGCCTGGCGGCGGCGAGGCGAACGTAATCGATGGGCACTGCGCCAAGCGAGGCCACGCCGATGCCGAGCGCATGCAAATCCTCAAGCGCCTCGCCGCTCAGGAATTCTCCGCAGACTTTATGGCGTGGTGTAGGCTCGCGTTCAATCAGTGTGACGCGTCGTCCCTTGCGGGCGAGGGCGATCGAAGCGGCACAGCCTGCCACTCCACCACCGAGAATGAGAACTTCGTCTTGCAAGCACTGCTCCTAGTTCACTGGATGTCCAAGCAATTTTTAGCGTGACCCCACAATTCTAATAGACGTTCCAAACAACAGTTTGAGTCAGTCATCTGTACAAATCGTCATGTTGGAGACGGTACGGAGTTCGCCGGACGGCGTGCTTTCTGGGCTTGGATCACGTCTAAAGGTGAGATATGAGACATCCATTTTCGCGGCGGGTCTTTGAGCATCTGATAAGGCCGATCAGTGGGACGAGGTACTTGATGGAGCGACACTTCTTGGCAGCTGCATTGTTGGCGATAACCTTGGGCAGTGCAGCGCGGGCAGAACGAATTTCAGTGACCCATATTCAACGGCCGATGCACCGGTTTATGGTGGCCCGTTCCGAGGATGGAAAAGTCATAGCCAGGGGCGAGTTTTTGCAGGTCGCGCAGGGCGATGAAGTGACGATGCGCATGACCTATCGCTTTGTCGATGGATCGATTGATGAGGAGACGACGACGTACAGGCAGCAGGGTACGTTTCGTTTAATACGCAACCATCACATTGAGAAGGGGCCGTTCTTTGCCAAGCCCGTTGACTTCGCAGTGGAAGCCGCTACGGGCATAGCGACCAGCCGCACAATGGACAAGAGTGGCAAGATACACGTTGAAAGCGAACACATGGACCTACCTAATGACCTGGCGAATGGGTTCGTGGGAACGTTGCTGCTGAATGTGCCGCAAAATACCGCGCCGTTTCAGGTGGGGATGCTGGCGCCAGTCGGCGATGGTCGATTGATTCGGCTTCTAATCTCACCGGTGGGCGAGCAGCCGTTTCGTGTAGGAGAAAAGACTTTTAAGGCGACCGTATTTCGCATCCATCCCGAGTTGGGCGGCATCGTGGGCTTGATTGCGCAGCTCATCGGCCTTCAGCCGAAAGATGTGATGGTGTGGATTCTGGAGGGCGACGAGCCTGCGGTGGTGAGGATTGTCGGGCAGCTGGGGGGTTACGGACCAGTGGTCAGCTCGGAGTTGGAGGGAATGAGCTTCGGGAAATAGGTATTTTGCAGACCCACATCTCACCCGCTGTATGACGACGCCTTGAAAATCTGGCGGTCTCTAGCTGACGATCAGTCGCGACGGCTGGTGAGCTCGCGCCAGTTGAGACCGAGTTCGACGATAAGAAGGGAGGCGAGGGTGAAGGCGATCACGCCGACAGCGGCGAAGGAGTCGCCCAAGTGGGCCCAGTATCGGGGCCATAGATTGAGGACACGGCTGGAGACGAATGTAAATGTGACGGCATAGGAGCGGGCCATCCATTGGCGGTGAGCGACGATCTGGCGGTTGCGCGCAGTGACGAAAGCGGCGGTTGTGCAGACCATCCAGGCGGCCGCCTGCATGGAGGTTCCGGGAAGACCCGGACGGCCGGCTGCGAGCGCGATCCCCGTGAAGGAACCGACAAACACGGCGAGGACGTAGATGCGGCCAAGAATGCGATGGAGTTGGAGGTGGCGCTGGCGGATTCGCGAGGAGAAATTGATGGGCCCGATCAAAAGTGCGAGGGTTCCGGCGAGTGTATGCGGGATGAGGAGATGGCGGTCGGTAATGACCTGCAGACGGTAGGCGTGGTACATCGGATAGTCGGTGACGAGGAGCACTTCTGAAGTAATGAAGACAAAGAGCGTGATGAGACCGAGCGCGGCCCAGAGAACAATCTTGAATCTGGAACCGGTGGGAGTGGGCGCGAGTAGCTTGGCAGTTGGCATTATCTGAATCTTAGACGGCCTTGAAAGCATTGTAGAAAGGCGACAAGAGATGACGATCCGAGCGATGGTGGATCTCGACGAACCGTGTATGTCTGACAAGGGGTTGAAATTGCAAATTCGCAGTCCAGGGCCGGTCAAGATCAATGCGGATGCTGCTCTGCTGCATCGGGTCATCGCCAATCTTCTCGACAACGAATTAAAACACCTGCCCGCTCCTTGTACTGTGTGTGTCTCGCCTGTGGCTGGTAGTGACTTTGCAACGCTGATTGTGGAAGATGATGGTCCCGGCTACCCATGGGAGATCGGACCAAACGTCTTTGAGTAACACATCAAGGGTCGCGAGTCGGGTGGGTATGGTGTCGGACTTGCTTTCGTGCAAGCCGTGGTTAAGGCTCATGGGGGCACTGTCACTGCAGCGAATCGGATCGAAGGCGGCGCACGGTTGACGTTGACTTGGCCTATGGCGCGTCGCGGCAACGTCGATCGCCTCAACAAACTCGTATCCGCTGAATAGGCTCACGGATACACATTGATTATGAGTGGTTTATGTGAGCAACATGCTCGCCGATGTCAGCCAAGGCCAAGATATGCTGCGGTTTTGTCAGCCGTGGCCAGGTTAGGTTGAAAACGATCGTAAAAGACGAAATCAGCAGTATTGAAAGCAAACAGCTTACGGTGGCAACTTATGGTGTAGTTGTCCAGATTATGCCGAGACTCACACTCCTTGCCGTGTCCGGGCAGTGAACGCCCAGCCATCTCCCAGGCGGTAGTTCGCGACCGAACAGCACAGGATGGCAGCCAGATTCGCCAGCAGCAAGGGCACCCTCGCGGTCTCCACCAGCAGCCGCATAAGCACAAGGTTGCCCAGCATCGAGACTGCGCCGTTCGATAGATGAAACCGCACCAACTGTTGCAAGCGGGAGGAACTGTCCCCGCGGTCGCGCCACGTGTAGTGCACGTGCCATGTGAAGTTATGCAGCAGAGTGAGCTCGACTGCCGCAGCCGAAGCGCAGAGATAGTGGCCGCGCAGCAGACGACTGAACACCGCCAGCAAACCAAGCTGTACAACCATACCCATCGCGCCAACCAGGTTGAACCTGCACCAGCGGAGGATGGGGCTCACTGCAGAGGCTCCTCGTGATCTTGCAGTGGCTCTTCGCGATTCCACAGTGGTTCCTCGCAATACAGCAGCGCCGTGTGCCGCAGCGTCAGCAACACCGCCATCGCCACCATGCAGACCGTCGCGACGGCGCCCCCTAAATCAAACAGCAGTACCCGATGTCCGAAGACATTCGCATACGGACTGCGCAGCAGCGCCAAGTTCCCGGCGATCAGCAGAAGCCGTATCTCCGTGGGCCCGAACAGACCTTGCGAGAGCTGAAAGTGCGAAAGCGTATACGTAGCCAGGTAGCTTTCGCAGGCGAGGATCAGGAAGGCGATCAACATAGCCAGTGCTATCTGCCAGTGCACGTAGCCTGAGAGCCCGAGGCCGCACATCAAAGCCACCGCGCCGAAGACGTCGACCATGTGATCCACGTAGAACCCATAGCGTGGGCGCTGCTGACAGCGAACGCGCGCCAGCGTTCCGTCCATGCTGTCGCCCAGCCAGTTGAGGGCCAGGCACACGATCACCGCCAGCAATGCGCTGCGATGATAACGCGAGAGGGCGTAGCAAACTCCGGCGCCGAGTTGCGCGCCGAACCCGAGCAGAGTGAGTTGATCGGAGCTGAGCCAGCGCGGCGCGCGCGCGGCCATCCACTGAAGAGCGCGCTTCTCCAGCGCAGCTGTGAGCGCCTGGTGCACGCGGCGGGCGGGGGTGAACGTCGTCGTTTCCTTTACAGAAATCGCGGAGGGTTGCATTGTTATCCTTTCGTAGTGCGTGGAGTTGGTCTGCGCTCGCGCATTACCTGCGCAGAGCGTTGCAAGCGGATCGCAGCGTGAACTCAAGCGACTGGCGCGGAACGCTCTCGACAAACGGACCGATAGCCCACCCCAGACCACGCGGAATGGAGCGCGAGAGCGACACAGATTCAATCTGCAAATAGAGCCCGCCGTCGCGTTCTTCGTAGCTCCAGTACGTGTTCAGCCGCCACAGAAATCCATGCTCCTCCTCCGAGCTGAGCGCGCGCTCACTTCCGTCGCCAGCCGCTTCCATCTCATCGATCCGCGTGCTGCGCGAGATGCTGTAACCGTGCCGTGCATCGAGCTGGCCATAGGTGATGTCATACGTCGAATCCATCACCACAGTGATCACGTGGCGCTGACGCACGCGCATCCATGCATGCGAATCATCGCGGTTAGTCGAAAGCGTCTTGGCCGCAAGCACCTGCGGAGCGAAGTACTTCGGATACGCATCGAAGTCGCGCATCAGACGTTCAAAGTCGGCCGGCGTGGCCCCGCGGACGAAGGCAGTCCCACGCCAGTGGCGCAACATCGCTCCCGAGAGAGCGGCGTCAGCCGGTCGCGCAGCCTGTTCAGAAACTTCCTCCACGACGAGCTCGCCCTGCCGCAGGCGCGACCGCTCTTGCTGAGGGTCGCCGCTCGCCAGCATGATGAACGTGCCAGAGGACCGATGCTGTTGCGCCAGTCGCGCTTCCACCGCTCGGCAATATGCGCTGAACGCCGCGACGGCTGCGCGCGTAGGCTCCGCCATCAGCAGGCGCGGGCCGTCCAGAAAGAGCAGTACCGCGATCACCATGGAGATTCTGCGGGAGGAGGTAATTCGACGAGTCTTCATGGACTGCATCCTGACCGCAAACCGCAGGCCGATGCAATGCAACAGAACTCACCCGAGAGTGTTTGTTCCTCACGGCGCAAGCCACAGAAAATACATTGCTTGCCGAAAGTTCTCACCGGCAGCGCAGACCCGGAGTAGGAGGTCGAATCCGCTACACTACACTACGAACGCCCGAGACTACGAATGCCCGAGCAGCACTCACCAACGCCTAACCCGAGCACGTCCGCGCTTCGCCCCCCTGCGCGGTATCGCTTCGGTGTCTTCGAGGCGGACTCAGCCACCGGGGAGCTGCGCCGCAAAGGGGTGCGGGTGAAGCTGCACGCGCAGCCGTTCCAGGTCCTCTTCCTGTTACTGGAACGTCCCGGCGAGATGCTGACCCGCGAAGAGATATGCCGCGAGCTATGGCCCGGCGGAACCTTCGTGGACTACGAGCATGGCTTGAACTCGGCGATCAACCGCCTGCGCGACGCCCTCGGCGACAAAGCCAGCCAGCCGCGGTTTGTCGAAACTCTCGCCCGTCGAGGGTATCGCTTTCTAGCCCCTGTGGAACGCATCGCGCCGGACGAGATCAGTCCGCGTGAGCTCCCACCCTTCAACGAACTCGCCGCTCCCGCTCCCGCCGCACGAGCCGGATTATTCGACCGCGTGCTCTCCACGCCAGACGATCTGCCCCACAGCTCGCACGCCGTAGTGCAGACGCTCTTTCTACTGTTGCAGGCCATGTACCTGGGGTTCTACATTGGCGCTCTCGCGAACCTCGTCGAGATCAACGAGCTGATGTCGCCACTGCCACACGCAGCGCAGGTCTTCCTCTTGATGATCGTGACCGCGGCCCTGCTGATCCCGGTACGCACCTTTCTTCTGTGCGCAGCTTTGTTCTATGCGCCAGGATTCCGCGACAAGTATCGCAAACTCTGGCCGCTCATCCTGCCGTTGGATGTGCTTTGGGCTCTCTCCCCGTTTCTCTTGCTCCACCACATCAACTACGGCCTGGCGCTGGGCTGCATGACCTTCCTCGTCTACTCACCCTTTGCCCAGCGCTCCCTCATTCTCATGGGAGCGGGCTCGCGATAAGGGCACACACTACCAGCGCGCCACGACCCCGATGCCCACCTGCTGCATCTCCTGCCGATAGCCGTTGAACGCCGATCCGATCTTGCCGCCGCCGTACTCGATGCGCGCGTCAATGTGCGGTGCGACGGTATAGTCCAGCCCAAACTGCACCTGGTACGCAAAGCTGCTCGAGCGCGAAGCGTAGTGCCCGTAGTTCGTGCTCGTGCCGCCAATCTCAAACTGAAGATACGGACTGAACGGCGCAGCATGGCTGAACAGCGCCACGCGCGGCCCAATTAGTCCGCTGCGAATCTGGTTGCCATACGGCGTGCTTCCATCGCTGGACTCGATCACATACCGCGCATCGCCGCCAAACCTCACCGGCCCAAGGCGCGCCAGCGTGTCATAGAAACCAAACGTTCCGCCGTAAGCCGACAAGCTGTTCTGCGAGAACACCAGCGACCCGCTCGAAGCCGTCACCGACCCCAGGAACCCACCGCTCCCCATCGCGTAAAGGCCCATCTGCGCGTTGGCGCTTCCACACCCAATACCCAACCCCAAAACCAGAATCGCGGCCCAAAATCTCCCCAATGAAAAACGCCTCTGCGTTAAGTATCGCGAGTAACGTTACCTTTGGAGAATAACGACCCAGATTCCCCCAAACCCGCAGCACTTCCCGCTCGAAGCGCCTCCCGCCGTCCGCACAGGACCAAGACCTACAGCACGCGGCTGTACTTGTATCCCGCGTTGCTCATGGCTGCAAGCAACTCCTCCACCTGCTCGCGCCCGCGCGTCTCCATCGTAATGTCGATGGCGGTATCACCAAGGTTCACGCCGTAGTACGCGCGGTTATACAGCGTGTCCACAATGTTCACGCGATGCGCCGCAATCAGTGTCGTCAACTCGGTAAGCGCACCGGGCTTATCCAGCAGATGAATCCGCAGCCGGATCAAGCGTCCGTCCTGCACCAGGCCGCGCTCGATAATCCGGCTTAGAAGCGTGACATCGATGTTGCCGCCGCACACCAGCACAGCCGTGCGCATGCCCTCAGTGAGACTCGTCCGACGCTGCAGCAGCGCCGCCAGCGCGGTAGCGCCCGCGCCTTCTGCCAGCGTCTTCTCCCGCTCCAGCAACGTAAGAATGGAGCTCGCGATCTCATCTTCGTCGACCGTAACAATCTCATCCACATACCGTGCGACGACGGGAAAGGTGACCTCACCCGCGCGCCGCACCGCAATGCCGTCGGCAATGGTCGTCGCCGGCTCCAGTGTGACAGGATGGTGCGCCTCGATGGCATCGCGCATCGAGGGCAGCCGCGACGTCTGCACGCCGATCACGCGCATGCTCGGTTTCATCTCCTTCACCGCGCACGCAATGCCGCCAATCAGGCCGCCGCCGCCAATCGGCACCACCACGGCCTCCAGGTCTTCCACCTGCTCCAAAATCTCGAGGCCAATCGTCCCCTGCCCCGCCATTACCAGCGGATCATCGAACGGATGGATGAACGTCATGCCCTCCGCCTCGCAGATCCGCACAGCCTCACTGCAAGCCTCGTCGTAGTTGCCGCCGTGCAGCACCACCTCCGCGCCAAACCCGCGTGTGGCCGTCACCTTCACCAGCGGAGTCGTCAGCGGCATCACGATCACCGCGCGAATCCCCCGCCGCGTCGCGTGGTACGCCACGCCCTGCGCATGGTTGCCCGCGCTCGCGGCTACGACGCCGTGCTTAGCCTGCTCCGGCGTGAGCATCGCGATCTTGTTCAGCGCGCCGCGCTCCTTGAAGCTGCCCGTCATCTGCAGGTTTTCCAACTTCAAAAAAACGTTTAGTCCGGTCATGCGTGAGAGCATCTCGGACCGCGTACACGGCGTGCGGTACACCGCAGCGCCAATCCGGTCGCGTGCTGCAAGAATGTCCGTCAAGGTAAGCGAAGTTGTCGTCGAACTCATTGTCTCTATCTTAAGCCTCTTGCCCGCAAGCGCTAATGCGCAACTCCCCCGACGCCCTACCGCGAGAAGCTCGTCTCCATCTTTTCCCTGTGCCGCTCCATCGCCAGCTCAATCAGCCGGTCAATCAACGTCGAGTACGCCAACCCGCTCGCGGCCCACAGCTTCGGGTACATACTGATCGACGTAAACCCCGGCATGGTATTCACCTCGTTCAGCACAATCTCTGCGGGCTTCACCTTTCCGCCACGCCCCTTCACTGCAGGGGCCATCAAAAAATCCACCCGCGCCAATCCCGCGCAATCGCAAGCTTTGAAGGCCGCGACGGCCATCGCACGAATCTTCTTCACATCCGCCGCGCTCAGCTTCGCGGGAATCATGCAAACACTCTCATCAGGCCCACTCAGCTCGTACTTCGCCTCATAGTCATAGAACTCCTTCGCCGGCACAATCTCGCCCACCACGCTGGCCTCGGGCGCGTCATTTCCCAGCACCGCAACCTCCAACTCACGCGGCTTCACGCCCGGTCCACCCACGCCCTCTTCAATCACAATCTTGCGGTCGAAACTCGCAGCCAAATCCATCGCCGCAGCGAGATCCTTCCGCGTCTTCACCTTGCTGATCCCCACCGAACTCCCAAGATTTGCCGGCTTCACAAACACCGGGTAACGCAGCGCCTTCTCGATCGCGCGCGTAGCTTTCTTCGGATCAGCCTTCCACTCGCTTCGCAGAAGTGTAACGTGCGGCGTAAGCGGCAACCCGGCAGCTACAAACATCCGCTTCATCGCATCCTTATCCATGGACGCCGCGGAGCCCAGCACGCCAGACCCCACATAGGCTACGTCGGCCAACTCAAACAGCCCCTGCACCGTGCCGTCTTCACCAAATGTCCCATGCAGCACTGGGAACACGACGTCCAGGCCAGTCCCCGCTCCCGGCTCCCCGGCCGCGGCCACTATCGAAAGCTCTGCAGTCTCCTCGCCCCTACCCACAGCCTCAGCCGCCAGCATCGCCTGCGCCGCTCCACTGCCCAGCCAGCGCCCCTCCTGGCTGATCCCCAACTCCACCACGTCATACTTCTTGCGATCGATCGCCTTCAAAATCGACCGCGCCGACCGCAGCGACACCTCATGCTCGCCGCTCCTGCCGCCAAACAACACACCTACGCGCAACTTCTTCTTCGCCATATCTATCCTTAGTTTGCGGCAAGAACTCCTCGTACGGACCTCCGAAGACAAAACACGTACCTCGCACGACACATATCTAGTTCCATGCGCGTGCAGCCGGTGCTATATGCTCGCCCGCATGAAGTTTCTCGCGATCGCCACAGCCCTCTGCGTGTTTGCTATCAACACTGCTGCGGTTGATCACAAACCTTTCCACTGGCAGTGGCGCCAGATGGATCATGACTTCTACCGGAGACCGATCATTCGGCAGATGAAGATTAACCATGATTTTCTGGTAGAGATCACGGACGATATCGTCGATTCGATGCGGCCCGATAAGGATTTCTTCGGTGACACTGGTGATGCGGAATTATTTGACCTGGCCTCCGACGAAAGCTACCAATGGGCTGATCTCGACGGAGATGGGGTTCCAGAGCTGATTACGGGAGGATTCGGTGTGGATCAGTGCGGAGGTACTGGAAACTGCATTCTGCAGGTATTCCGCCGCCACGGGTCTAAGTTGGAGTTGATTCTCTCCACCAGTGCGGAATCCTTGATGATCGATCGTTCCGGGTCGAAACCGTTGCTGGTTTTGTATACACACAGTTCTGCTATCGAAGGTGAGCTGAGCGTCTACTCGTTTCCAAGATCGAAGAAAGCCACCGTCATTCATCATTACGACGTGACATGGGCTCCATTCGATCCGAGCAAGCCTGCATATCACGCACCACATTTGGAGAGATTGTCGCTTACACGTTGAACTTGAAGAACAGGATGTCGCCGTCCTTTACTACGTACTCCTTGCCTTCGGAGCGGAGGAGGCCTGCTTCTTTTACTGCCTGCTCGCTGCCGAGGCGGAAGAGGTCTTCGCAGGCGTAGCAGTCGGCCTTGATGAAGCCGCGCTCGAAGTCCGAGTGGATCACGCCCGCGGCTCCGGGAGCCTTCGTCCCGCGCTTAATCGTCCAAGCGCGAACCTCCTGAACACCCGACGTGAAGTACGTAATCAAACCCAGCAGCCGGTAGGCCGCATGGATCAGCCGGTTCAACCCCGGCTCATGTAGTCCCGCAGCCTCCAAAAATTCGACGCGCTCCGCGGGCTCAAGCTGAGAGATCTCTGCCTCCATCGCGCCGCAGATTCGCACCACCTCGCTGCCCTCTTCCGCAGCACGCTGCTCCACCAGTTTGGTGTACGCATTGCCATCCGCAATGCCCGCTTCATCCACGTTCGCCACATAAAGCTGCGGCTTCGACGTGATCAAAAACAAGTCCCGCGCCGGAACCTTCTCATCATCCGCCAGCTCTACCGTTCGCGCCGGTTTGCCCGCGCCCAGCGCTTCATGGAGCTTGCGAACCGCGCTCAACTCACTCTTCTGCGCCGCGGTCGCGCTGGGGCTCTTGGCCGCTTTCTCCGACTTGGAGAGCCGCTTCTCCACTGTGTCCAGATCCGCCAGGAGCAGCTCAGTGTTGATGATCTCGATGTCGTTCATCGGATTCACGCCGCCCGCAACGTGGATCACCTCCGGATCCTCAAAGCAGCGCACCACATGTAGGATCGCGTCCGTCTGACGAATGTGTGAGAGGAACTGGTTGCCAAGGCCTTCGCCCTTGCTCGCTCCCTCTACAATCCCGGCGATGTCCACAAACTCCATCGTGGTCGGCACAATCGAGTGCGGCTTCACCATGGTCACAATGCGGTCCATGCGCGCGTCTGGAACCGGCACAATGCCAACGTTCGGATCGATGGTGCAAAACGGGTAGTTCGCCGCCTGTGCTTCGGCAGCAGTAAGCGCGTTGAAGATGGTGGACTTGCCGACGTTCGGCAGCCCGACGATTCCGCAGTTCAGAGGCATGAGTTCGTAGGATCCTTTACCTCTCTATTGGAACACGGGTCCTAGCGGACGGCGGCCGGCTTCGCGTGGCCCGGGAGGACGATTCGGCGTTGAGGTGGGCTCGTTCGGGCCAAAAGGCTCCTCTGGACACGATGAGTCCCATCTCCAACCCAATCATCCAATCCACATCATGCAAGTAGGTATCGACAGCTTCGTGGAGACCGTCCTCGGCTCCAACCAATCCCCCGCCGAACTAGGCTCCCAGCGCGTCCGCGATCTCCTTGAGGAGATCGAACTAGCTGATCGCTCAGGCGTAGACATCTACGGCATCGGCGAACACCACCGCGAAGAGTACATCGCCTCTTCGCCCGCAGTCCTGTTAGCCGCCGCGGCCGCGCGCACCACCAACATCCGCCTAACTTCCGCAGTCACCGTCCTAAGCTCCGACGATCCAGTCCGCGTCTTCCAGGACTTCGCCACGCTCGACCTCATCTCGCAGGGTCGCGCCGAGATCATCGTAGGACGCGGCTCATTCATCGAGTCCTACCCGCTCTTCGGCTACGACACCAAACACTACGACGAGCTCTTCTCCGAGAAGCTAGACCTGCTGCTGAAGCTCCGTGACGAGACCCGCGTCGAGTGGCAGGGCAAACACCGTGCCTCGCTTACCGGACAAGGTGTCTGGCCGCGGCCGCTACAGGCGCAACTGCCCATTCGCCTCGGAGCCGGTGGAACTCCGCAGTCCTTCGCCCGCGCTGGCCTGCTTGGCCTTCCGCTAACCGTCGCGATCATCGGCGGTGAACCTCATCGCTTTCGCTCGCTCGTCGACTTGTATCGCGAGGCAGGCCGCCGCGCCGGCCACGCACCCGAATCCCTTGACGTAGCCGTACACGCCATCGGTTTCCTCGCGGACTCAACCCAGGAGGCTGCGGACACCCTCTGGCCCCCCTACGCCACCACCTTTACCCGCATTGGGCGCGAGCGTGGCTGGCCGCCACCCACGCGTGCCGCGTTTGACGCGCAGAGGTCTGAAGGTGGGGCTTTCTTTGTTGGAGATCCTGAGCTCGTTGCGCGGAAGATGCACGCTGTTAGTGATGCTCTCGGAGGCGTATCCCGGTTCAGCTTCATGATGAGTGGCGGAACGCTGAAACACGAACAGATGCTGCGTTCGATTGAGCTGCTCGGAACGCAGGCTAAGCCGCTGGTGGATGCAACGGCGCTGGCTGGGGTTGAGGGCTGAGCGGCGGGTTTCGGCGATGTTGGTGGGTAGAAACTTCGCACATCTGCACGCAAAGGTTTGCATAGTACTAAAGATTGTTCGGCTGTAACTGTTTGATTGTAGGACACAAGGATTTGGTTATGCAGATGCTTCTATCGATGTCGTAAGGAACCAAAACAATCTACGACAAGAAATCGATTGGAGGTATTTGTGTCTTCATTTTCTACCAAGATTTGTACGACATTCGCTTTGGGGGCTCTTGCTGCAGCTGCCGTTGGGCAGGCGCAGGCGCAGGCAAAGCTGGTTCCGGCGTCAACGGCATCGCGGACAAACTCCTTGTCTTCAACACATAGCGGGGATTGGCATAACACGATGCCGGATCGTCTGATCTCGGCGCGGGTGCGCGACGGGGTGTTGATGATTGATGGCATGGTGGGCAAGGTTCAGCTGAACTATGATATTGAGCGCACAGGGTTTATGTACTTCTTTGTGCCGGGTGTAGGGACGGCGGTGGTGTCCATGGGGCCTTTGGCTGGGGGAGTTAAGGTTCCTGATGGGTTTGATGGGGACCGGCTGGCGTTTACGGTGGGTGGTCACAGCTTCGAGCTGAGCAGTGAGGAGCCGTTGCTTTCCAAGCGGAAGAACAAGGACAAGGCTGATGTGTATGTGCGGTTCGACCGTTCTACTGTTGCTGTAAGTCGTTATCCTAGAATGGGTTATGGGAACACTACACAAGCGCCGTATGTGTGGCCGCTGTCGGCTCCGGAGCCTATGTCGAGGGAAAAAGTGGCTTATGTGGTGACGCCGCCGCCTGTGCCCAAGAATATGCTGCCTCGGACGGAGACTACGGCTTCGGCGGCTACGCCCAAAAAGCCCTAGTTCTAGTGTGAGTTTTAGGCGGGGTTGAACCCGGTTATGTGCTGCGCGCGGGACGCTTGAGCTGCTTTTTCGGCAGACGGGCGTCCCGGGTGTATTTAAGGGGTGTTTTGGGAGGCTAGATGCCCTCGCCGTTGGCTACGTAGTCGGTGCGGGATTGCAGCTCGGTGCGGTACTGGGCTCGTTCTTCCTGCTCGGCCATGAGGGGGGAGGCGAGTGGGACCGGGGGTGTCTGGTGGAGCTCGCCGTCGAGGCGCTCGAGGCGGGACTGGAGGGAGTTGACCTGGTCGGCGAGGGCGATGAGGACGTCGGAGAGTGGGTCGTTGATGTCGTGGGGGTCGGTGATGAGGACGCGCTTGCCGGCCTGGTAGACGATGTGGGCGGGGACGCCGACGACGGTGGAGTCGGGTGGTACGTCGCGGAGGACGACAGAGCCGGCGCCGACGCGGGAGTTTTCGCCGATGGTGATGTTGCCGAGGATGTTGGCGTTGTTGCCGACGAAGACGTTGTCGAGGAGGGTGGGGTGGCGCTTGCCGCCGGTTTTGCCGGTGCCGCCGAGGGTGACGCCCTGGTAGAGGGTGACGTCGTTGCCGACGGTGGCGGTTTCGCCGATGACGACGCCCATGCCGTGGTCGATGAAGAGGCGGCGGCCGATGGTGGCGCCGGGGTGGATCTCGACGCCGGTGAAGAAGCGGGCGACCTGGGAGAGTAGGCGGGCGAGGAGCTTGAATTTTTTGCACCAGAGCCAGTGGTTGATGCGATAGACCCAGACGGCCTGCAGGCCGGGGTAGCAGAGCAGGACCATGAGCCGGGAGGTTGCGGCGGGGTCGCGCTCACGGACGACGCGGGTGTCTTCGCTGATGGATTCGAAGAGGTTCATCGTGGGTTGATGATAGCGCGGCGGATGTTGGTTGGGCCGCAGCCGCGCGCGATCATCGCGATGGATCACTCTCCGCGCAAGGTCTGCATTGGGTCGACCGATGCGGCGTTGAGAGCAGGGAGGGCTGAAGCCGCAATCGCCAGGACAAGGACGGCGAGCGCCGCGAGCGCCATCACCGCTGGATCGAAGGGGCTCACGTGAAAGAGGAAGGAGCGCAGCACACTGGCCGCGGCGGCTGCGCCTGCCAGTCCCAGAATGCAGCCCACGGCAGCCAATTTGAGGCCGGAGGAGAGGACGAGGCGCACGATGGCCGAGCGCTGCGAGCCGAGGGCCAGGCGAATTCCCATCTCCTGCATGCGGGAGGCAACGGAAAAGGAGATGATGCTGGAGATGCCAAGCATGGCCAGCAGAACCGCGGCGAGAGCAAAGCTGGAGATCACGACCGTGTTGAAGCGGCGCAAACGTTCGGTCCCTGCGATTACCTGGTCCAGGGTTTGCATCTGCGTGAGAGGCAGTTGCGGGTCAATAGCGCGGACCGTCGCAAGCAGCGCGTCTTCCATCTGCTCTGGAGGCAGCGCGGAGCGCACGACGATGGCGCCACCGTTGCCGTTCAGGTCGGCAGGCGTTGCATAGGTACCGAGAGCTTTCTCGATTTGCGCCACAGGCTGGTAGACCCGTTCCTGGATCGCGTCGCTGTCGGGCTTAAACTTCGCGTCGGCCACTTCGCCGACTACTGTCATCCACGGATAGATAGATCTCTGCGGGCCGTAGCGCAGGCGTTTCCCGAGGGGGTTCTGGTTCGGCCAATAGTGCTCCGCAAACTTATGGTTGACGATGACTACGAGCTGACCATTCGCATGATCCGAATCCGTAAAATAGCGGCCCCGGAGTATCGGAATGCCCATCGCCTTGAAATAGTGGCCGATCACCCCGGGGTTGTCGGCCACTGTCACCCCGGCTCCGCGCGGATTCACATAGCCTTCCGCGATAAAGGGCTGGCCCAAGCCGCCGTATGGGGTGTCGGTCAGGCCGACGGATTGAACCCCCGGCAACTGACCCAGGCGGAGAAGCAGTTGGCTATCAAAGGCATCGACTCGCGCTTGCGTCGCGTATCCTTTCTGCGGCAGCGCATAGGAGGCGGTGGTCACGCGGTTGGGCTGGAACCCGAGGTCCACATCGCTCATCTTCATGTAGCTGCGCAGAAACAGCCCTGAAGCGCACAGCAGTACCAACGCGATCGCAATCTCCGCCACCACCAGCACCGAACGTAAGCGCGCTTGTGCGCCGCTTGCCGAGCCGCTACGTGCGCCTTCTTTGAGTGAGGCGTTCACGTTGGTGCGCAGGGCTGCGAAGCCCGGAGCCAGCCCGCACAGCCCACCCGTGAGCAACGCCAGCAGAAGCGCGAAGGCCGCCACCGTCCAGTTGAGCGTGATCTGGTTCGTCAGTGGCACTTGGTTCGGCAAAAAGCTTCTTCCGATAGCGATAGCCAGACCGGCCAGTCCGATTCCGAGCATGGCGCCCATCACGCTGATGACGAGGCTCTCAAGGATCGTCTGGCCCAGCAGCGTCTTGGCCGACGCTCCCAGCGCCAGCCGCACCGCCGTCTCGCGCTGTCGCCGGATCGCACGCACTAGTAGCAATCCCGCAAAGTTTGCGCACGCGATCAGAAGCACTACGGTCACAGCAAGAAAAAGGATGCGCAGCAATGGACGCGCATCGGCAACCGTGGTTGTGTGCAGCGGAAAGACCACAGGCTTGATATGGAGGTTCGTTAAGTCGGACGGTAAGTCACGCATGATCTGCGCAGCCACCACGCGCGCGTCGTCCTGCGCCTGCGCTGCCGTGACACCGGGCTTGAGTCGGCCAACCATAAACAGATACCCCCAGTTCCCTCCGGCCTCCGGCGAAAGTTCCTGCGCAGTGAAGCTCATGGGTACCCATAGCTCCCAACCGTGGAGATTGGGCCACAGTGGAAACCTGAAGCTCTTTGGCATAACGCCGATGATGGTATAGGGCTCCCGGTCAAGGTCGATGGTGGTTCCAATTACATGGGGATTGGCGTTGAAGCGGCTCTTCCAGGCGGCGTAGCTCAGCACCGCGACGCGGGTCTTCTGCCGATCTTCCTCGGAGGTGAACACGCGGCCCAGCAGCGGAGCGACGCCTAGCACGGAGAAGACAGAGGGCGTCATGCGGCCTGCCTGGATCTGGGCGGGCTGGCCAACTCCCGAAAGCGCATAGCTCGCGTAAGCGAAAGCGCCAAGGCTCTGAAAGGAGCGCGTGTCGCGCTGGTACGTCGCCACCTCGGGTGCGGTCACGAAGCCGGGGTCGGTCCAGTGGTACCCGCTCACCAGGTCGCCGAGGGTGACGAGGCGGTTGGGGTTGGGAAAGGGCAGTGGGCGCAGGAGAACGCCGTCGACGATGGAGAAGATGGCGGTGGTGGCGCCGATGCCGAAGGCCAGCATGAGGACCGCGGTAGCTGCGAAGCCGGGACTGCGGAGCAACTGCCGGATGGCATAACGAATGTTCTGGGCCAGATTCTCGATCAAGGAAAAACTGTTCATCTGCCAGATCTCCTCGCGGATGATGGCCGGATTGCCGAACTTGATATGCGCCTGGCGGCGCGCTTCCTGCGGTGTCAGGCCGCGGGCTATGTTGTCGTCTGTCTCCTGCGAAAGATGGGCCTCCATCTCGCGCATGCGCTCCCCGTCCCAATGGCGTCGTCGAAGATAGCGGCGGAAGCTCATCGGCAATCCTTCATTCCTGCTCAGCTGCGCGGGCGGTAGACCTCAGCACGCGTCCGATCGCCTTTACCATGGTCTGCCAGCGGTTGGTCTCCGCCATAAGCTGTCTGCGTCCGGCCGCCGTCAGCCGATAAAAGCGCGCCTTGCGGTTGTTCTCGCTCGTTCCCCAATAAGACGAGACCCAGCGCCGATCTTCCAGCCGATGAAGCGCCGGATAGAGCGATCCCTGCTCGATCTGCAGCACGTCGTCGGATGTGTGCTCGATCACGTGCGCGATCGTGTGTCCGTGCGCGGCTCCCAGGACGAGGGTTTGCAGGATGAGCATGTCGAGCGTACCGAGTAGCATCTCCTGCTCTTTTTTCGATCGAGCCATTTTCGTCTCTCCCGTAGAACATCTACCGGAGATAGGTATACACCAGTAGACGATCTATTGGAAAGAGCCGTTAGGTGGTGATGGGAGAGATGGGGGTGTTGAGGGCTTGCTGGCGTAGGTCGTCGAAGAGGACGGTGGAGAGGTAGCGCTCGCCGGAGCTGGGGATGATGACTACGATTAGTTTGTTGGCGTGGCGGGGTTCGTTGGCCACTTTTAATGCTGCGTGGACGGCGGCGCCGCTGGAGATTCCTACGAGCAGACCTTCTTCCTTGGGTAGGCGGCGGGCCATGGTGAGGGCTTCGTCGTTGGTTACCTGGATGATTTCGTCGATGAGGTTGGTGTCGAGGACCTGGGGGATGAAGCCGCCGCCGATGCCCTGGATCTTGTGGGGGCCGGGCTTGCCGCCGGAGAGGACGGCGCTGTCGGTGGGTTCTACGGCTACGGTCCAGAAGTTGGGGTTGCGGGCTTTCATGTACTCGCTGACGCCGGTTAGGGTGCCGCCGGTGCCGACGCCGGAGATGAGGATGTCGGCGGTGCCGTCGGTGTCGTTCCAGATCTCGGGGCCGGTGGTGTCGAGGTGGATTTTGGGGTTGGCGGGGTTGTTGAACTGCTGGGGCATGTAGCCGTTGGGGGTCTGGGCGAGGATCTCTTCTGCCTTGGCAATGGCGCCCTTCATGCCGTTGGGGCCGGGGGTTAGGACGATTTCAGCACCGAAGGCGAGGAGCAGGATGCGGCGCTCGAGGGACATGGTTTCGGGCATGGTGAGGATGATTTTGTAGCCTTTGACGGCGGCGGCGAAGGCGAGGGCGATGCCGGTGTTGCCGCTGGTGGGCTCGATGAGGGTGGTGACGCCGGGGGTGATCTTGCCTTCGCGCTCGGCGGCCTGGATCATGGCGAAACCGATGCGATCTTTGACGCTGGAGACGGGGTTGTTGCTCTCGAGCTTGACGACCACGCGAGCGTTACAGCCGGCGGTCACGCGATTCAGTTGGACCAGGGGCGTGCGGCCGATGAGTTCGGTGGCGTTGGCGGCGATGTTCATGGTGTCCTCTCGAGCTGCGGCTTGATTTAGATGGGAGTTGGATGTGCGCGCGGGGCGCAGAGGTGCGTCGGGGGGAAGTGAGATAGAGCTTGGGTATCGAGCGGGGTGTCGATTTGGAGTGTGGAGAGTGGCTGGGCCGGGTTGGCCGCGGGGGCTAGTTGCCTTCGTTGGTCTTCCAGACGTACAGGAACTCGGTGTCGCTGGAGGTGGCGAGGGCGATTTCTTTCTGGATGGCGGCACGGCTGAGGGCGGCGCGAATGTTCTCTTTGGTGTCGGGTAGGTCGGCGAGGGGGATTCTTAAGGCGGAGCCGACCTTGAGGTGGGCAATGTCGTCGAGCAACTCGGTGATGATTTTCTTATGTTTACCGTCACGTCCTTTGGGGACATCCGTCTGCAAAATCGAGCGGAAGCGAACGCGGGCATCTGGGACTCTCTCGTTGTCGTCCATGGACAGGCCTCCCTATACCAATGACCCTATCATGTAATCGACGCGATAACGTAACGAGTCGTTGCCTAATTACGACAAATAAAATACCTAAAAGAATATGAAGGTGATACGACGTATCGCTTTCGAGATGCTAATCCAAGGACTTTTGAGACATGATTTGGCTGAGACGAGAGGTGATTGGAAAGAGATGGAAGGAGATGGGAAAGAGTTAACCCATAATGAAACGAGTCGCTTAGGGTCTTGATAGAGGGTTGCCCGATGGACAGGTTACTGAATGTGATGGAAGTTCCGCTGGATCAGGTTCCAGTGGAGGATTTGACGGAAAGCAGCGAAAACAGGCCGATTGTGCTGGTGGTGGACGATGAGCCGCTGGTGGCCGATACGCTGGCGATGATTCTGACCAGGGCGGGGTATAACACGGTGCGGGCGTATAACGGACGGACGGCACTGGAGATTGCGAGTGTGCAGCCTCCGGACCTGCTGATCAGCGATGTGGCGATGCCGGGGATGAATGGCGTGGAGCTGGCGCTGGGGTTGGTGGCGATGGCTCCGGGGTGCAAGGTGGTGCTGTTTTCAGGGCATGCTACTAGTTTGGATTTGATAAGTGCGTATGATGCTGGGCATCGGTTTCCGCTGCTGGCGAAGCCGGTGCATCCGACGCAGGTGCTGGGGCAGGTGGCGAAGAGTCTGGAGTTGGCTGTGGCGTAGGAATTTGGCGCCCAGCACCCGACTATTTCTAAGCCGTTATTCTCCGTCGAACCCAAAACATTCCGATAAATTCTGCATTCGGGTTGTGCGACCTCAATAGCTGGACCGCCGCTTTAAATTGAGTCCCTGTGACAAGGACATCGTCAAAGACGACCACAGTCCGTGCGTTTGTCCAATCCAAGGAGCTTACCTGCAAGGTCGCCGCAACTTCGTCAACAGTAGGACGCTCATCGTTCACATGAGCTGCCTCCCGATCGACTACTGTACTAAGTGCTTCTACCACGCGAATCCCAATCCTAGTCTCGGCTTCGCGGAGCATGTCCCTAACGCGAGGGTCGTGCAGCGGAGAACCCGAGCATTTAGAAGGCGGAAGGGGAATAAAGACGACGCCGTCTACTTGGAGCCCGCTAAGGGCATCAGCTATATCTTTCGCAGCTTGTCGTACTGCTATCTGCTTGTAATGAAGACGGCCAGAGGTGGCTCCTAGTGGGCACTTGAGATTGAATACAAGCTGATTATTCGGGCTAGCTTGGTAGCCCTCACGGCTTGTGTACTCGCGTATGTAGTAGCAGGTGTCAGCGGGACTGATCAAAAAATGATCTAGTCTAGTCAGATCGTCAATTTGTAAGAGCATCGGGCATGTGCTCCATAATTTCCGAGGCTGAGCCAACCCGGATAGCACCTTTTTTCAAATACGTGAGTGGCCAACTCAATGTCTTGTCGCGGAAGCACTCCTCTAATAGAAATAGTTTCCGGCCTTGAGCCAACGCAGCGCGAGCTTGAATCAAAGTGCCAGAGGTTTCACCAGCCTCAACAATCACTGTCGCCGAGGTGAGAGCAGACATAGTCACGTTTCTCTCAGGGAAGAAAAACTTTCGGCTTGGATAAGGGCTTGTTGTCCATCGATAAATTGGCACCTGGCTGATGATCAGATGGTTCCGGGCGATTTCATCGAACAACTTCCTATTATCTGCAGGGAAGGCCTCGTGAATGGGAGTTCCGAGAACAGCCACTGTGGCGCCGCCCTCCCTAATAGCAGTTGTATGTGCGATTGTGTCGACGCCCTTTGCTAAGCCAGACACGATAGTCATCTTGTAATTTCTGACGAGCTCCCGAACCAGTGTGCGGCCACTCGCTGCACCATTTTGGCTTGGCTGCCTAGTTCCGACTACGGCGATTGCACGATTTTCGAGATGTTCCCACCAGCCTCGAAAATAGAGAAGCGCTAAAGGGTGGGCCGCGTCCTTTAATCCGGTGGGAAAGTCTGCAGTACCTCTAATTTTCACGCCAAAAGGGCCAACCCCAGCTGTCTTGAGTACATCTAGCGCCAGACTCGCAAACTTATTCGTTATTGATGCTTGTACATGAGAAGAGGGTAGTTCTGCTCCAGGCGAGGCGAATTTCTCAGCTAAAGTCTTGAAACTCGCGCCACTCTGTGACCAGAGTGCTTCATAAGCCCCCATTTCGCGAAACGGAGAAACGGTGGGAGTGTGCATCATGAAATTTTCGCCTTTCCTTCGCCAAATGTCAAGCGTCATGCCCATCGTGAGTCAACAATAGCAAGGATGGTACATAGTTGATATAGGGATGTTTTGGATTCATTTATAACGTGTCTCGATAGCCGATCCTGTGCGTTTACGCGAATGTGGTTTGACGAGATGTCTTACGGGTAGATGCGGTTGAGGGTTCTGGCGAAGGGGATGGTTTCTCGCACGTGTTCTAAGCCGCAGATCCAGGCTACGCAGCGTTCTATGCCCATACCGAAGCCTGAGTGGGGGACGGTGCCGTATTTGCGCAGGTCGAGGTACCACTGGAAGGCTGCTTGCGGTAGGTTGTGTTCGGCTATGCGGGTGGCTAGCAGGTTGTAGTCGTCTACGCGTTGCGAGCCGCCTATGATTTCGCCGTAGCCTTCGGGGGCTAGCACGTCTACGCAGAGGGCCTTGGTGGGGTCGACGGGGTCGGGCTGCATGTAGAAGGCTTTTACTGCCGCGGGGTAGCGGTGCACCATTACGGGCTTGGTGAATTGGGAGCTGATGAAGGTCTCGTCGGGGCTGCCGAAGTCGTCGCCGTAGATGTGGGCGGTTTCGATCAGGCCGTCGTCGTGGGCTTTGAGGAGCATGGCGTGGGCTTCGTCGTAGGTTAGGCGCGGGTAGGGCGAGGGGGTGATGATGGCTTCGAGCTTGGTGACGTCTTTGCCTATGGTTTTCAGGTCGGGGGTGTGGGCTTCGAGGACGCGTTTGATGATGTGGGTTAGGAAGGACTGGGCGAGGTCCATGAGGCCGTCGAGGTCCATGTAGGTGACTTCGGGTTCGATCATCCAGAACTCGGTGAGGTGACGACGGGTTTTGGATTTTTCGGCGCGGAAGGTGGGGCCGAAGCTGTAGACGCGGCCTAAGGCCATGGCGGTGGCTTCGACGTAGAGCTGGCCGGATTGGGTTAAGTAGGCTTTGTCCTGGTCGAAGTAGTCCATCTCGAAGAGTTCAGAAGTGCCTTCGCAGGCGTTGGGGGTGAGGATGGGTGGATCGGTGCGGATGAAGCCGTTGGTGTCGAAGTATTCGGCGGCGGCGCGCATGATTGTTGCGCGGATGCGTAGGATGGCGGATTGGCGGGGGGTGCGGATCCAGAGGTGGCGGTGCTCCATGAGGAAGTCGACGCCGGCTTCTTTTAGCTGGATGGGGAAGGGGGTTTCGTCGGCTACGCGCTGGGTTACGGTGAGGTCGTCGACGTCGAGCTCGAAGCCGGAGGGTGCGCGGGTGTCGGCGCGGACGCGGCCGGTGACGGTGAGGGAGGATTCGAGGGTCAGGGACTTGAGGGTCTCGAATACGTGCTCGGGTACGGCGGCTTTGGGGACGATGCCCTGGATGGTACCGGTGCCGTCGCGGAAGATGGGGAAGAGAAGCTTGCCGGAGGCGCGGAGGTTGTAGAGCCAGCCGCGGATGGTTACGGATTGGCCTTCGTGGTGGCCGATGTTGGCGATGGTGGTGTACGTTGAGGCGGCGGGTACGGGTATGGGTTCGGTTGACATGCTTGTTCAGTCTACCCGGCGAAGGTTACTTTATGCCGATCACCATGGACTCGGGGCCAAGGAGAGGTTCGACGCGTGTGGAGTGGAAGCCTGCCTGCTGCATCCAGCCCATGCAGTCGGCGCCGGTGTAGTCGAAGCCGCCGGGCGTTTCGATGAGCATGTTGAGGCTGGCGAGGAGGCCGAAGGCGTTTTGGGAGCGGTCGTCATCGATGATGGAGTCGTAGACGATGAAGGCGCCACCGGTGGGCAGGGCTTCGTAGGCTTTGCGGATGAGCATGGACTTGGTGGGGAGATCCCAGTCGTGGAGGATGTGGCCCATCATGACTACGTCGGCTGAGGGGATGGGTTGGTCGAAGAAACTGCCGGGCTGGAAGCGGACGCGGGTGGAGAGGTTGTTCGTGGCTACGTAGTCTTTGAAGATGGGGCCGACTTCGGGTAGATCGAAGCCGGTGCCGGTGAGGTGGGGATGGGCGAGGGCGACCTGGGTGATGAGATCGCCCTGGGCGGTGCCGACGTCGACGGCGGAGGTGTAGTCCTTGAATGCGAACTGGCGAGCGATGGTCATGTTGGCGCCGTGGCTGATGCCGGTCATGGCCTTGAGGAAGCCTGCGAGGCACGCGGGATCGGCGTAGAGCGAGGTGAAGGGACTGGGTTCGCCGCGGCTGGTCTCGTTTTGCGGTTCTCCGGTGCGGAGGGCGGTGGTGAGATTGCCCCAGAAGGGATAGAGGCGATGGTTTGCCATCTCGAGGATGCCGCCGATGTAGGAGGGCTTTTTGCTGTCGAGGAAGAGGTCGGTGTCGGGCGTGTTGCGATAGATGCCGTCGTGACGTTGGAGGAAGCCGAGTGCGACGAGCGCGTCGAGGAAGTCTGCGGCGGCGCGGGGGTGAAGGCCGAGGCGCTCGCTGAGCTCGGAGAGCGGGCGGGGCTGCCTGGCTAGCTCGGTGAAGAGCTGCATCTCTACGGCGCTGAGAAGGGTCTTCGCAGACCAGAAGCCTAGACCTGTTTGAAGGATGTGTTCTGGATTGGGCTGAGGCATGAGGGAGCGCTCCGAAGTTTGGATGGGGGCCGGGAGGTTATTGCGATGAGAGCTGAATCATACAAGAGTGTAGAGAGCCTGAAGTTGGG